>NZ_DHCG01000015.1:0-4807 GCF_002398115.1 Aminobacterium sp. UBA4908
TGCCTTACATTCTGGAATGATAGAATGGTATTAGAATGATATCTGAGAGTTCTATGTCAGGTTCTTTGTCTTCTTCTTGTTTCATTACAACTACGATGGCATTGTGATCTACAGCTTGTATAACACGAACGGTCCCTACTTCTTTAGGGAAGGCGCTCTCCGCAGCGTTGGGTCCAATTCCTTTAAAGGACACCTTCCTTACAACAGTTAGAATATCTTTCTCTCGAATTCCTTCATATCGTCCTGCGGAAATAATGAAATGAGTCCCTTCTTCATCTGCATTCTTTGCATACCCCACAATGTTGGCGGTGCGGTATAATCCCGAGAAACCGTCTGTCACCTGTTGTAGCGCTTTGTTTATAGCTTTTTTGCAGGCTTCCCAATATGGCGATTGTGAGAAATCGTCCCATACAGGTTTGCTGAAATTGTTAGTGTTTTCTCTGGGGGCGAGACGAAAAAGATCAAGGCCGTCTTTATACATGGGATCGAAAGGGGAGAAACCTCGTGCAGATAGAAAAAACAGGCGATCATCTCCGGGAACAGGTATATATCGCTGATCTTCTGCTACGATATCTGCACAAAAAGGGAGCTCCTTCCCAGAATTATCGTAGACGCGAAGTCTTATGCGTACTTTGCCTCTCTGGTCTTTTCCGAAAAAATCCTTATCTTTCACAGTAAAAGAATAAATTTCCAGTTGTAAAGCCATATCTCCAGGCGGAAGAGTTCTTCCCCTTTTTTGCTGTTCCCGAACTTCTATAAAAGGGGAACGTTTCAGCTGGCTTATGCAATATTGTGTTATCTTTTGATCAAGTATATCTACAGGATAAAAGCGGCTTTCCCAAACTTCAAAACCGCTAGAATTCTCTGTCGGCAACACATCGACAGTAAATACGTTCCCTTGAATTTCTCGCCCTAAGGCTGGTGTGATAAAAAAAGTTCCGATGATAAAGTAAAAAGAGAGAAGTAACTGTTTCCACCTGTATTTACGTTTCATACTTTCACCCCAGATTCACTAATTTCCACTTCTATATCATGTATCGGACTTCCTTTTAAGAAAGGTGAGGAGGTTATTCTCTTCCTGCCTCTTCTACTGCTTTAAAAAAATCATCTATATCCCATTCCGCATGAATAAAGATCTTTTGAGGATGTAAATAGGCATAAGAAATATCCCCTTTATTGACAACTACTATTTTCCCTGGACACATGGAAGGTAAAAATGCTGCTGGGGTGACAGTAAGAGAAGATCCTACTACAAAAAGCAAATCGGCCTCCTCAGCAAGGGTTTGGCATTCATAAAGGTGTTTTACATTTTCTCCAAAAAAGACAATGTCAGGTTTTAGTACGCCGCCACATTTTTCGCAATGAGGGATGTCTTCTTTGAAGCTCTTCGCATATGATGTCTCGTAGTCGAAGACTTCGCCACAAGAAGTACAATAGCTTTGCCATGTGCTCCCATGTATCTCGTACACTTTCTTAGAGCCAGCTTTTTGGTGAAGGGCATCGATATTTTGGGTAATGATTCCAGCGAGTTTCCCTTCTTTTTCCAGTTGCGCAAAGAACCGATGAGAGAAGGTAGGTTCTATTTTATTGATGACCTTTAAAAATTCTCGATGGAACTGATAGAAGAAGCGAGGATTTTTCTGGAAGTAGTCAATATCGAAAATAAGTTCTGGATCTGTCTGCATTTTTTGTTTGTAAATTCCATTGGGGCCTCTGAAATCGGGTATTCCGGCATTAGTAGACATTCCAGCGCCACTTAACAGAACTATTTTATGTGCTTCCTTTAAAGCGCACGCACACTGCTGTGCCATGTATTTAAGATTATTGTTCAAAAGAACCACCTCCGAAAATATTATATCTTATTTTTATAGAAATATTTAATCAAAATTTTATGCAACCGATTGTACAATCTGCTACAATAACCCCAGTTTAAATATGGGGGTGTTAGGATGGCAATTAAAAACATAGTTTTTGGAGTGGACGACAAGCCGCCCTTTCCTATTATGGTTTTAGCTGGTTTTCAACATGTTTTAACTTTATTTGGAGCTACAACTCTTGTCCCCTTGATTTTTGGTCCAGCAATGGGGATGACTACAGTAGAAATTGGCTTTTTTATATCTTGTGTTTATCTGGCAATGGGTATAGCAACGTTAATTCAGACTCACCCTAAAATTGGATCCGGACTACCTATTGTTCAGGGATCTAGTTTCAGCTTTATTCCTCCTATAATGACGATTATCGCAGCTTACGGGGCTTCGGGGCCTTCTGTCGTAATGCAGCATGTAAGCGGAGCTTTAATTTTAGGAGGCATTATCCTTTCTATTATAGGGTATAGCCGGATTGTTGGTGTTATACGAAAGCTTATATCTCCAGTAGTTATCGGGCCTACTATTATGGCAATAGGTTTTTCCATGGCACCAGTAGCTATCCAGGCAAATGCTTCGAAATACTGGCCTATATCTCTCATTGTAGTTGTGGGAGTCTTTTTCTTCAGCTTAGTAAGTCGAAATAAATACTTCAATATTTTTGCTGTATTGGCTTCTATTTCCATTGCGTATCTCGTAGCCCTTGGTGGAACCCTCATAGGCTTTTTTCCCAGTGGACATGCAGCGTATATTGACCTCTCCAGCGTAGTGCAAGCGCCATGGTTCCGTTTTACAGGCATTATGCCTTGGGGTGCTCCAAAATTTGACATTATTTCTTTCGGAGCGATTATCGCAGGCTTTTTTGCGGTAATGATCGAATCTATAGGTGACTATCACTCCTGTTCTTATGTTGCTGGCCTCCCAGATCCTACACCCTCCATGATTAATAGGGGAATAGGTGCTGAAGGTTTGAACTGTGCGATTGCTGGGACTCTCGGTGCGGTTGCTACAACATCATATACAGAAAATATTGGTCTTATCGGATTAACGGGAGTTGCCTCTCGCTGGGTTGTACGTACAGGAGCGATTCTCCTTATACTTATGAGTTTTGTGGGGAAAATAGGGGCGCTCATTGCTACGATCCCTAGCCCTGTTATTGGCGGAGCGTACATAGCCCTTTTTGGTATTATTGGGACATTAGGGATACAAGTGTTGCTGCGAGCGGATATGTCGAGCCAACGAAACGTTTTGATAGTAGGTTTCGCTTTTCTAATGGCCCTTGGGCTTCCTGGATGGGTAGAAGGTGCGAAAGATTCTTTCTTTTCCATTGGGATTATCGGACAAGTTTTATGGGCTATCCTTAAAACACCCATGGCTGTCGCAGGTATTTGTGCGGCATTTTGGGATAACATTATCCCAGGAACACTAAAAGAGCGGGGACTTTCAGCGCAGTAGCAATTTTTTGAAACGTTGCTCTTACAAAAAATCGTTTACATGTTAAAAAAGCCCAACCTTTTCTTTCAGGTTGGGCTTTTGCGTTATAAAGAAAGCAGAAAATAATTTTAATCACAAAAGAATAGGATCGTATCGAGAAGGAAAAAGATTGGGTGATTTTTTGTTTTTGTATACCCTATTTTTTGAAGATTTATTTTAAAATAAAAGAGTATAATTTTCTTGTTTTTTAAAATTAACAGAATGGAGTTACAAAACGAATATACGAGGTTGCGTTACTGGTGGTTGACCCTGTTATAAATTAATACGATGAGAAGATAGAGGTGAGAGATAATGAGATTTAAAAGACTATGGGGCGTGGCTGCCATCCTTATTGTTGTTGGAGGTTTTTTCCTTTTATCGAATAAAAAAGAGGAACAAAAAGAGAAGGTTGTGGAAAAAATCGCTCGTCCTGTAAAATATATAACCCTTTCTGCCCCAGACGTTGTTTTACGACGTGTATTCCCAGGTAAAGTCCTTGCCTCAAAGACAGCAGATCTCTCTTTTAGAGTGTCAGGTCCTCTTATTGAGTTACCAGTGAAGAAAGGTGAACCTATAAATAAGGGCGATCTTGTTGCCCAAATAGATCCTCGAGATTTCAAAGTTCAATTGATGAATGCGCAGAGCGCCCTGAATAATGCTAAAGCACAGCTGTCTGCTATGAGAGCTGGAGCAAGAAGAGAAGAAATTTCGGCTTTATCTTCTCAAGTTGCTTCGGCGAAAGCCAAATTGGCAGAGGCAGAAGCAGATTATAAAAGGATGGAACGCTTATTTAAGGAAGGAGTTGTGGCTCAAGTAGATTTAGAGCGGTCACAAACAACCTATGAGGTGGCGAAAGGGGAAGTGAATGCTGCTAGCCAGGAACTTCAGAAGGCAAGAAGTGGTGCTAGGGCTGAAGACATTGCGGCGATGGAAGCTACTATACAGGGGTTAGAATCTCAAGTTCAAGCTGCTCAAAGTGCCTTGGATGATACAGAACTTAAAGCTCCTTTTAAAGGGATTATTGCTGCTCGATATGTGGACAATTTTCAAAGCGTGCAAAGGGACCAACCGATCGTAAGTTTACAAAATCTGGAAGAGGTTGAAATAGTGGTCTCTATTCCAGAACAGGATATTATGAAATTTCGTTTAAATACTTCTTTAGGAGTATCTTCGTCTTTTGAGGCAGCACCCAACACGCAATACTCTCTTGTCTTTAAGGAGATATCTACAGAAGCCGACCCACAAACTCAGACGTATGCTGTAACATTCACGATGCCTTACCCGAAGGACATAGTTGTTTTGCCAGGTATGACTGCGAATGTTGAATTTACTGGGCAAAACGGGGCCCATGAGGTTAAAGGATTTGCAGTCCCTTCTATAGCCGTTGTTCCAGGAGAGGGAACAACGCATTTCCTTTGGATTATCAATGAAGAAACCATGACGGTTCATAAGGTGGAAGTATATATTCA
>NZ_DHCG01000015.1:5089-6494 GCF_002398115.1 Aminobacterium sp. UBA4908
GGCCTATTATGAATATTGCAGAATATTCAATTCAAAAGAGATACGTGACGTGGTTTTTTACAGTTTTTTTGATTATAGGTGGAGTTTTTGCCTATAAAGGGTTAGGAAAACTGGAAGATCCTGCCTTTACTATTAAGACAGCGGTAATTACCACTGCTTACCCAGGAGCTACGCCAAAAGAAGTGGAGGAAGAGGTAACGGAAGTTATAGAACGGGCTGCTCAACAGATGGGACAAGTGGATAAGGTCCGGTCTCTTTCTCAGGAAGGCGTTTCTCTTGTGTATGTAGATATTAAAGATACGTATACAGCAAAAGATTTGCCTCAAATATGGGACGAGTTACGACGGAAAATAAATGATGTTCAAGAGCAGTTACCACCAGGAACAAGTCGTTCTTTAGTTAACGATGACTACGGAGATGTATATGGAGTTTATTTTGCCCTTACTGGCGAAGGATATTCTTACAGAGAACTTGAAGATTTTGCTGATTACCTGCGTAAGGAGTTGCTTCTTGTTCCTGGGGTTGCAAGTGTTGAAGTGACAGGCATACAAAAAGAGGCTATTTATGTAGAAATTTCCAGAACGAAACTTAGTCAGCTCGGTATCTCTATGGAAGAACTTTTTCAAGTTCTCAAAGCTCAGAATTTCGTGGTTCCATCGGGGAAAGTGAGAGCGGGAGCAGAGTATATTCGCATAACTCCAACTGGGGAGTTTTCTTCTGTCGAACAAGTAGGGGCGTTACTTCTTGCATCTTCCTCGAGGGTGCTGATCCGTTTAGATGACATAGCTACAGTTACTCGTAATTATATAGAGCCGACACGGGCAATGATGCGTTATAATGGAAGTCCTGCTGTTGGAATCGGTATCTCCAACGTAGAAGGTGGCAACGTTATTGCTATGGGAGAAGCCATAAAGAAGCGGCTCAAGGAACTAGAGCCGCAGACTCCTATCGGCATGAATTTAGGGCTTATTTACTACCAGTCGGATACAGTTCAAAAGGCAATTAATAACTTTTTATTAAATCTTCTGGAAGCTCTGGGTATAGTTATTGCCATATTACTTATATTTATGGGTTTCCGCAGTGGAATGCTTATTGGCGGGGTATTGTTGCTTACAATTTTTGCCACTTTTATTGCAATGAAACTTGTGAGGATAGATCTTCATAGTATTTCTCTTGGAGCATTGATTGTAGCTTTGGGAATGCTAGTGGACAACGCCATCGTTGTTGCTGATGGCCTTCTTGTGCGGATACAAAGCGGTGAGGATAGAATATCTTCTGCCGTGGGTGTTGTGACTCAAACTCAATGGCCTTTGTTGGGAGCTACTTTTATTGCTGTTATAGCTTTTGCTCCTATTGGCCTGTCCCCAGATAGCACAGGGGAGTTTTGCCAAAGCCTTTTTCAGGT
>NZ_DHCG01000004.1:0-20405 GCF_002398115.1 Aminobacterium sp. UBA4908
AAGTCCCATAATACCAAGACCCACTGGGCGGATCTTTTTCGTCCGCTCCTCTATTCGTTTCAATGGGTAGGAACAGGCGTCGATCACAAGATCAAGATAATACATAGACCGATATACCTGATCCACAAATGCTTCCATATCAAAGAAGGGCAAGCCTCCCTTTGCTGTTACAAAAGATTCCACATTGATAGAGCCTAAGTTGCAGCTTGTGTAGTTAGGCAAAGGCTGCTCACCGCAAGGGTTTGTCGATTCGATACGCCATTCTTTATCAAGTTTTAGAAGATTATCAACATTGGCCCGGTCAATAAAGAAAACACCAGGATCTCCCCTTCTCCAAGCGCTTTCACAGAGCTTATCCCACAATTCTCTGGCTGGCAGCGTACGGACTACGCTCCCATTAATACGCGAAAGGAGGGGAAAATCTCCATCGTCATGTACAGCTTGAATAAGGCGATCAGAGACACAAACAGAAATATTGAAGTAAGAGAGCTTCCCTTCCTCAACCTTGGCATCAATAAAATCCATAATATCAGGGTGATTATCGTAGAGCATCCCCATAAGGGCAGCTCTTCGCCGTCCTCCCTGCACAACCACCGATCCCATAGTGTTCCATGTCTCCATAAAGGAGATGGGACCACTGGCTTGTCCTCCCGTTCCGCCATTTATATCGGCGCCTCTTTCTCTGAGGTTGCCAAAGTTTCCCCCTACTCCACCCCCGAATTTGCTTATGATGCTGGCGTCTTTCACAGAGTCGAAGATCCCTTCTATGCTGTCTGGGATGTTGATGACAAAGCAGGCGAAAAGCTGTTGATTTTTCGTTTTCGCCTCTAAGAGAGTCGCATAGTCTTCGAATGTCATTTCCGTTGGAGATTTGTAAATCCGTTCTGCCAATTCCGGCACAATAGTCATTCCTGCGCCAGCACTGAAAAGACACGGCGAGTTAAAAAGAAAACGCCTGTTGAGAATATCGTTGAAGATGTTCATTTCAAGAATTTGGAGCCACGGAAGACTCTGAGGATCGTCTTTCTCAAGGTAAAGGGTTTCGGCACTGGCTATGATACGTGATATGCGCCGAGCAAATTCCTCGAAAGATCGTTCTTGACGGATCCCTTCCTCTTCTTCATCGTATCGCTGAATAAAATACCTTTGGGAAAGAAGCCACATGGCATTTTCAGACAGTCGAAGTTCGGCGGGATGTTCCAAAACATCCAGGTCGATATGGTGGTTGAAGCGTTCGCGGAACAGTTTGATCATCTCTCTCGACCTCTTTTCGTTGAAATACCCTATATATAGGGCCGTTACTATAATATGACGCTAACTTGAAAGATACCACTGTATTTTATTAGGCCTTTCTGTCTCTTTTTTATGGGCGGTAAAACCTATATAAAAAAGAATATACTCTTTAGGGTAAAATGATATTATAGATGAAATTGCTGAAGATAATACTGCTATATATTCCACGGAGGTGTTAAGTAGTGGGCACATACAACTTCGATGCAATTATCGATCGACACCATACGTCCTGTGAAAAATGGGATTTTATGACGAAGAAATTTGGCCGTGACGATCTTCTGGCCATGTGGGTTGCAGATATGGATTTTACAGCTCCTCCTGAGGTTGCGGAGGTGTTAAAAAATCGAGTTGATCATGGAATTTTTGGCTATACAGGGAAAAGTGACAATTATTTTCAATCCATTGTAGAGTGGGTTGAGAAACGACACAAGTGGGGAATAGAAGCGGAATGGATCCGCCATTCCCCGGGGGTTGTTCCTGCCCTTTCCATGGCTGTTCTTGCCTTTACGAAGCCGGGAGATGGAATTGTCGTGCAACCGCCAGTGTATCCCCCTTTCTTTAGCGCTGCTAGCGGGCGTGGACGCCATATTATAGAGAATCCGTTAGTAGAGCGACATGGCCGTTTCGAAATGGATTTTGAAGATCTCGAGAAAAAAATAGATTCTTCCGTGAAAATGATTTTCCTTTGCAGCCCTCACAACCCTGTAGGAAGGGTTTGGACCAAAGAGGAGCTCACGAAGCTTGGAGAAATTTGCCTTCGCCACAATTTGATTGTGGTTTCTGACGAGATCCACTCAGATATTATTTACAAGGGCTTTCACCATATTCCCATGGCGTCTCTTTCCCCGGAGATCGCTTCCAGAACTATTACTTGTATAGCTCCGAGCAAGACTTTCAATATTGCGGGGCTTTCTACATCGGCAGTAATTATTCCAGATCCTCAAATTCGGGACGCCTATACTTCTGTTTTAAACTTCCTTCACATTGATGGAGGGAACCTTTTTGGAACCTTTGCCCTAGAAGCTGCTTATAGGAAAGGGGAGCCGTGGCTTCATGCTTTGCTAGAGTATTTGGAAGGAAACGTGAATTTTATTGAAAAATATCTAACTGAAAATCTTCCCGACATTAAACTTGTACGGCCTGAAGGAACATATGTCCCATTCCTTGACTGCAGAGGACTTGGCCTTTCTGGCGACGAACTTCTTGATCTATTCGTCAATAAGGCTCGTGTAGCTATGAACAACGGAGCTTGGTTTGGCACGGGAGGGGAAGGCTTCATGAGAATGAATATCGCCACACCCCGGGCCTTGATCAAAGAAGGCCTTGACAGAATATCCCGAGCTGTTGCCTGTATTGAAAAATAGTTTATGCGCGTAAAAGAGCGGGGCCATTCTTTCCAGGACAGCCCCGTTCTTTGTTTCTAACTACGTTTTTATTTCGTTCTTTCCTTCAGTGGTTTCCCTAAGTTTTTTCGAATATAAGGGCAGTAAAGAGCCGCTACAGGATTATGCCCAAGCTTCCGGTCTTTTACCACTAAGGTCGTCGCAGGAGCTACAGAATGGCGATAAAAAACAGCGTCATGGCCTACACAAAGGCCTAAAACAATATTAAGTTCGCTTCCCGATTCGTTTAAAACCCTGGCTTGCTCTGCAGGATTGCAGGAGATCGTGCCCACCCACGGCTTCAGCTTCGCACCTACACTCTCTTTAGGAAGAGAGCCAACTTTACAGCAAACGGAACAAAGCTCAAACTCCTTTTCAATAATTGAGGCAAGGAGAGTTGCCTCTTCAGAAAATCCAACGCAAAAGGCGAGGCCAAGTTTTTTAAATCTCATGCGTCTGGCAAACTCCAATGTTTCATCAACTCGACAGGCCTCTCCATAAAAGAGGGCTTCTATTTCAGAAGACACCGCAACGAGACGACGATCAAGATCGTTTTCATACAGGGGCAGACTCTCCTTGGTTTCGCAAGGGTTCCCTTTCTGACAAGGGTGGGCAAGGCACTTATGACACTGCATTTTTAGCTGAAACCTCCTCTTTATAGCGGTTTGAAATGAAATTAATAATGATACGATCCACGTTTTTCATGCCCTCCACATTAATAGCAGCAGCATTTTCCACGGTTTTTTCAATGGTTTCATCTACAACTCCTTGAGGACCATCTAGTTCATGCCCCTCTAATACCATCATTGCAGCACAATAGGCTTCATACGCCCCTGTCCCAACTTTGAGAGCACACGTGTCTTTGGCTCCATCGCAAATCATGCCAACAAGGTTGCTTACGAGAATCGCCATGGCTTTTTCTGCCTTGCATATATCTTGAGACAAAAGGTAGGCTATGCCAGCCGCTGCTCCAGCACCGGCTGCTACACTACATCCACATACTGGGCTCAGGCGCCCCATGCGGCTTTTTATAAAGCTTGTGGAAAGATGACTTAACACTATAGCACGAGCTATTTCTTCCCTGGTTTTCTGATAATATTTCCCCACTGTGGCTACAGGCAGAATAGCGGTAATACCGTGATTGCCACTTCCAGCGCTGCTCATAACGGGAAGAGCTGCTCCAGACATTCTGGCATCTGATGCCGCTGCAGAAATAGCTTTTATTCTATCGCCAAGGGTCCGGAAATCATTGTCGTCGCCAGCAAGTTTCATTACAGTTTTTCCTACTCCGAGCCCTGTTTTTCGCGTTGGATCGAGTCCCAGCATGGCAATTTCCATGTTCATGCGTACGCCTTCCATAACATACTCTATGTCTTCTTCATCTATGTCGTTAATAAGACGTGCGAGATCACGGTAGGCCATTGTCTTAATTTGGTCAGAAATATTTTTTACATCACTCTTGTTCTTTTCGGAAATTCCCTGCAGTTCATACCGAGATTTGCCATCGAGGGCAACTTGAACAATATTTGTATGACTTCCTTCAATTACGCACTCTGATACATGTTGGTCCGTGGTTACTACAGCCTTAACATAAACGCCATTCTTGTTCATATCAGGCAGAACTTTAATTTTACCTTGATCTATATATTTTTGTGCCTGTTGCACAGCCTCTCTCGAACAATCTTTTAATACTTCAAGGCCATACTCGGCATTGCCGCAAACAGAAGATAAAGCAGCCGCAATTACATTTCCTTTTAACCCTTGTGTGCCGGGAATGCTTACAGCTATGCCATTTTTGTAGATACTGCCACTTACTGTAACCTCAACAAACCTCACACTCTCATCCCCTATTTCCTGACGCGCCCGGGCCACAGCCAAAGCCACAGCACCGGGCTCGGTACACCCAAGAGCTGGTGTAACTTCAGAGCGCAAAAACTCTTTCGCTGAAAACATGTTTTATGCCCCCTTTACTTCATATTTATATTTATATTTATCTTCTTAATTTTAAATCAAGAAGTACTTTCTCGCAGACACAAAATGTTAAAAATCTACACCCCATGAAGTAACGATGGAGCAACCATTTTCTGAGGGCATACCCACCTCTCAAACTCCTCTGTCGTTACATATCCGAGTTGCAACGCCGCTTCTTTTAATGACATCCCCTCTTTATGAGCTTTCTTGGCAATTTCTGCTGCCTTATCATAACCAATATGGGGTGTAAGAGCTGTAACAAGCATCAGAGAGTTCTGAAGGTACATATCAATGCGTTTCTGGCATGGCTTTAAGCCACAGGCGCAATGCTCCTCAAAGGAGTTCATTGCATCGGCAAGGAGGCGACATGACTGTAAGAAATTATAGATAATGACAGGCATAAATACATTCAGCTCAAAATTTCCCTGACTGGCGGCAAAACCAATAGCACTGTCGTTGCCCATTACCTGTACAGCTACCATGGTTACAGCTTCGCATTGGGTGGGATTCACTTTTCCGGGCATAATAGAGCTACCCGGCTCATTAGCGGGGATGGTTATCTCCCCCAGACCGCAGCGAGGACCAGAGGCCAACCAGCGAATATCGTTGGCTATCTTCATGAGATCAGCCGCTAAGGATTTGAGTGCGCCATGTGCAAACACGAGTTCGTCTTTACTTGTAAGAGAATGAAATTTATTTTCTGCCGTACAAAAGGATTTCCCTGTGAGAGAACTTATTTGCTCAGCCACGCAAGAAGCGAAATCTGGATGGCTATTCAGGCCAGTACCAACGGCTGTTCCTCCAAGGGCCAAATCTTTCAACATGTTGGATCCATTAAGAATCATGGCTCCGCAACGTTCAAGCATCCTCACCCATCCACTTACTTCCTGCCCCAGAGTAAGAGGTGTAGCATCTTGTAAATGAGTTCTCCCCACTTTCACAATATGCTGGAACTCTGCCGACTTTTTCAAAAGCGTTTCATGGAGACGGCGAAGAGCAGGCAAAACGTTGTCTTCCATGGCAAGAACAGCCGCTATATGCATAGCCGTGGGGAACGTATCGTTAGAACTTTGAGAACAATTAACGTGATCGTTAGGATGAACAGCTGGGGAATTGCCGGTAATTTCATTCGCGCGATGAGCAAGAACTTCGTTCACATTCATATTTGTTTGGGTACCGCTGCCCGTTTGCCATACTACGAGGGGGAAATGTTCCTGAAGTTTACCTTCTAAGGCTTCGTCAGCCGCTTGCACAATGGCATTTCTTCTCTCCTTATCAAGGAGCTCTAGGTTACAGTTCACAACAGCCGCGGCTTTTTTAAGAATAAAAAATGCTTTCAGTATGTCATAAGGCATTGTTTCAGTGCCAATTTTAAAATTTTCAAGGCTCCTTTGCGTCTGGGCCCCCCACTTTTTATCTGCTGGAACCTGTACTTCTCCTAGAGAGTCTCGCTCCACCCTATATTCCATTCCATGTCCCTCCCCAAAAAAAATGGGGGCATCTTATAGAGATGTCCCCACATAAATACATATCTCCTGCCTTTATTTCTGGCAGGCGATAAGCTCCATTTCTACCTGACCGCCAAGGGGCAGCGCTGCCACCTGAACGCAGGAACGAGCTGGTTTATCGCCAGGGAAATATTCGGCATAGACCTCGTTCACCGCAGAGAAGTTAGCCATATCAGTAAGGAAAATGGTTGTCTTCACCACGTCATCAAAAGAAAGATCCGCTTCCTTCAACACAGCAGAGAGATTCTTCATCACCTGATGGAACTGATTTTTAATGTCGCCTTCCACAAGCTTTCCTGCTGCCGGATTCACTGGTAACTGCCCTGACGCAAACAAGAAACCATTCACCAAAACAGCCTGAGAATAAGGTCCTACAGCTTTGGGAGCTGTCGGCGATGCAATTATTTTTTTCATTTCATATCGTCCTTTCCGAATAAAATTAACCGCTAAAGCGGTCGTCGGCCTTCACGTTTTCTGGAGAAATATCTTGTTTTTCCAGCCATCCTGACCGAAATTCTCTGCCAAAAATATCAAACTCTGGCACAAAAGGTTTAATATCAAGAAGAGGGGTTCCATCAAGAATATCCACATCTTCTATAATAAGCTTACCCTGTTGAATAGCCACAAGGCGAACAACAGAAAGCCCGATCTGGTTAGGGCGACGAGGGGCTCTAGTAGCAAAAACACCGTGATGCTCGACGTCCATAAACGGCTTGACTGTCAGATCAAAGCCTTCTGAAAGGTGAAACCAGTATAAAAGGTAAATGTGGGAAAAGCCTTCGAGGCCCTGAAGACCTTTTTCAAATTCTGGAAGCACTTCCACACTTCCACGAATACCTCGGGCACCGGCTGGCTGGATAGGCATTCCTTTCCTCTGTCTAAAAGGGGACCGGATAATCCCAATACTTTGCAGCTTATATTCCAAACCCATAGCTTCCCCTCCAATATCTTTTTAATTTCATTATATCTCACAGTCGATAAAAAAACTTTTTTGACGGAATAAATTTCTTCGCTAAAATAGAACTATGTGGAAAAATTATCCGTTTCCTGATGAAGAATGGTTCGATAATGAAAAAAAGAAGTCATCCAGGTTCCCGAAATATTTTCGAGATATTCTGCCGAAAGTATGGGGATTATGGTTGTTGCTGTTTGTTGCTCTTCTCGCTTCTCTTGCTTTCCCCTCTTTCGCTCGTTTTTATACAGACTATCTTTGGTTTAAATCTCTGGGGCATGGTTCCGTATTCTGGACGATGCTCCTCCCCAAATGGGCTCTTTTTATACTATCAGCTCTCGTCTCTTTCTCGTTTCTTTTCCTGAATTTTCGAATAGCTCGTCACAATACGCTACAGCTTATAACTGCAGATTCCCCTTTCGGGAATGTTCCCAAAAAGTTTACTTCTGTTGTGGTTCTCTCTGCATCCGGTATTTTAGCCATACTCAATGGTCTTTCCACTCAGAGATACTGGGACATGATCCTCCGTTATCTCCATAGCAGCTCTTTTGGTTCTGTAGATCCTATCTTCGGGAAGGAAATGGCTTTTTACATTTATAAACTTCCTTTCTTAAGCTTCCTACAAACCTGGTTTATGGGACTTCTTATTCTGGCTCTTGTTGGTGCGGGCTTTATGTATTCTTTTGTCATCGCTCCAATTGTTATGGGGCAACATAACCCAGTTCCACGTACAATTTTTAAACATCTATCCCTTTTGGCAGCAACTATAGCCCTCCTTTGGGGTGCCGGTTTTTGGCTTGAACGGTTCAATCTTCTCTATTCTCCCCGGGGCGTGGCTTTCGGAGCCAGCTATACCGATATACATGCCGAGCTGTTGGCTCTGAACGTTATGTGGGTTCTGGCCATTATCGTGGCTCTGCTTTTAGCGGTAGGGCATTACAAGAAAACGTGGAAATTCTCCTTAGGGATTATTGGCCTTTTGTTTGCCTCCTCTCTCCTTCTGCGAGGCGTGTACCCTAGCATTATCCAAAAGTACGTTGTAGAGCCCAATGAATTTGACAAAGAACGACCATATATAGAGTACAACATAGACGCAACATTAAAAGCTTATAAACTAGATTCGCTGAAAACAGTCTCTGTGGTTCCAGAATCAGAAGTTACATGGCCTATGATAGATAAAAACAAAGAGACAATTCAGAACGTGCGTTTATGGGACTACGACCCTCTTCTCAGGAGTTTTAAACAGCTTCAGGAAATTCGATCTTACTATGATTTTATTGACGTGGATATCGACCGATATACTTTTAATGGCGACTATCGTCAGGTTATGGTTGCTGCGAGAGAACTAGATTTTAAAAACCTTCAGAACCCTACATGGGTGAACCAGCGTGTAGAGTTTACACACGGCTACGGAATTGTAATGAATCCGGTTAACGAAGTGGGTCGCAGTGGGCTTCCTGCGCTCTGGATTGAAAACATTCCACCTCATATAGCAGTTCCCATAGAACTAAATCGTCCTCAAATTTATTACGGAGAGAAACCTAGCTCCTATGTTTTTGTTAAAACTACGGAAAAAGAATTCGACTACCCTATTGGGGATTCTAATGCGAGAACGACCTACGAAGGAAGTGGGGGCGTTTCTATTGGCAACTTTGCCAGACGGCTCCTCTTTGCTCTGCGTTTTGGAGACTCTAAAATTCTTTTTACAAACTTTTTTACTCCTGAAAGCCGTGTGCTTTACTACCGAAACATACAGGAACGACTGCAACGGTTAGCTCCTTTCCTTTTCTATGATGAGGATCCCTATCTCGTTATTCATGAGGGGCATCTTGTATGGATGCAAGACGCCTATACAGTAACTGATCGGTATCCCTACGCCGAGCCTGTCCTTATTGGCTCCGAAGAAAGGCAACGTAACGTTAAAATCAACTACATTCGCAATAGTGTAAAAGCCACAGTCGATGCATATGACGGGACCGTCCATTTTTATATTTCAGACGAGAAGGATCCTTTAATTAAAACATGGGCTCAAATTTTCCCAGGCCTTTTCCAACCCATGAGCCACATGCCTGAAGGCCTGAAAAAACATATTCGATACCCTAAAGACCTTTTTTCTGTGCAAAGTGAGATATTAAAAACCTACCACATGCAAGACCCTAATACTTTCTATAACAAAGAAGATGTATGGCAAACATATAAAGGCAGTGGGAATAAAGAAGAACTTGGGGCTTTTTATGTCATTATGAAGATAGAGGAAGATCAGTCTGCAGAATTCGCCCTCATCACACCCTTTACTCCCGTCGGCCGTGACAACATGATCGCATGGATGGCGGGAAGATGTGATGGTGACCGTTATGGAGAACTTTTTGTTTACACGTTCCCAAAGCAAAAACTGATCTATGGGCCGGCTCAAGTGGAAGCCCTTACAAATCAGCACCCAGATATCTCTGCCCAGCTTTCTTTATGGAGCCAAAGAGGCTCTGATGTTATAAAAGGTAATATTATCGTTATTCCAATAGAGAAAGCCGTTCTTTACGTTCAGCCTCTCTATCTCAAGGCTGAAAATAGTGATTTGCCGGAACTAAAACGAGTTATTGTTTCCACTGGAGGGCGAGTTGTATGGGCAGAGCGTCTTGACGAAGCCCTGGAAAAGCTTTTAGGGAAACGAGAAGGGGTAGCAGTTCCATCAAAGGTTGTCTCGCCAGAAAGGCCTGCGGATGTAACAAAACCCGCTGAAGGAATAGATACAACACAAAAACAACAGGTGCGAATAATGATAGAAGAAGCACAAAAGACTTGGGAAACAGCACAGGAAGCCCTTCGTCTTGGGGACTGGGCCCAATATGGAGAAGCTATGAAGCATCTTGAAACGTTACTTCAGTCATTGTATCGTTCTACACAAGAGTAGAATCAGCTCTTTCACGTAGCTTATAAAACGAGAAGAGTTACCTTCCAGGAGTTTTGTCTTATCTGTGGCTCCATACACAAGTAAACGTAAAAGACAAATAATATCTGTTATTTTAGCTCCTAAGGATAAGAGAAAAAGGGGAACGGGCCGCCTTAAAAAAGCGGCCCGTTTTGGTGCGCCCGTGGTGTTTGGTGTTATACAAATGATATTTAGTTATTTATGCTTCAGATTGTCTCGGTTTCAAATATCCCTCTTTGTCGTAATCATACTCATTGAGAGCCTTTGACACAACCTTCGCCAAACCGAGAACGGCGATGAGGTTGGGGATAACCATCAAACCATTGAAGGTATCTGCCAATTCCCATACAAGATCCACTTTCAAGGTAGAGCCAAGTACGATAAAAATCATGACCAGAATTCGATAGGGGGTAAGGCCCTTTAACCCAAAGAGGTAGCGGATATTAGCCTCACCAAAGAAGTACCATCCAATAACAGTGGAAAAGGCAAAGAAGAAAAGGCAAATAGCTACAAAAGTGTTGCCAAAACCGCCAAAAGCATTAGTAAAGGCATTTTGAGTAAGTGCAATGCCTGTTGTCTGACCATCAAGAGTTCCTGTTACAAGAATAACGAAAGCGGTAATGTTCAAAACGATAAATGTATCGATAAAAACGCCAATGATGGCCATCAGACCCTGTTCTGCTGGGTGATCAACCTTGGCTACAGCGTGAGCGTGAGGAGTAGATCCCATACCAGCCTCATTAGAGAAAAGGCCTCGGGCTACGCCATAACGCATGGCTTCTTTAACTGTAGCTCCAATAAGCCCACCTGTAGCGGCTCTTGGATTAAAGGCCCCAACAAAGATCATCTTGAAGGCAGGGATGAGCATCTCGATATTCATAACAAGGACAATGACTCCGCCAATAATATAAAGGAGAGCCATGAGAGGCACTACTTTTTCTGTAAAAGATGCGATTCGGCTAATGCCGCCGAAGAAAATAAGGCCTGCAAGAAGAGCCAAACCAATGCCTACATAAAGACTGGGCATATTGAATGCCGTCTGGAACGCATCGCTAATAGAGTTGGACTGTACCATATTGCCGATAAAACCGAGGGCAATGATAATAGCGATAGAGAAAAATGCGGCAAGTCCCTTGCTTCCAAATCCCTTACTGATGTAATAGGCTGGCCCACCTACAACCTGTCCGTCCACGTCTCGTTCTTTATATATCTGGGCAAGGACAGCCTCTGCAAAAATCGTGCTCATGCCAAAGAAAGCGCTGATCCACATCCAGAAAATGGCGCCAGGTCCACCAGATGCTATAGCCGTAGCAGCTCCTGCGAGGTTACCTGTTCCAACTTGAGCTGCAATTGCCGTGGCCAGAGACTGGAAAGAAGACATCCCTTCCTTTCCGGCTTTCTCTCCAAAGAGAGTTATTCCACCAAAGGCATGGCGACAAGCATCTCCAAACTTCCGTAACTGCACAAACTTCAGTCGAAACGTAAAATAAATTCCAGTACCGCAAAGGAGGAAAATAAGGACGTAACTCCACAGAATACCATTAATACCTTGAACAATATCAATGAGCTCCATAAAAAAACCCCCTTGGTCTTGTAATATAAAAACAAAAAAGCCCCCTTTCTTTGTTAGATTATGTTATGAGATGAACAAAGTCAACGATATAAAAAGAAGTTTAAATATAAAAATATGTTTATTTATAGACAATTATATACACAACAAAAAAGGGGACACCTTAAGGTGTCCCCTTCACATTGCATCTGGAGCGGTACTGTTTTCTTAACGTAACGGTTAGATTTCCCCTATCAGTTTCAGGACAGCTTGAGCTATAACGGCAGAACCTACGTATGTTCCAATAAAAACAACAAATGAAACCACAATGATTCTCCAGCCCGTTTTTTTCAACATTCCCAGGTCTTTGCCAAGCGAAATGCCAGCATATGCCAGAATCGGTGTTGTAAGGGCCAAGAAATTAACTTTCTGAACCCAGGCAGAAAGAAGAGCGGATCCTGGAAACCCTGGGTATGTCAAGATACAGCCGATGGTAACAATATAAGCCACTGAAGGAATGCGGACTGGAATAAATTTTGCACATAGCACTCCAGCCATACAAATGGCCACTAAAGCCAACATTCCTGGGACAGCACTTAAAAGAGGTGTGTTTGCCCCTACGAAGTTCCCTATAAGGGTCATAACTGCGACAATAAGAAGCACCATAAAGACTTCAATAGATTTCATGAATTACACCCCCTTATACTTAGGTTCTTCCGGAAACTCTCCGTATTTTATTTTGTACGTTTTCTTGTAGAGCCATTCGGAGAGGGGCAGAGCCATCCATAGAGACATGTAAATACCATCAAGACCAGAAAGCATGTTGCTCGCCGCACCAAGAGCCTGGATTTTATCGGCAATCTCGGGGTACATAGCGCTGAGGGAACCTACAGATGCTGTCATCATGCTGGCGCTCCCAACACCAGAAGCCATGCCTAAAGCCAAGGGATGGAATATATTGAGAGCCGCAGTAACAGTAGCCATGAGACCATAAAAAATAGTTCCAAAAACTGTTCCGCAAATATAAACTCCCATTACCCCTTGTCCTTCAGGTGTGTCAAGCCCATAAACATCGCCAATCAAAGCTACATTAGGTTCTCGAGATACAGAGTGAGCTGCCCCAATCGTCTCTCGCTTCAGGCCGAGGAAAACAGCCACAGGAACTCCTATTAAAACAGTTCCCAGGTTACCAAACTCCTGCAAAATAAGAGCAGGGCTTGTCTTGAGGATCATAGGCAAGTTCGGTCCGACAAGGGTACCATATCGTGCCATAAGAAGCATGAGGGTTACCCCGATGAGGCTCCCTGCATCTACCATGTCTTTCTGATTCGCCAATTTCAAAAACTTCGGCCCTAATAGGGCCCCCACCATAAGAGCATAAAGCATTGGAAGGAGGACAATGGTACCAATGCCTACCTTAAAAGAATGAATTCCGATCCATTCTGCCATTACCACTAGGGCGAGAACTAAAGCGTGAATTTTCCAGTTGCGGATCGCATCCCACACGTTTTACCACTCCTTTCACATATTGAAGTAACGCTCCAGAGTTTGAAGATATTCTTCCCGTGTCATGAGAGGACGGTGAGCCTTAAGCAATTCCCGTCCCTTTTCTGCTCCGTTGTATAGTAGGTCAATAACAGTTGTCGCCATAACTTTCGCTGGAAGAAGCACTGCCGCTTCATAATCCACAACTCTAAAATCTCCTGAATGAAGGGCTCCAGTAACTCCTCCGAAATAAGGATGAATAGCAGGCATAATATGGCAGAGATCTCCCATATCCGTGGATCCGTCAAAATGAGGAGCTACCACAATGTTTTCCTGAGGCACGAATTTCGCTGCATTTGTGGCAAATATGTCGTTCATGTTTTTTGAGCATGCGAGAGGGAGGTATCCCGGGATCGTAACAATTTCGGTCTTGGCTCCTACTGCATCGCCTCCAGAGCGAAAAGCCCGATCAAACTTCGTATGGGTGCCATTGATCGCATCCATGGATCTTCCTCGTACGTAAGCTTCAAGACGAACATCAGCAGGCACTGAATTTACAGTATCGCCCCCTTTAGTGATAATAAAATGGACTCGAACATGATCATCATCTCGAAAAGTTTCTCTCATAGCGTGCATGGCATTAATACCAAGCACCGCTGCATTAAGTGCGTTAATTCCCTCGTGAGGAGCAGCAGCAGCATGAGTAGCCTTGCCAATGTAGTGGATGGTTTTGGCAATAAATCCGTTCCCAGTCTCACCAATAAGAAAAGTTGGATGAGGCATATTCGTTCCGGCATGAGCCATCATAGCCATATCTATATCGTCAAAAGCTCCTTGATACACTAATTCCTGCTTACCGCCAAGGAAATGGATTTCGCCTTTTTTGCGACGTTCCATCCGTTCTTCAATTTCAATGAACTCTTCTGCAGGAACTCCCATAAAGCAGACTGAACCATCCAGCTCTTTCCCCGCACCAGCACATGTTAGTCCTATAGCGGCACCAAGCATGGTTCCTATTTGCAGATTATGGCCACAGGCGTGAGCTGCTCTCGTCTCTTTCACCACTTGAGGATGATCTGGACTAATAACCCCATCGAGCTCTCCAAGGACCGCCACTGTAGGGCCTGAGCTCTTCCCTTCCAGACGCGCTTTGACTCCGGTTATTGCCAACCCCGTCTCCACAGGAAGTCCAAGCTCTTTCAGAAACGCAGCTACCCTGGAAGAGGTACGGATTTCCTTAAAACCCAGTTCTGCATGGGCACCTATCTCTTGAACAAGAGAGAGAAGATCTTCTTTCCTATCGTCGATACTCTGACATACTTGATTTTTAAGGTCTTGTATACTCATATTCTTAACACCCCCTGCTGAAGTCGACAGTTCGTATTGTTTTGTTATTATATCTTGTTTTATTCTCAAATACATTCAATAACTTTTTGTAGCATTATTCCAGGTATCCTCGTACAATAGTTCTGTTCATTTTATGGAAGTTGGTGAATGTTCTTTTGAAAAAGTTTTTCTTTTGCATAAGTGGCATAGTATTTTTACTGCTGCTTCTCCTCTTCTGGAAAGGATATTCTAAAAAAACCCCCTATAGTTCCAGAGAAAGTTACGCCTTAGGTACCCTTATACGAATTCAAGCGCAGGGAGAGAACGCCCCTCAGGCTCTCGATGCGGCTCTTCAACGAATTGCTGAAATCGAAGACCATATGTCTCTCCATTCTTCTTCCTCCGATATTGCTTTCGTAAATCAAAAGGCAGGAATAGAACCTGTAATTGTCCATAATGACACTTTTTTCGTAATGGAACAAGCTTTAAAATATGCACAGAAAAGTTCGGGATATTTTGATCCTACTATTGGCCCCATTGTGGATCTTTGGGGTATCGGAACCAACAAGGAGAAACTACCAACGGAAAAAGAGATTACCCAAAGGCTTCCATTGGTAAATTACGCTCATTCCGTTATCAATAAAGAAACGCAATCCATTATGCTTCTACAGAAAGGACAAATGCTGGATCTTGGCGGCATCGCAAAGGGATATGCTGCAGATGAAGTGGCTCAAATTTTTAGGGGAAAGGGAATTAAAAGCGCTCTTATCGATCTGGGCGGGAATATATACGCATACGGGACCAAAGCTGACGGAACCTTGTGGAACATTGGCATTCAAGACCCCTTAGAACCTCGAGGAACACCCTTAGGGATCGTAAAAGTTTCTAATTGTTCCGTAGTAACATCAGGCAATTACGAACGTTTTTTTGAAGTAGAGGGGAAACGGTATCATCATATATTTGATCCTCATAGCGGCTATCCTGCCGCATCTGGGTTACTAAGTGCCACTATTGTATCTCAGACATCAATTGACGGAGATGCTCTCTCTACAACTCTCTACATTTTAGGGAAAGAGGGAGGGCTCGCTTTTATAGAACGCATCCCTGGCGTTGAAGCCCTTGTTGTTACGGAAGAGAAGAAAATTTATGCCACATCAGGAATGTCTAAGATATTTCGTCTTATCAAGGGGAAGGGTTACATATATGAAGAAGGGAAATAAATTTATAACGATACTCTTGGTGATACTTATAGCAGGAAGTCTCCTCGTGAGTTTCACATATAAAAAATGTGAAGGGACGGGAAAAACAGTGGCTGTCATAGAGGTAGACGGGCACATCGTAAGGGAAGTAGTTCTTGATGATGTTACTGCCCCGGAAGAGTGGTCTCTCCATGGAGAAAACACATATAATGTAATTAGGATAGAGCATGGTCGAATTCGCTTTCTTGACGCCAACTGTCCTCATAAGCAGTGTATTCGATCTGGATGGTTATCCAAGCCTGGGGAGACAGCTGTTTGTCTGCCCCATAAGACAAGTATCAAGATTATCGGACGCAGGGGCCGCTATAAAGGGCCTGATGCCATTTCTCATTAAGGAAGGGGGCTTTGCGATACATGTACAGCA
Source organism: Aminobacterium sp. UBA4908 (assembly GCF_002398115.1). Lineage (NCBI taxonomy): Bacteria > Thermotogati > Synergistota > Synergistia > Synergistales > Aminobacteriaceae > Aminobacterium > Aminobacterium sp. UBA4908. The sequence goes on from NZ_DHCG01000004.1 coordinate 16,016, forward strand.
AGAAACATCTGAAAGCTATGATTATAATGGCTTTGCTTGTAGGTCTCGCCCTTTCCATTCATGTGGCAGAAGCCCAGATACCTCTCATTTTTCCAGGCGTTAAGCTGGGACTGGCAAATATTATCACTCTTGTAGCTCTTCGACTCTACGGATGGAAAGAAGCTCTCACCGTCACCCTCCTCCGTATTGGTCTTTCCGCTTTCTTCAGTGGAAATATGATCGCCTTTCTGTGCAGTTTTACAGGAGGGGTATTGAGCTGCCTCCTTATGATTGAGCTTGATAGACACTTCAAAGATTCAATAACGCTCCCCTACCTTAGTATCGCGGGAGCAGTAACCCATAATATAGGACAGCTACTTGTTATTATCGCATTAATACAAAACTTTTATGTCATATTCTATTTGCCTGTGTTAATTTTATCAGGGGCAATTACAGGCTATTCTACAGGCTTTCTTGCCTCTCTTTTGAGCGAACGGCTTAAGAGGGTGCCTCAAATGCGCCTTTAAAGAAGGGCCGTCTTTACACTGGACAGCCCTTCTTATAGTTGATATTATGTGGTAATACATGTGGGTACTGCCGCAAAGAATAATCCTGCCCGAAAGAGCAATTCCCTTGTTCTATTATTCCAATATGGCTTCAAGAACCTGTTTACGACTAAAACCTTCAAGGCGAAGATAAAAATCGGCCACATCGAGGAGTGCCTGCATAGGTGTAAGGCCAATAATCTCGCTGCCTACTATATTCACCCCGTAGCGAGCAGCCTCAGATTTCACCGTCTCAAAAACCCTATGGAGAGGCGTTCCCTCATAGTTAGTCATGTTAATAGAAACTTGGGCAATTCCACGCTCTTCCAACATAACGCCCATAGCACGACAATATTTATAGCCTCCCTTTGCTTCCCTGATAGTCTGGGCGATTCTCTTGGCTATGGCCAAATCACTTGTTGAAAGGTTAATGTTGAAAGCAATAAGGAAGGGGCGAGCCCCTACAACGGTGGCACCTGCCGTAGGATGCATGGTTTGAGGCCCTTCGTCAGGCGCTCGTTCTGGTGTCTTTATGAGCTCTTTAAGCCCTTCATACTGTCCTTCTCTCACTTTAGGAAGGGATCTCATTTGAGGACGTTTTGCGGCTTCCTCGTAAAAATAGACAGGAATATTCAACTTTTCTCCTATATCTTTCCCTAGAGAATGAGCGAGCTCCACACATTCTTCCATTGTTACGTTAGCCACTGGAATGAAGGGGATAACATCTGTAGCGCCAATGCGGGGATGTTCACCATGATGTTTCTCCATATCGATGAGCCCCGCTGCCTTGGCACAACAAGCAAAAGCTGCTTTTTTAGCAGATTCGGGATCACCTACGAACGTAAGAACTGTTCTGTTATGGTCTGGATCTGAAGAGTAATCAAGAACCTTAACTCCAGGAACGCCACGAGCGGCATCAACAATGGCTTCCACTACATCTCCTCGTCTGCCTTCGCTGAAGTTAGGAACACACTCTACAAGTTTTTTGCTCATATTCACACGTCCCTTCTTTTGATGAATAAATGAAAGGCCGGCATCGCCTCAATTGCCGTACCGGCCTTCGACATCCTCTATGAGATAAGTCTATTTGGTCAGATAGTTGATAAACCAGACAATGTTAGGCAACCCTACAAGGTCAATGAGCACTGCCCCACAAAGAGGCACAATGAGGAACGCTTTGTGAGACATAACTTTATAGCGCTCACAAACAGCGCCCATGTTAGCAACAGCATTAGGAGTGGCACCCAGGCCATGCCCCATAAAGCCTGCACACATAACGGCAGCATCATAATCCTTGCCCAATAGGGGGAAAAGAAGGAAGGCCCCCAAGAGGAAAATGGCAACAGTCTGTAAGGCAAGAATAATAATTAAAGGAACGGCAAGATCGTAAAGTTCCCAAATGCGAAGGCTCATCATGGCCATGGTCAAAAAGAGTCCCAGAGAGACGTCAGATATAAGATCTATCGCTTTGCTTCGAATCTTTACTAAAGGGAAATGATCGTTTATGTTACGGAATACCACTGCAACGAACATGGCACCTACATAACCGGGGAGGCTGAAATTATACCATTCTTTAATTTTACCTGATAGGAAGCTACCTAAAGCCATCATTACGAGGACAAGTGCTAGCATTTTCAAGAAGTCGAAACTTGAAAAAAGATTTTCTTCCTCTTCAATATCTTGAGCTGTAGGCTGAATATAAATCTCTTCCTTACTGGCTTTTATATCTACGTTATGACGATCTATAAGCCATTTGGCAAGAGGGCCACCCAAAAGACCACCCGCAATGAGTCCGTAGGTTGCCGCGGCAATAGCCACAACTTTTGCACCAGCCACACCTAATTCTTCCGCCATGGGACCAAAAGCAGCTGCTGCACCGTGCCCTCCTTCCAGAGAAACAGCTCCCGCCATAATGCCCAAAGCCGGATGGATTCCCAACATTTTAGCAAGCCCCGCACCAAAAGCATTCTGGAAAACAGCCAGTCCCCAACAAAAAACCAGGTAGACGATAAGCGCTTTCCCTCCCTTTTTAAGAAGACCGAAACTACCTCCAATACCGACAGTGGTAAAAAAGGCGATCATCATAGGTGATTGAAGGGCCGTGTTGAACTTAAGAGCGCCGCCTCCCTGGTGGTGAAGTACTAATGCGATAAGAGACATGAGGACGCCTCCTATGACGGGAGCAGGGATACAAAAAACCTCGAAGAAGCGGATTCGTCGTCGCAGGCCGTACCCAATCATAAGCAAAATAGCGGCAAGAGCTGTAGTCCAGACTCCATCAAGGTTTATAGTAAAAATATTGTTAGCCACTTCAAAAGACATAAAAATTCCCTCCTTATCTGATGGAACTACGCATTGTTCTCTCCAACTGTCTTCAGACTTTGCAAGATTGCAAAGCCCCTTTGACATGAGGCTTCAAAAGTTACAATTTGAAAATATTGGCTCGTTCCAATTTAAGCGGATTCTCAATGTCTTTCTCCACGTCTATAGTCCTCAGTTCACCTCCCTCGACAATTCTTGCCCCCCCTATATAGAGGTCCACAAGTTTTTCTCCATCAAGAACCTTAAAATCCGCAGCGGCTTGAGGTTCTAAAACGCCAATTTTAAAATCATGAAAATCAAAAGGAAGATATCCAAGCTTTTTCGATTCTTCGTAAGAAACCGCCGGATTTATTTTTTTCAGATAGGCAATTTCTCTTTCTATTGAAAGGTCATCGTTACTCGCCTCTCCGTCGGTACCGACATAAACAGGAATCCCCCGGCGGAGAAAGGCTTTCAGATCTGCTCGGCCCGCTTTGACCCTATCATTCATTCTCGGATTTAAAACAACGTTCATACCACTTTGAGCTATGAGATCTTTTTCTTCTTCGCTTGTCCAGATACAGTCAGAAAGTATAAGATGGCTTAAAGAAGCCACTTTTCCCTCCTGATAGAGGCGATAAAGCACGTCTACAGGCCTGCCTCCAAACTGTTCTTCGCTTAAACGCACGTCCCCCTCATCTTCAGAAAGGTGAAGCTGCACTTTTCTTCCTTCCTGATACCCAAGATTAATGCCATGAATCATAGCGTCCAAAGTATTCGCATGGAAACTATGGAGAGAAGGGGCCACTATAACACGAGGATCGTTCCATGCCTCAACTTCTTTTTGAAGGGCTTTATAATTTCGTTCTGCCCCATCTATAGTTTCAAAATAAGAATGCTGAGATTCCCTCTTTTCCGGGTAGGCTGTTTGGGAAATTACATCATAGTGCATCCTCCCAAAGTAAAGGCGTATCCCTACATCTCGTGCCGCTCGAAGTACCTCTCTGTCCAGCTCGTTTCCTCGCCGATTGTGGCAATAGAAAGAAACCATCACAGATGTAATTCCATAAGAAACCATGCGAGAAAAGGCTCTGGCGCAGGCTAGATAGACGAGTTTTGGGGTCAGAGAGACGCTGTATCGATAGATAGTATGTCGACACCATGTAGCTAAATCCCATGTCGGATCTACCATCTCCACATAAATAGATTGCTCTGGATGAGAATGGGCATTAAAATCTCCAGGAGCTATTCTGAAAGAGCTATAATCAACCTTGGCTTCAGAAGGAAAATCAAGATTATTCCACTCTCCTGCCGCAAGGAATTCCTTAAAAAGGCCCTTGTCTCTATCGATAATGGCGATCTTCAGTTCTTCCCCATTTTCGAAGACAAAAGTTCCCTTTATAGCAAGTTCTTTCCCAACCAATATGTTTTCACCTCCGAGGTGTCCGCTTTCTCTAATAAATCTATCTACAGGCTATTTTCAAAATAAGATCGACAATGAACTATATTTGCGCGCAAGGAACGGGTCAAGGAATGTTGGTAAGTAGAAGTAGAAGTAGAAGTAG
>NZ_DHCG01000004.1:20596-305793 GCF_002398115.1 Aminobacterium sp. UBA4908
AGAAGTAGAAGTAGAAGTAGAAGTTACAATCGAAGCTGAAGTTAATATTAAAGCATAGAAAAACAAATTTTTATAAACAGTTATTAGATTTTACTATATATAAAGAGGGCTGTCTGAAAAGACAGCCCTCTTTATATATTTATCTTTTATTTTTGCCCTTAAATAACTATCCCGCCATCTCCTCACCTTTTACAAGGTTCTGCACAGAAATAGCCCCAACCGGACACTTCATAGCGCATGAGGTACATCCTGTACAGAGATCGGGATCGATGACAGGAAGATTATCTCTCATTGTAATAGCCTGGGGGGGACAGACCTTAGAGCAGAGACCACAGCCAATACACCCTGCATCACATACTTTTTTCACCCCTACCCCTTTTTGGGTAGAGTTGCAAGTAACTCGCACTGCCAAAGCCGCCGGGATGAGAGAAATCACGTTTCTTGGACAAACAGCCACGCAGGCTCCACATCCTGTACATCGGTCTTCGTCCACCTTAGCGACCCCATCCTCCATATACATAGCATCAAAGGGGCACGCCTTTACGCAGCTTCCAAAACCAAGGCAGCCATTTTTACAGGCTTTCGTACCACCACCTGGAACAATCGTCGCCTTTCGGCAATCAAGCACTCCCTCATAAAGAGAGATTTCCCTTGCTTTCTCCCTTGATCCAGCACATCGCACAAAAGCCACGCGTCGCACGAAAGGGCCTACTTCAACCCCTAGAATAGCGGCAATTTTACGAGCTACTTCGGCACCTCCAGCATTACAACGATCAGGAGAAGTCTGGCCAGAAGCCACAGCGCTCGCATATGCGTCGCATCCAGCATAGCCACAACCACCACAATTGGCTCCTGGCAAAATATCTCGAATTTGAGCCACTTTAGGGTCAATTTGAACTGCAAATTTTCTCGCTGCAAAACCAAGCAACAATCCAAAAAAGAGACCTAATCCTCCAAGACTTATGGCGGGATAAACTATCGCATCCAACATTCCACGTTCCCTCCTAAATCAAACCGCTGAACCCTAAAAAAGCGATGGACATAAGAGCCGCCGTAATAAGACTAATGGGCAGCCCTCGCAAAGCTTCGGGCATGTTCGTATTATTCTCCATTCTCTCTCGTAATCCTGCCATTAAAACAATAGCAAGCAAGTAGCCGAGAGAAGCGCCTAGAGCATGAACTATCGACTGCATTAAACTATAGCCTTCGTTCATATTAATTACGGCCACACCAAGAACAGCACAGTTTGTCGTAATCAAGGGAAGGTAGATGCCCAAAGCCCAGTAGAGCGCCCTCCACTTTTTCCGAATGACCATTTCTACAAACTGAACCAATGCTGCAATCACGAGAATAAAGGCTAACGTGGAAAGATACGTAATATTCAGAGGCACAAGGATTAAATTATACACAATCCATGTCATAATGGAAGAAAGTGTGATGACAAAAACGACAGCCAATCCCATGCCCACAGCAGTACTTACGCTATTGGAGACTCCAAGAAACGAGCAAATTCCAAGGAATCGAGACAATAGAATGTTATGAACAAGAAGAGCGTCTATAAAAATAGCAAAAAAACTCATTTTATTCTCCTATCCTTCCAGCCTTAGGCATCAGCAAAGTGGCTGATTCGTTCGTTGGCCTTTTTCTTCTTTATATTGACATGGTTAATAAGCGCCATGAGAATACCCAACACCAAGAAGCCGCCAGGAGCCAGAATAATAACGAGTGCTGGCTTGAAGCTTGCCGGCATAACATGAAGGCCAAAAATAGTTCCTACCCCTAATAGCTCTCTAATAGACCCCAGAATAACAAGAGCTGCTGTAAAACCTAACCCCATTCCAATAGCGTCGAAAAGAGAGGACAGGACTCCATTTTTAGAGGCATAGGCTTCAGCACGGCCAAGAATAATGCAGTTGACCACAATCAAGGGAATAAAAATACCCAACGCTTTATTAAGGGAGGGAAGGAAGCCCTGCATGAAAAACTGGATCAACGTCACAAATGCGGCAATAATGATAATAAACGCAGGGATTCGGATTTCATCTGGGATAATTCGTTTCAAAGCAGAAATAACCAAATTTGATCCCATGAGGACCACAGTAGCAGCCAGTCCCATTCCTAAGCCATTTTCAGCACTGGATGTGACTGCGAGAGTTGGACAAATTCCAATAACCTGAACAAAAATAGGGTTGTTGGAAACAATGCCACTTTTAAGTCTTTCGAAAAGAGCTCCCATTATTTTCCGCCTCCTTTCAGGCTCGCATGGAAGAGAGCTACAGCCTGATTTACTGCTGAAGTTATTGCTTTGGACGTAATGGTGGCACCAGTCAAGGCCTGAATTTCTTCTTCTCTCGCCGGTGTATCTTTCACCACAGAAAGTTCAACTGCCGGTTTTCCCGCAAACTGGCCGGAAAAAGCAGGCTTCACAGATTCAGCCCCCAACCCTGGAGTTTCTCCATGGGATAGGATACGAATTCCCTGAATGCGACCATCCATACTAATTCCTACCATAAGTTCTATAATGCCGCCATATCCCTTTGGTGTTACTTTAATGTCGTATCCAACTAATTCTTCCCCTTTGTAGCCACCGTTGACTTCGCGAATAAAACTATCTGATGGAAAAGATATGTCTACAGGACGGAAATCTTCCGCCATGGGAAGAGTGGCTCTCATCGCTTCTACTTTCTCTTTTTGAAGTTGACGGGCAATAGGTTCCCTTGTAACTTCATGAACCCAACCAAGGAGTATACCAGCAATGGCTGTAATAACGAAAAGGATCGTTCCGAGTTTCAGTATTTTTTTCACCTATCTCACCTCTCCAAAAATCCGGGGAATCGTAATTCTATCTATAAGAGGAACAAAGAGGTTCATAATGAGGATAGAATACGATACTCCCTCGGCATACCCGCCATAAAGACGAATAAGAGTAGTAAGAAGGCCACATCCCAAGGCAAAAATAACTTGACCTTTTTTCGTCATGGGAGAAGTGGTATAGTCCGTAGCCATAAAAATAGCTCCAAGCATAAGCCCGCCTAAACACATCTCATACAAAGGATTTCCTGACATAAAACCCTGCCGTCCAAGTACCAAGGTAAGAATCGAAACGGTACCTATATACACAACAGGAACATGCCAACTAATAACGTGACGATAGAGAAGATATGCTCCTCCAAGGAGAAGTGCCACTACTGAAGTTTCACCAAGACAGCCTCCCACGTGCCCTACAAAAACATCAAAGAGAGGGGGCAACGCACTTACGCTCCCTTCTTTGAGAAGAGCCAAGGGAGTCGCAGTGGTAACCCCGTCGATTGTCCATGTGGTCATAGCAACGGGCCATGACGCCAAGAGAACAGCCCTTGCGGCTAGGGCAGGGTTCACTATATTCTGACCAATGCCCCCGAAAAAATGCTTTACCACAATCATGGCAAAGACACCGCCTATTGCGGGCAACCAAAGGGGAACAGAGGAGGGCAGATTAAAGGCCAACAAAACGCCGGTAACTATGGCGCTCAGGTCTCCAATAGTCTGAGGTCTCCCCAAAAGTTTTTGCCACAAGGCTTCTGAAAAAACGCAGGAAGCCACTGATACGGCAATAACCCATAAAGCATCTGCTCCAAAGAAATAAAATGCCGCCACAACTGCTGGCGCTAAAGCAATAAGAACATCTCTCATAATGGTCTGAACAGTGTCAGAAGATCGCAAGTGCGGCGAAGATGAGACCATTAGTTTTTTTTCTGCCATGACACAAGCTACCCCTTTCTTCTCATCGCTGCGATGACGGATCTTTTCGCCTCTCGACAGGATTGCACCAAATGGCGCTTAGAGGGGCACATAAAAGAACAGGAACCGCATTCGATACAGTTCATTCCACCATTTTCTTTAAAAGCGTCATACTCATTTCTCAACGACAAGGCGTTGAGCTTAAAAGGAAGAAGTCCCATAGGGCATGCCTCTACACACCGGCCACAACGAATACAGGGATACTCTTCGTAGAGTTGTATCGCTTTCTCAGTAAGGGCCACAATCCCCGATGTTCCCTTAATAACAGGAATGTCAAGACTGTTCACCGAAAGGCCCATCATAGGACCCCCCGCCAGTACTTTTACAGGATCTTTGACAAAACCACCCGCTGCATCTACAAGCTCTCTAAAAGATGTGCCTAACCGAACCCGTATGTTTTTAGGTGTAGCAACAGCATCTCCTGATACAGTTACAATCCTCGTTAAGGTAGATCTCCCCATAACTACTGCATGGCGAATCTCGTACACAGAACAGATATTGCTCACAACACACCCTACATCGGCAGGAAGTTTACCAGATGGAACTTCACGACCGGTTGTGGCGCAAATAAGCTGTTTTTCCCCGCCTTGAGGGTATTTCGTCTCCAAAGCTACAACCGACACCTTGGGGATTCCCTTAAAAGCCTCGGACATTTTCTGAATAGCTGTGGGTTTATTATCTTCTATGGCTAAAATCAACTCCGCGGTAGGGAAAATCTGGAGAAGAATTTTCGCTCCTTCCGCTATTTCGCCACTATGTTCAAGCATTAATCGATAATCGGAGGTAAGATACGGCTCGCACTCCGACCCGTTAATAATAATGCGATCAATAGTACAGTGAGGAGGGGGGGAAAGTTTTATATGGGCAGGGAAACATGCACCTCCCATTCCGACAATTCCAGCGTCTCGGATCATGGCTCTTAATTCATCAGGAGAAAGCCCCTTATACTCTCGAGGAGAAAGAGGGGATTCCTCTTCATATCTATAGTCGTTCTCTACCACTACAGACATTATGTCTGTGCCCGACGGTGTGGGCATAAACGTTACGTCTTTCACTGTTCCCGATACGCTTGAAATCACTGGAACAGAAAAATCCCCCTGAGGCTCTCCTATTTTTTGCCCTACATGCACATAATCGCCTTTCTTCACTGCTGGCATACACGGCGCCCCAATATGTTGAGACATAGGAAACACCAGATCACCTTTAGGCAATAGATCTTCTATCTGTTTATCTGCCGTCCAATGTTTGTTATCGGGAGGATGAACGCCTCCTCTAAACGTTAAAAGTCTCATATTGAACTTTCTAGCCTCCTATTGTCATGTTCTCATGATAAACTATTCTATTCATATGTATGTCTAGGATAGCTTCGCCCAAATATGTATAAATTATACTACATACGTTATACCTTTACTCTTTGTACTATTTTTCTTTATTCGTTTTCCTTCTTTCTACCATATTTTCTGACTTAATTATAGTATTCACGCAAAGAGAAAAAACCCTACAAAACAAAACTTAAAATTAATTAAGAGCTACAAAAGTTGCGCAGATCCCCTTCATCGTTATAATTTCTTATTGCCTTTCGTAGAGCTTCTATGAAAGGCGTTTAATTTTTCTGTACTTTGAAAGGAGGGGACACAGCATGAGGAAAGGAATTACACATACAATCCTCGCTGTTCTGCTGCTCTCCGTGGCCGGGCTCGTTGCATTTACCACTGGTTACCGCCATTTGCACCTCCATTTACGCAGGAAAGGAACGATGCAACCTGAGAAGATACAACTTAAAGATTGGACTCATGAACCTGCAACTGCTTCTTTTTACCAGATAGGTCGATTTATGACCAGCCATTTCTCCCAATCTTTGCCCAATCATGTAAAACCATTTCTGGTTCTTTCCGAGACCACCCAAGATTATTTAGAAACAATGGGTATGCTCGCACGTTTCATTCAGAAACAAAATCCGGCCATTTCGAGAGAAATAGCAGCACGGGAAGCCGCTGCATTTTTGAGATACTCCACCAAATATGGGGCTCCATTGGATTTGGTGGTAGCTGTAGCCAACACCGAAAGCCACTTTAATCCCTTAGCGCGAAGCGCTTACGGTGCCGCTGGCGTTATGCAGGTTATGTGGAAAATTCACTCTAACCTGTTACGCGCTAATGGGATACGAGGAGAAGACGAGCTTCTTCTTCCAGAGCAGGGGATCGCTGCAGGATGTCTTCTTATTTCCAGATATCTTCGAGCTTATGGCTCTCCTGAAAAAGCCTTGGGCCGATATTATGGCGGCCCATCGTCTGTTTACTGGGCGCGGGTTTCAAGGAATCTCTCGAAACTTCAAAGTTACAATCCAGAATCTCGCCTTTAGTTTGAGCATCAAACGGGTGAAGGGCGGGGATGCTTTTTCCCCGCTCTCCCGGTGATAAAATAGCTATACTTACTTAAAGAGGTGAACGCACCATGACTAAAGAAAGCGGGGCTGTTTTAAATAGGAAAGGATCAGACCGCATTACCCGTAGACACCCCTGGATTTTCAAAGGTCATCTTTCCACTCTTCCTCTATCGAAGCCAGGAGATTTGATACCCCTTTTCAATAATCGATCTCAAACTGTAGCCTGGGGATTCTGGAGCCCTGGCGCCCTTTGTATGAGAGTGCTGTCTTTTGCTCCTCAACGACCAGACCTTAAAGCGCTTCTCACTTCACGATTCGAAAAAAGCCTGGCCCTTCGTAAGCGATGGATAGCTGAGGGACAAGCTTTTCGTCTTATACACAGCGAGTCCGATGAACTACCAGGCCTTATTGTGGACATTTATGGTCCCGTGGCATCAATACAACTTCTTTCAGCAGGGTGGTATCGTCATAAGGAGGTTGTTCTTGACTCTCTTTTAGACCTTCTCCCCCTTCAGGCTGTTGTTCTTAAAAATGACGTGCGATATATAGAGCAGGAAGGAATTCCCAGAGAGAATCGTCTTTTATGGGGAGAACTACCCTCGAATGGGAATGTAGATATCATGTTGGGAAATGTTACAGAACGAGTCTATCCTCTGGCTGGTCAGAAGACAGGGCTCTATCTTGATGTGCGTTCCTTTCCTTCTCTTTTTAAAGAAGTTGCATGTGGGGCTCGCGTATTAGATTGTTTTTCTTTCCAAGGCCATTTCGGCCTTCATGCACTCCACTGGGGAGCGCATTCAGTAGTGGCTGTTGAACAATCGGAGGAGGCCCTTCAAGTTTATAAGGAAAACTTGACACTTAATAAGTTTTCTCCAGATGCAGTAGATTTTCGACATAACAATGCTTTCGACGAGTTACGAAAGATAGAACAGGAACATAGCCTCTTCGATGTCATTATTATGGATCCACCGCCTTTTTCTCCAGGAAAAGCACAAATAGAATCAGCTCGTCGAGGATACAAGGAATTAGCCCTTCGAGCTTATCGGCTTTTGCGCCCTTCAGGCGTACTGCTCTACCTTTGCTGTAGTCACGCATTCTCCAGAGACATGCTTGCCGAAGTCCTCCAAGATGCGGCCCATGATTTACAGCAACGCGTCCGGTTAATAAGAGAAGGGCAACAGCCAGAAGATCACCCTGTCTCTCTTGAAATTCCAGAGACTCACTATTTAAAAGGTTTTCTTCTCGAAGTAGAAAAGTAAACTATCAACGGGGCTGGGAAAATATTGTTTCTGCGTCACCTTTGTGTGCCGAAATAGTCAGAGAAATTTCTATTTCACTGGACCTACGTAAACGGAACGAAACTCTGCCCCATCTACAAGAGACAGGGAAAATAAACTTGACAAAAAAGATAGGCTTTCGTATAGTAAATTTTATGAGAGGAGCGATTGCTGTTATGAGTCAACATGGAGTAACGTTGTTCTGTTGTTGTGGGAGGATGATTTAACCATCCCCCGTAGCGTGTAGAGAAGGCTGCGGTGGACATATGTCCCGTTGTGGCCTCAAAAATTCGCTACGACTCTATAATTTCATTCGCTTTATATGGTGAAATGATGGGAAAAATTACAACGGGTTTGCCTGAAAGGGCGAGCCCGTTTTTTTATTGAGAGAGGAAGTGATGCCTATGGAAATAGATTGTCCGTGTACCTGTAAATGTAGACAGATCATTTCCAGGAGGTGTCAGAAAATGAGAAAAAATAGTTTTTTACAATCAGCTTGGGAGACACTCAAGGCTGATGTTCAGGCAATACCCCAAAATGATCCCGCCTTTAAAGGAGGAGTGGGAGGATGGATGGAAGTATTTTTATGCTATCCAGGTCTTCACGCCATTATGGCCCATCGACTTATACATTTTCTTCACGCTCAGCTGCACATACCTCTTCTACCAAGGCTCTTGAGCCAAATTATGAGATGGCTTACCGGCATTGAAATTCACCCAGGCGCCATTATCGGGAAGGGATTTTTTATCGATCATGGCATGGGGATCGTTATAGGAGAGACAGCGGTTATAGGCAACAATGTGACTCTGTATCACAGTGTAACTCTTGGTGGGACAGGAAAAGAGCGCGGGAAACGTCATCCTACCGTCTGCGATAACGTCATGATTGGGGCAGGAGCCTGCCTTTTAGGGAATATTACAGTGGGGGAAGGAGCTAAAATCGGCGCTGGCAGCGTGGTGGTAACAGATGTTCCTCCAGGAACAACTATCGTAGGTATTCCAGGCATGGCACTTCAATATCACCGAAAGATACGGCACACAATGGTTCAAGAAGATCTTCTGAAAAGAATAGAAATTTTAGAGAAAGAATTAGCCATACTAAAAAATAATACGAAGGAGGCAGCATAATAATGATCTTTCGCACAGATAAAATAGCGTTGCGCAACCTTATAGGGCATACTCCTCTTTATATGTTCAGGCCTATAGAAAAAGGTGGCGCTATAGCCATAAAACTGGAGGGAACAAATATCGGAGGATCTGTGAAAGACAGAGCTGCCTGGGGAATGCTCCGATATGCGGAGGGAAAGGGGCTGCTACACTCAAACACAACTCTCGTAGAACCCACTTCGGGAAACACGGGCATAGCATTAGCTTTGCTCGGTCAGGCGTTAGGCCTCCGCGTTATTCTTACAATGCCTGAATCCATGTCCATAGAACGTCGATCGGTGCTCCGTGCCTATGGGGCTGATCTCCAGCTCTCCCCTGCTCAAGGGGGAATGAGAGGGGCTATTTCTTTGGCTCAACAGATTCTAAAAGAAATACCAGGAGCGTATATGCCAGATCAGTTTAATAACCCGGGGAACCCTTGGGCTCATCGTATCACTACTGGGCCAGAAATTCTTTCTGATTTAAATGGACATTCTATAGCTGCTTTTGTTGCAGGGATAGGGACAGGGGGGACTCTGTCTGGGACAGCCGCTTTGTTGAAAACATGTTATCCCGAAATGGAAGTTGTAGGGGTGGAACCTGCTCATAGTGCTGTATTAAGCGGTAAACCTGCTGGTTCTCATAAAATACAGGGAATTGGAGCAGGGTTTATACCCGGAACTCTTCGGCGAGAACTTCTCACTAAAGTTCTTCCTGTGGAAGATGAAGCCGCTCTCGATACAACTCAATGGCTTGCTCGAAGACATGGGCTTTTTTGCGGCATATCCACAGGAGCTAATATCTGGGCTGCTATGGAAGTGGCAAAAAAAGTCTCCCCTGAGGAAATTATAGTCACTATTGCCTGTGACAGAGGAGACAAATATTTAAGTACTGAAGCCTTTTCTTCCACCGCTCGAGATTAGAACTCTGCACATTACGCTCAAAATATAAAAGCAGGGACTCCTCTGCAAGGGAGTCCCTGCTTCGCCTCTTTATCCTTTAAATTTTCGGATGTGGCAAGAAGAGAGACTCATGCTTCATAAGAATATCAACATATTGAGCCCACTCCTACAGCCTCTATTTCTCAAATGTTTTGAATGTTCGACGTCATTCCGCTCGCCCCTACTATCACTGGGTTCTTTAACTCTATCTCCATATAAAATGAAGTAGAAAGATCAACAGTCATGGGGTCACCCACTTCTTGAGCTATTTAGAATATTTACACAAGTTGTAGTAAGGGTTCTATGTTAATGTCTACCCATACACAATGTTTATAGTGTTGTGGTCTATAATAATGTTCTTACAACAGGAAATAGAAAGGAGAGATAGAGATGAATCTCGTACTAGAAACTATCAAAAATCGAAGAAGTATTCGGCGATATTTACCGCAGCAAATTCGAGACGAAGAGCTCTCCCTTATTCTTGAAGCGGGAGTTTGGGCTCCAAGTGCTCATAATGAACAGCCATGGCATTTTAGTGTTATACAAAAGGAAGAGCTTATCGATATGATGAGCGAAAAAACTATTGCCATGATGAAGACGTCACGTCTTGAATGGGTTCGTAAAATGGGGGAACGTGAAGGGTTCCATGTGTTTTATAACGCTCCAACTGTCATAGTCGTTTCTGGAAAGACAGGAGGAGAGGCATTACTTAAGCCAATAGCGGATTGTTCGGCGGCCATTCAAAATATACTATTAGCGGCGGAATCTCTTGGTATTGGAACATGCTGGATCGGTTTTACAGGGCTCTTCTTCGTTACAGCTACGAAGGAAGAACTTCAAAAATTAAGTATACCAGAGGGCTATGAACCTTTTTATTCTATAGCCGTAGGATACAAAAGCCCTGATCATCTCTATAGTGCTCCGAGAAGGAAACAAAACACCATTACATATATACGATAGAAAAGGCTCCGACCATATTATCTAGTCGGAGCCTTTTATTTGCTTATTTATTTTCGAAAATTATAGAACGAGCGGCCACAACTCCACTCGCTGCCGCCTGGATAATACCTCGACTGACCCCTGCGCCATCACCAGCCATATAGAGGTGGCGAATTGCTGGCGTTTCCAAAGAACTCTTCAGTTCTAACCGCAAGGAATATAATTTTATTTCTACACCATAGAGAAGGGTATCGTTCATATTGATCCCCGGCATAATAATATTCAGTGCCTCTATAAATTCCACAATATCAGTAAGGAAACGATGAGGGAGCACGAGACTGAGGTCTCCGGGCTGAGCTTTCGCTGTAGGATGAACCATTCCTCTGGCAATCCTAGCTTCCGTAGAGCGTCGACCATCCCGTAAATCACCAAGACGCTGTACAAGGATGCCTCCTCCCGCCAACATATTAGCAAGTTTTGCAATATGGGTAGCGTAACCGATGGGATTATTAAAGGGTTGGGTAAAGTTCTTCGTCACCAATACAGCAAAATTCGTATTTTTAGACTTTACGTTCTTTAAGCTATGGCCGTTTACCGTTACAAGATCATGCGCTTTATTATATTCATGGACCACAAAACCCGATGGGTTCATACAAAAAGTGCGGCAACGATCATCAAAAGTAGGGGTATTGTATAAGCATTTGACCTCATAAAAATGTCGGGTAAGATCTTCGCAAATACTGTCAGGCACTTCCACTCGAACCCCAATATCCACAGGCATAGAAGCAATGGAGAGATTATAGCGATTGACAATACCCTCAAGCCACGAACTCCCCTCTCTTCCTGGAGCAAGGATCACAGAATCTGCCTCAATTTGTCTTCCATCTTCAAGAAGAATACCTTCGGCAACGCCGTTTCGTACCACTATCTCTTTTACTTCCGTATTCATAAGAATATCGCACTTGTCCTTTAGTTCTTCATACATATTATTGAGGACCATACGGGAAGCGTCAGTTCCTATATGTCGAATACGGGCAGGGATAATTTTAATTCCCTTGCTTGCTGCCTTCCTGATAGTCTCTTTTACTATTTCTCCTGAAGGCTCATAATATTTTTTATCAGCACCGAAATGGACGAAGGTATCGTCCACATAACGGATCAGTTCTTCAAGGGCATCTTCACCTATACATTCTTCTAGGTTCCCACCAAAACCTGTGGTCAATGTCAGCTTCCCATCAGAAGCAGAACCTGCCCCACCCCATCCAGAAACAATGTTGCAGGAATCACAGTTTACGCAGACTGAAGAACGCCCCTCAAGAATAGGACATCGTCTATCTTTAATGACCTTCCCTTTATCCACAATAAGAACTTTCTTTTGATCTTTTACCAATTCAATGGCCGCAAAGATCCCGGCAGGGCCAGAACCCACTATGACCACGTCATATCTCAATTTTATTCTCTCCTTCTCATTTCTTTTCTGTCACTTATAGGGGCCTTTGTTGAAAATGTTTAGAAAGGGGATCTGAAGACAACCCATGAAATAATACCACAAAAAAAGGCTCTCTCATAAAAGAGAGAGCCTGAAGGATGCATATGCACCTTTCTGTTAATAGAGTCCTGCAAGTTTAGGAACGATTGTAGAAATACAAGGCAGGTACGTAAGGAGAAGCACATCTACTACCATAATAAGAATAAATGGCCAGACAGCTTTTGTGATATCTTCAAGCTTAATATCAGCAATGCTGCATCCTATGAAAAGACATACACCCAAAGGTGGCGTTACCATGCCTATAGCAAGGTTAACAACCAGTACGATTCCAAAATGGAGAGGGTCCATGCCAATCTGAGTGACCACAGGAAGCAAAACAGGTACTAGGATAATAATAGCTGCCACCGTTTCCATAAATGTCCCTATGAAAAGAAGCAACAAGTTAATAAGCAACAGAATGATAACAGGGCTCTTTGATATGGAAAGAATTGCCGATGCCACCGCCTGAGGCACTTGCTGGGCGGTAAGAATCCAGCTAAAGACAGAGGAAGTAGCGATAATGAACATAATCATAGCCGTACCAATAACAGTGGTAACAAAAATATCCTTCAACTGTTTTATATTCAATTCTTTATAAACGAAGAAGCCTACAATAAAACCGTAGACTACGGCTACCACTGCCGCTTCTGTAGGGGTAAAGACGCCCCCGTAGATACCCCCTAAAATAATGACAGGCATTAAAAGAGCCAAAATGGCCTCTTTAAACGTCCCGAAAATTTTACCTAAGGAAGCTTTTTCGTCTCCCCTATACCCCTTCTTCCTGGAGATAAGCCATGCCACAAACATAAGAGAAAAACCCACAAGAATGCCAGGAAGAATTCCGCCCATAAAGAGTGCTCCTATAGAGACTCCTGTAAGGACACCGTAAATAATCATGGGGATACTGGGAGGAATCATGACCCCCAAAGTTCCAGCCGTAGCCTGTACAGCTGTTGCAAAAGGTTTATCGTACCCTCGTCTTACCATAGCCGGGATAAGGATGGTTCCAATAGCTGCCACTGTAGCTACCGCTGCACCGGAGATAGCTCCGAAAAACATACTGGCAATAATAGCCACAAAGGCAAGTCCTCCTGAAAAACGCCCTACTATAGAGTTGGCAAAATCTACAAGCCTCCTGGATATGCCGCCAAACTCCATAAGAGAACCGGCAAGAATAAAGAATGGAACGGCCATGAGAGGGAAAGAATCTGTAGCAGTGAACATTTTCTGCACAAGCACTATGAGAGGCACTGATCCTGAAAAAAAGATAGCCGCAACAGATGACAAGCCTATAGCAATAGCAATGGGAACGTTCATCATAAAAAAGAGAAGCATACTGGCAAAAAGGATAGTAGTCATTGGGATACATCCTTTCTTCCTGTCACAATAGCAATAGCCTCATCAATGGAATAGAGGAACATAAGGGCTCCACCGACAAATACGGAAGAGTAGGGAATAGCCATGGATATCTCCATAGCAGGGGACAATTGCCCCCTTACTATAGAAAGAATCTTATATCCATAAACAACCATAAGGACAAAAAATACCGTTGCACAAAGAGTGGCGAGAAAGGAGACTCCTTTTTTCAAGCCATAAGGAAGCAAGTTTGTAACGGCTTCCACTCCAATATGAGCTCCACGCCTGACTCCAATACTGGCTCCCAAAAAAGAGATCCACACGAGAATATATCGGGACAGCTCTTCAGACCATGGCAGAGATGAATGAAGAACAAACCGGAAGATGACTTGAAGAAATACAACGATAACCATTACGAGAAGCATGATACTTACTACATATTCAACGGCTCGGTTTACTCCGTCTAATAACTTTTTCATAGCACCACAACACCCTTTCTACAAGGCCAAAAGGAAAAAGGGGAGGGGCACAATTGCCCCTCCCCAGGGCAGTAGTGAATAGCTTTAATTAGCAGCTAGAATCTGATCGAGAAGTTTCGCGTCGTCACCAAGTTCTCCGCGGAACTCATCGTAAACAGATTTTGTTGCTTCGCGGAAAGCAGCTTTATCTGGCTCATTAATTTCCATTCCGAGCTCCTTTAGCTTTGTAATCTGTTCGTCTTCCATCTTCGTGATTTGCTCTCGTTCGTATACGGCAGATTCCTGAGCTGCCTTCAATATAACGTCCTGATATTCTTTCGACAGCTTGTCAAAGCGAGATTTGCTCATAAGAAGCATAGACGGAGAGAAAACGTGGCCTGTCAGAGAAGCATATTTTTGCACTTCATAGATCTTCTGGGTGAAGAGAATCGGAATGGGATTTTCCTGTCCATCTACTGTCCCTTGCTGCAGGGCTGTAAAAACTTCTCCCCACGCCATAGGAGTAGGATCAGCGCCAAGAGCCTTCCAGATCGCCATCTGAACCTTATTTTCCATAGTTCTCAGCTTAAGCCCCTTGGCATCTTCTGGAGTATTTACAGGTCGCTTCGAGTTAGTAAGGTGGCGGAACCCATTTTCATACCACGCTAAACCTTTAAGACCCTGCTTCTCAAGAAGCCCCATAATATATTGCCCAATCTCTCCATCAAGAGTGGCGTAAGCATGGTTTTTGTCTTTGAAGAGGAATGGGAAATCGAAGATCATGAATTTTTTCTCAAAACCGCTCATAGGGCCTGTGGAAGACACTACCATATCGACAGTGCCAATCTGCATCCCCTCTACAAGATCTCTCTCTCCAGTTCCAAGCTGGTTGTTAGGAAAGAGATTGATCTCTATATCTCCATTAGTTTCTTTCTCCACTATTTCTTTAAAACGAACAGCGCCGAGGTGATATGGATGCTGATCGCTTACGGAATGTCCTAATTTGAAGGAATACTTGGCCGCCATCGCCGGTTCACTCATAAACATCGCCAGAGTGCACAATAAAAGCCCAACAACAACAAAAAATCTGCTTTCAAAACGCCACTGTTTCAAAGTAGATCCCCCTTTAGACTTCGTTATATGTTTTTTCCTTCACCGAAACGAGGTTATACAACACCTTGTTTATCGGCGTTGGAACTCCGTATTGAACCCCTTCTTCCACCACTGCCCCATTAATAACACTTATCTCTGTTTTTCGTTTATTGGAAACATCCTGAAGCATGGAAGACCGGTTTTCTGCTGTAAGACGCGCTACCTTTTTGGTATGTTCCACCGGATCGCCTATTTCTAATGAGATTCCTTTTGCTTTAGCAACGGCCATGGCTTCCTCTACAGCGCCACAAAGGAGCTCTTCCGTTTCAGGAAAGTCTACAAGACGCCCATTCTTCAGGCCAGTAACAGCTGTGAGGGCATTAATGCCAATATTAACGATGAGTTTTCCCCAAATAAGCCCCATAACATTATTGGAAAGGGTTACGGAAAAACCTCCCTTTTCTAAAACGGAACCTACCGCCTCTAACCTTTCGTCAATCTTACCATCCAACTCGCCAATGACAGTATTCCCCTGCCCCGCATGGCGAATTTTACCCGGTCCAAGAAGTGTAGACCCATGACCTGTTACGCCAGCAATAACTTTTTCTTTGCCCACTACAGCGCTAATTTTTTCAACATTTCCCAAGCCATTCTGGAGGGTTAAAACACTCGTATGAGGCCCCATAATACACCGAGCGCTTTCCATAGCTTGAGAGGTAAGGGTAGCTTTCACGAAAACAATAAGCAGATCGCACTCTTTAACCTCTTCAGGTGTTGTTACTGCTTTAATATTTTTTATTACTCTATCGCCACCAATACCTTCCACAGAAAGGCCGTGGGCATTAATAGCATCAACATGCTCTTTCCAAACATCAATGAGGGTGACATCAAGACCTGCTTCGGCCAACTTCCCGCCATAGAGACACCCCATGGCTCCTGAGCCAAGTACTGCTATTTTCATTACCTTTCACCTCTTCAGTTATTTACGCAGATCCTTCAAATCTTCCCGAGTTAAACCGCCAAAAACAAACTCATCGCTGGGGAAGCCACCACTGCGAACGTCATTTTTATACTCCCCAAGGGCTTTAACAATCTCATCACCAATCTGAGCGTACTGTTTTACAAATTTAGGCAAAAACTTGTCGAAAAGTCCCAGCATATCGTGGAAAACAAGGACCTGGCCATCTGTGTAACGACCAGCGCCAATACCGATAACTGGCACTGAAACGGCTTCGGTAATAGCTCGACCAAGTTCTTCGGGAACACACTCTACAACGATGGAAAAAGCACCGGCATCCTCGAGAGCCTTAGCATCATCAACAATCTTTTGAGCCGCTTCAAGGCTCTTTCCCTGCACCTTAAATCCGCCAAGCATAGAAGCAGTCTGGGGGGTAAGACCGATATGACCCTGAACAGGAATACCGGCTTCCACAATGGCAGAAACTACTTCCGGGCGACCGCCTTCAAGCTTGATTACGTCGCACCCGCCTTCTTTCATAAGGCGATTGGCGCTATGAATAGCCTGAGAGATGCTTTCGTTGTAAGAGCCAAAAACCATATCGCCTACGATCATAGGAGTGGGAGCTCCCTTTACTACCGGTTTGATGTGAGCTACCATTTCATCTGTAGTAAGAGGGACTGTTCCTTCATTGCCCAATATAGTCATGGACAGGGAATCGCCTACGAGAATAATTTCGATTCCCGCCTTCTCTACCAAAACAGCCTGAGCATAGTCATAAGCTGTAACCATAGATATTTTTTCGCCCTTATCCTTCATTTCTTTCAATTTCTGAATTGTTACTTTTGCCATCGTGAATTCCCCCTATTCATATTCGTATTCTACACAAAAATAAAGTTTATTCTTGGTATTAATAATGTATATATATTTATTATTCGTTTAAATAGTAGAGGGCTGCCAGCGTATAGATCTTCCCTGCTTCAATCAGGTCGTCAAGCTCAACCCATTCATCTACATGATGGGGCACTTCCCTATCGCCAGCCCCTGTAACAATTACAGGAATGCCCTTCCGAATCTGCAGGAACGTGCCATCTGTAGCTCCTGGGACCCCGTTATATTTAGGTTCAGAGCCCATCACTTCGCGAAAGGCAAAATCTACGGCCTTTACAACCGGTTCTTCTTTGGGAACTTCTGTCCACGGCCTATCATCAATAATCTCTATGGAAGCTGCAAAGCGATCATAATCATCAGGATATTGACGGCTAAGGCGATCAATAATGCCCTGAATTTGTCGTACCAAAGCTTCGTGATCCTGGTTGGGAACGGTACGGATATCAAGGGTTACATAACAATCATCGGGAATGACATTGATCTGTGCTACACCCTCGAGGGGAGCTTTAATCATGGTAGGAGTAATGCTCGGCCATCCAAGATAGTCGTGTCGCATCACTCTGTCCTTTTCAAAATTTTCGAGATGTTTAATTTCATTGATAAAGCGCATGAGAGCCCAGTTAGGATTTACGCCAGAAAGAGGCATACATCCATGGGCTTGCGCTCCTTGAAAGGTAACTTTGATTCGCATTGCCCCTTTTTGAAAAATACATAGATTTTTCTCTTCAGGTTCGCAAATAATAGCTCCATCCACATCATCAGCCCAACCCTTTTCTATAAAATCCTTGATGCCAATCATGGAGCCTTCTTCATCTACGGGAAAGCAGAGAAGTATATTGCCTTTAAAGGGAATTCCAGAGTCTTTAATGGTTTTCGCTGCAAAAAAGGCAGCAGCTGTATTCCCTTTCGTATCATTCGTACCGCGGCCATACATTCTTTTTTTACCATCTACCTCGACGATCTCTCCGCCAAAGGGATCATATTTCCACTTCTGAGGGTCTCCAATAGAAACTACATCCTGGTGTCCTTCGAAGAGAAGCGTCTTGCCAGGTTCTTTGCCTCGAAGAAAAGCTATGACATTAGAGCGACCTGGAATCACTTCATCTACATGGACTTCAAACCCTTCCTTATGAAGTAGCTTTTCCAGATACTCCGTTACCCGAGATTCATTTGCACCTTCTACATCTGGGTCAAAAACACTATTAATACGAACTAAATTCTGGGTACACTTGACAAGGCCTTCTTCGTCAAAGAAACGTAGTACATCTTTATACATCTTCTCCCCTCCTCTTAACAGCATTTGAGGAAATATGTTCGAAGGCAAAAAGAGACTCAAGATAAAGCAGACTCATCAACAAATACCGGAAAGGGCACGCTGCCCCCTGAACTTTTAAAGGAGCAAACGTGAAATATGAACATAATAAAAGAGTGTGGCTTACATTATTTATTCTCACATTTCTTCTCCTCAGTCGTTCATGGAAATCATGGTACGATTAGGGCCGAAGATTCTCTTGAATTCCATAATGCAAAACCGTTTACTTCTAGGTGGAATACATCTCTATTATATTTGCACATATATTTCTGTCAATCCATATTATCGTGGTAATTGCTAGAATCATTTTTCACGTATAGTGACACGATTTTACATTTTTTTGAGTCTGAATGGGAAATAAATCGTTATTGACAGGCATATATACATACATATAATCATAAACACATGTTCCATATAAAAATATTCTATTCCATATTATGAAACAATATCCACTCTCAAAAAGGGACTTCATACTTCTAGACAAGTTTGCAAGAAACAAGTAACCTTAATAACTTCTACTGCTATTGACAAGGCCTCTTTCATCGCCTTTGAAAGCTTCTCTGAAACAATACGGTCTTCTGCGTGATACCTCTTGAGATGCACGTAGACCACATACAAAAAAGAGGAGGATACGGCATGAATGGATACTTAGTAGCAATTGTCCTTTACGCTTTATTGCTCATTGCAATCGGATGGTGTATCGGCAAACGAGTTAAAGGCGCTGGCGGTTTTTTTGTTGCAGGGAGACAATTATCTATGGGATTGCTCTTCACAACCCTTATTGCAGCAAACTTGGGAGCTGGATCAACAGTGGGAGTAGCTGGCATAGGATACAAATTTGGCGTTTCCAGCTGGTGGTGGATTGGCAGCGCCGGCATAGGGTCTATGATTCTTGCCTATATAGTAGGGCCTAAGATTTGGCGTATTTCCTGTCGCTACAATCTTTATACATTGGGAGACTACCTCGATCTCCGCTACAGCAAATTTTTTCGTGGACTTATATCAGGAATGATGGCTATCGGAACTCTCGCTTTGTTTTCAGGGCAGCTCATTGGAATAGCGTGGATCCTCAATGTGGTAGCTGCTATTGACAAAATATGGGGTATCCTTATTGGTGCATGCGTTACAACTCTCTATTTTGCCGCAGGGGGACTTCTTTCCGCCGCTATCGTCAATATTGTAGAGCTTATAGTTATTCTTCTCGGTTTTTCATTAGCTGCTCCCTATGCCCTTTCGTATGTCGGAGGGTGTAATGGTCTCACAACAGCCATTACATCCAAACTAGGGTCGGAAGCTGCGGCACAGTTCTTTTCCTGGAAAGGAATTGGTGCAACGACAATCATTGGATATCTTTTTATGCTTATCCCTTCTTTCTGTATTTCTCCAGGTCTTATCGGAAAGGTATACGGGGCTAAAAACGAACAGGCAATTCGGATAGGTACAGCGTTAAACGGTATCGTACAGCTTATTTTTGCTTTCTTACCAGTGTTGATCGGCATGTGCGCTTTCGCCGCATTTCCCGATCTTACCAACAGAGAATTAGCTTTGCCTACTGCTATGAAAGAAATGATGCCATTTGCTGTATCGACTCTGGCATTAGCCGCTATCTTTGCCGCAGAAGTAAGTACTGCTGACGCAGTACTTTATATGCTAACCACGTCTATTTCCAAAGATATTTACCAGACTTTTTTCCACCCCAATCTCTCGGAGCGAGACCTTTTAAAATTCAGCAGAAGAGTTACACTAATATGTGGAGTTGTAGGTGTCGCTCTTGCAATTGTGATTCCCAATATACTCACAGCTTTACAAATTTTTTACTCTCTTATGAGTGTTTCTCTTGCAGCACCGCTGCTCTTAGGGCTTTTTTGCGATAAGGCATCTCAAAAAGGAGCCGTCCTCTCCGCCGCTGGCGGGGTTCTTCTTACCCTCTTTTTGCAGTTCGGAAATAGCGGCAAAGGCGTTTGGATTCTAAATGCTACGTCCACAGGGATTCTTTTCTCTTTCGTACTCATGTTTATGAGTCTCTTTGTCTTCCCATCTACCAAACCCCCTTTGGACGATAGTCCTATTGAAATTTAAAAAAAGGAGAGGATCTCGTGTCGAGCCACTCTAGCCATGAGACCCTCTTATTGCTTTTTCGGAGGGGATTTAATTTATGAGGTATAATTTACTATCTACAGAGACGCAAGGGAGCATGTTGGTTCTTCTCGCTGGGCTTTTCTGGGGGACATCAGGAACAGTTCAGGCTTTTGCTCCTTCACAAGCTTCCCCTCTCACTATCGGAGCTATTCGCATTACTTTTGGTGGTATTTTTTTATTACTTTATATTCTTGCCACACGAGGTTTCCAGGGATTCAGAGGGAAATGGCCATTACACAGCCTCTTTTATGCAGCCCTTGGAATGGCTGGGTTTCAGGCTTTCTTTTTTGCAGCTATCAGAATAACGGGAGTCGCTGTGGGCACAATGGTGGCAGTTGGAGGTTCTCCAGCTTTTGCCGGCCTTCTTGGCATGATTTTTTTCAAAGAAAGACCCAGCCCATATTGGTATCTTTCAACTCTTCTCGCTATCATCGGATGTATACTTCTATCTTGGAAAGGCGGAGGGGTTAAAGCAAACTCTTTGGGAGTTTTATTGGCTCTCGTCGCTTCCTTTGCCTTTGCCCTCTGCGGCATAGGTATTAAGGAGATTCAACGCTATCACGGAGCTATGGAAACAGTAGCCATGACCCTTTGTTGCGGAGCACTGATTCTTTCACCCATATTGATATTTCATGATATTTCATGGCTCATGGAGATACAAGGACTTCTCGTTGCTATTCATCTCGGCTCCATAGCTACAGCTTTGCCCTATATACTTTTTGCTCTTGGGTTAACTTTGGTGCCAGTAGCAAAAGTATATACTCTTTCCTTGAGCGAACCTCTTACAGCATGCCTCCTTGGAATTTTATTATTAGGAGAGCGGCTTTCTTTGTACTCAGGATTTGGCATATTTCTCATATTGTTAGGTCTTTTACTTTTATCAAGAGAACAAAAGTAACTCGTAAATAAGATCATGATACAATCTTTCACATGTACTTTGATGCATTATACAAAAGGGGAGAGCGTCGCTTGAAAAATAGCAAAAAAGGTTCTGGATATGTACAGTCAATTCAGAGGGCTATGGCCATTATTGAAACTCTCGATAAACATGGGGAGCTCGGAGTTTCTGAAATTGGAGAAAAACTCGACCTGGAGCGGAGTACGGTACATCGCATTCTTTCTACACTGCGAGGATTAGGATATATTAACCAGAATCCTGCAAACCATAAGTATTCCAACAGCTTCAAATTTTTTGAGATCGGCAATAACGTTGTACAATCTTTAGGCTTTAGGAAACAGGCTATGCCCTTCATGCGAGAGCTCTCTGCAAAATCTAACGAGGCCGTAAACTTAGCCGTTATGGATGGGAAATATGTTATCTATATCGATAAAATTGAAAGCCCTGCCACTATTAAGGTTGATCTCTCTGTGGGGAAAAGGATGCCAGCCTATTGTACAGGACTGGGGAAAGTTCTATTAGCCTATATGCCTGAAGCTGCTGTCAGGGAATTTTTCAAAGATGAATCACTCATTCGATACACGAACAGAACAATTACCGACATAGACAAGCTGTGTCAACATCTTGCTCAGATTCGAGAGCAAGGTTACGCTGTGGATGATGAGGAGTATGTAGATGGCCTTTTCTGCATAGCTGCCCCAGTGTGGGGGCACGCAAAAACAGTAGTCGCTGCATTAAGCGTTGCCTTGCCTAAATTTCTTTATTCGAAAAGCGACGAAGAGATAGCATCTATACGAGATATGCTTATCGATGTAGCCCAACGATTTTCTATAAGTCTTGGGTATGAAGCCTTTTAGGGAGTTCTTTTGAAGAGACGGGGCAAACAAAGCCTCGTCTAATATTTGCTTTTTATTTCCCCTTAACTTTGAAATAGCCACCCCAGCACCCTTTAACATCTGAAATACAGACAAATCCCTGGTCACCGATGATTTTTGAAATAGGTGCGATATCGGAACGATGACAGATTACTTTCGCTACCAGGCGTAACCCATCTTTTCCATGACCAATCAGAACTGTAGCGCCAAAACCTTCCGCTCTGATTCGATCTATAAGTGTCATGGTCTCCTGATTTCTCTCCAAGATAATATCAAGAGTCACAAAAGCATTAAGGAGTTTTTCCTCCAATAGAGATCCTATAAAATTTCCCGAGCCATATCCTGCTGCGTATGCAATAAGTTGAGGGAAGGTTAATGTTCCTCCTCCACCGAGGATGTAACCTAACACTGACATATAGATCATTACTTCCAGGAAACCTATACATGCTGCCAGACGGCGTCTTCCTCTGACGAGAAAGAGAATCCTGACGGTCCCCAAACTAACATCTGCAATACGTGCACTAAATATAAGGAGGAGTCCCAGCCAGTCCATATAAAATCATTCTCCTGTTCATGCGTGTTGTTATGGCAAAAAGAGGCGGACAGAATAGAGCTGTCCGCCCTGAAATATATTTACTGTTTTTTATCAGAAGCCGGCTCTTTTTCTACCAAAACCACTCCATACTCTTTGCGAAGTTTCTCTGTTTCTTCAGAATAAACCTGAGCACGTTTATCACGAAGGAGGTTGCTCTCGACCTGAGATTTCACTTCTTCAAAAGAACGAATTTTCCCTGGTTTTGTATCTTCAAGTCTAATGATATGCCAACCAAATTGGCTCTGAACTGGTGAACTGATCTCGCCTTTTTTAAGTTTAGACGCAACTTCCCCAAATTCAGGTACTACCTGGTTGGTCTGGAAATAGCCAAGATCACCATTCTGCTCTTTCGATGGGCACGTAGAGTACTTCTTGGCAGCCTCTTCAAAAGTTATAGTACCGGACTTGATTTCTTGAAGAACTTTTTTTGCCTCGTCTTCTTCTTTCAAAAGAATGTGACTCGCCCGAATTTGAGCTGGGACTTCAAACTCTTTCAAATGGTCCATATAATATAATTTCGTTTCTTTTTCATCTATTGTCACATTCTCCAGCAGTTTCTCCACTGCCAGTTGCCGCATAAGCTCTTTCTTTACTCGAGCCAATCTCTCTACAAACACTGGGTCTTCATCAAAGCGCTTATCCTCTGCATAACGAGCGAAAACCTCAAGATTGATCAGTTCATCAAGAACTGCTTTTCTTCCCTGCTCATTATCATAGTACATTTTCTGCTGTGGATCGAGAGCATTGATCACTTCATCCACATTCTGCTGCTTAATCTCTGCTGTTCCGATACGGGCAAGAACTGTCTGTCCATTATCAGCTTTCGGAGCTGCCTCTGCGGCAAAAACCACCCCGCCCCAGGCCAAAACAGCAATCAGGCCCGATACACACAATACCTTTGAACCTCTAAACATTTAAAATCCCCTCCATACCATCGCACGATAACAAACGAGACCAGTGTATCACAGCTCTGCTTCGTCGTCATCGAATAGAGATGCAAGAAAAAGGGGCACGTCCTCTGCCTGCATTTCTCTCGTATCTTCCTCAAAATGAACCTCTACAATGCCCTCGGCCGCTTTACGCCCTACTACCACCCTCGCTGGTATCCCGAAAAGATCGGCATCGGCAAATTTTGCTCCTGCTCGTTCGTCACGGTCATCAAACAAAACAGCCATACCAGCCTGAACTGTCTCACAATAAAGATCTGTAGCAAGGTGTGCCGCCTCAAGATCTTTCATGGCAGGAACAATAATTTCAACATCGAAAGGCGCTATTCCTGCGGAGAAAGTATTTTTTCTGGATAATGTGGTCATTATAACGTCAAGAGAGAGGCGGCCTCTCCAGAGACGGTATTTTCGAGATGCCCCCTCTTTATCTTGATAGAGAAATGGCTCGTCAGGTACTTGATCTATCCAAAGGTCTGCGACATCGCTCCACCAGCTTTTTTGAAGTTTTTCTCCACAGGCAGGGCAATTCATGCCCGCTTCCAACGTTACAATATCTGCCACCCGTTCAGTTGAAAAATCTCGTCCCCACACTATTCCTATGAGGTGATAATCAGGCCGATTAGCTCCAATTACTACATCACGACACCCAACTACACTTCTATCAGCCACCAGGCATATAGAAGGAGGAAGTCCAACCGGGCCAAGGAAGCCAGGTTTCTGTCCTATAGCCCTCACCAACTCTTCTTCCGCAGCAATTCTCACTGAAGTGGCTCCTAAAGAGGCTGCTAATTTCACATCACTTATATGGAGGTCTCCTCGAAGAAGAACTGCGACCATCTGCCACTCATTCCCTTTCTCCACCATATAGAACATGGTTTTGATCGTTTGAGCCGACGGGATATTAAGAAACGCACAAAGAGCCTCAATGGAACATGTATCAGGAGTATAAACTTCCTTCATTACAGGGGAATCAGCCCCCTGGAAACCCTGATCCCGCCCACTCTCTGAAGTTGTCGTACCATGCCACCCACAATGAGAGCATATTACACCTTCCTGAGCAAAAGTATGATGAGATTCTTCAGGGAAAACGAGGCGGGATCTCGCTCCTCTCTCACACAGATCCTGCACCTCTTCGCAGTTGAGGTTCAAGGAGGACAAGCATTCCTTAATAGAACTGAAAATAGAGTGGGAAATATCTTTCAGAGACATTCCTTCTTCTTCAATACCCCCCAATAAAAGCGATCCTCCGCAACTCTCCACTGTTCGTAACGGAAGATCTCGATAACTTTGTACGCTCCTTCGAAGTAAGTTTTCAAGGCCATGAGGGGTTGCTAAAAGAGAATCAAGCTGCTGCACGTTATCCCCAAGGAAACGTTCCAGGAAAAACCAACATATATTGTCTCGCATAATAGCGCCGAGAGGAAGCAGATTCCACTCCCCATTCTCCCAGCTGAGAGCGTATCCCCCTCGCATTAATCTCACGGCGCCAGGATCTTTCCACCCTTCTGGGGGGTGTTTCATGGTTGGAGCAAGTAGAGATGTCATTCGCATTAAAGGTGTCCTCCCCTATTTTATCGAAGCTGTAGTCAAGTACCATGCGACAACAAGCAAGAATACTAATACTGTCGACCTCTAGCTATGGTCGAGTAGCTCTATACTGTATATACGCCATAAGGAAAAGCATAAAAGCCCAAATAATATCAAGGACAGCACGTCCCATCTGACCTTTTTGCATCCGCCGAATTCCCGCAAAAGCAAGAACAAGCCCACACAATACAAT
This sequence comes from Aminobacterium sp. UBA4908, assembly GCF_002398115.1. NCBI lineage: Bacteria > Thermotogati > Synergistota > Synergistia > Synergistales > Aminobacteriaceae > Aminobacterium > Aminobacterium sp. UBA4908. The sequence goes on from NZ_DHCG01000004.1 coordinate 45,894, forward strand.
AATAATAGGGGCAAGAACCGTAGCGAAAAAGGTTATGATAGTCTACCACCTTCCGTGGAGAACCTCTGAAGCCAAACGTCGGGCTGTAGGGGTAACAGCCAGCCCTCCCCGAGCTGTTTCTCGCAGTGTTTCAGGCATTGCCCTCCCTACTTGCCCCATAGCATCAATTACTTCATCTGCCGGAAGAATAGATTTGATGCCGGCAAGGGCCATGTCAGCAGCCAACGCGGCTACAGAAACAAGCAAACCATTCCTCTTGATGCAAGGAGATTCCACTAACCCGCCTATAGGGTCACATACGAGGCCAAGCACTGATTTAAAGGTAAGAGACACGCTATGGGCAATAGTATCGGGCGCTCCCTCACGAAGGGCTACAAGAGCAGCTGCGCCCATAGCTGCCGCAGCACCACATTCAGCCTGACAACCGCCTTCAGCTCCAGCTAGAGTCGCTCTTGAAGCTACAACAGCACCTACAGCACCAGCTACAGTCAAAGCATCTACAAGTTCACTTTTTTCGGAAGCAAAATGATCTCTATACGAAAAGAGAAGGCCAGGCAATATACCGCAACTTCCTGCCGTAGGCGCTGCCACAATACGCCCCATAGCTGCATTATAAGTAGCCACAGCTATAGCTATCTGAGAAGCTCTTAGAACATAGGGACTCGTAAAAGCCTCCGAATTTTGAGATGCAACGTAGGTCCCTATTTTCTCCGCCTCTGGCTTGATAATCTTGCCACTCCAGTTTCCAGAAAGAGCTTCTTGAACAGAAAGAGCCATGTCATCAAAACGGCTTTCCATATCTTTTCGAATCGTCTCCACAGAATGCCCTGTCTCTTGCTCCTCTATCTGATACACACTTTCAATAAAGGAACATCCTGAATTATTACTTAAAGCTACCAAATCTCCTAACGATCTCATTTCGAAGTTCCTCCTCGAGCATAAAGGGGTAATACTCGGATAATAGATGGATGGGCACGTTCCATGGCCTGCTTTACACTGTCGTCAGGAGGAGAAGGCAGATCAAGCTCAATAACAAGAGACGCCATGCCCCCCTTTGACTTACGATACAGGCTTAAAGTAGCAATGTTAATCTCCATTTCAGCAAAAAGCTTCGTTATAGCCGCTACAACCCCATGGGTATCGCGATGGATAGTGATAAGAGAAGGAAGTTCTCCAGAAACGCTTACCTTAAAACCATCAATCTCCTGCAGTTCTACAGCCCCACCACCAATAGAAGCGCCAATAACTTCGAGAGTCCGATTGTCTTTTCCTGTAAAAACAAAACGGGCAGAGTTGGGATGAGCTCCGTCTACTTCTTCCACATCGAAACGATAATTAAATTGCAGTTCTTTCGCAATAGAAAGGGCATTTCGAAGGCGCATATCATCAGGAGCCATACCTAATAGACCCGCCACAAGAGCCCGATCTGTTCCATGACCGTAACTCGTATAAGCGAAACTACCTCGTAAAAATATCTCCACACTCTCCAGTGGATCTTCTCCCCAGCACGCTAACGCCAAACGACCAAGGCGAGCGGCGCCAGCGGTGTGACTCGAAGACGGTCCAATCATTACCGGTCCAATAATCTCTGTTAAGGGCATAGCCTCTCCTCCTCTACGTTAAAATCATCCTTCTCTCCCTTTTGGTAGATTGCCGATAGCTCCTCATAGGTCCTCTTAAGTTTTTCAATACGGGCCTCCCCAAGCTCCGGTTCTTCCAAATGAGAGATTAAATCTGTAAGGGGTATATTTTTAAAAAATTGATTATCGCGACTCGGCGAGGAACAGTAAAAAACATCCCTTAAGATTTGTATATCATTAGGGGTGTGAAAAGCGTCCCGCGTCTCTTCGTAGTTGAAAAGGAAGTAGATTTCTGGGAACCCAGACCACGCTACGGCAGAAAGACACATGGAACATGGCTCATGAGTAGAGAGCAATAGACATTCTTTGGGATCTGGGTGAGGATCAAGTTCAAAGAACTTCTTTATAGTATAAACCTCCCCGTGCCAAAGAGGATTCCACCCTTCATGATTAGTTCCTGCCGTTATTAGAGAAAGGTCAGACCGAAACAATATTGCTGCCCCAAAAATGTTATGGCCGCCAAGAACGGCAACTCGAGTTTGGGGAAGAATATGATCTTCAATAACATCCAACATCCTCCAAAATATCACTTCCTGGTCCATAAACACCCCTCCTTTGAAAGTATTATATCCTGAAGTTCCCTTCTCCTGCATACTCTTCAATAATGAAAATTAAAAAAATTAATAGTTGAATATAGTTGTTATTTGTGCTATTTTCAAATTGATAAGAATAGTTGGCATTTTCAGCCGATTTTGTTTCTTGATCATGACGCCTCGTGCGCGTCGCTTTAAAAGGACCTTCGTAACTGTCTCAACTAAACCTAACCCCGGCACTACACGAGGAGGTGAGTTGTATGAATGCCCTAACAGTTGTGTGGCTTGCTCTCGGGCTTCTTATTGTCGGAGGCGTCCTTTTTATGAAGAAGAAGCGGAGCAATGAAGAAACAAATGACTAAAACTCCTCACTGCAGTGGGCGTAAAAGAGTTGCGCCCACTCTAATACCCCTCTAGAGTACGCATTTTTGCTGATAGCAAAATCCTTTCCCCGAGAAGATAATAAAAAATAAAAAGGGGGAGGAGATGAAATGAGGTCACAAAAGATACGCCTCGCTACACAGTTACTATTCCTCGCATTTCTCTCTTGGGTCGGTTTTCAACATCAAAGAGTGGGAGGTGGCCCCCAAGGGGTCCCACCAGTAGATGCCCTCTGTCCTTTTGGGGGATTTGAAAGCCTCTACAGCTATATAGCTACTGGAACGTGGCTGAGACGCATCGCTCCAAGTTCCTTTGTTCTCTTTATTGGTGTTGTTCTTATGACTATAGTGGTAGGCCGAGTTTTTTGCAGCTGGATTTGCCCTCTGGGTACTTTAGGGGAACTTTCAGCAAAAGGAGCAAGGAAACTTGGCATAGCTTCTCGGGAACTCCCCAACTATATAGATCGTCCTGCACGATATTTAAAATATGGAATTCTCTTTCTCATTATATTTCTTACATGGAAGCTCGGAACTTTGGTATGGAGAGATTATGATCCCTGGGTCGCATGGATGCATTTAAGCGCTGGTTGGGGGGAAATCGCAGGTAAACCTTGGGCTTTCGTAATCCTTTTTGGTACCGTTATAGCTGCAAGTTTATGGATTGAACGATTTTGGTGCCGCTATTTGTGCCCATTAGGGGCTGTCCTTGCTTTGGGGCAAAAGCTGAGCCTTATAAAAGTAAATCGCCAGCCCTCCTCCTGCGTCCATTGCCATCAATGCCATATAGTATGCTCTGTCAATCTCGACCCTGAATCAAAAGAAGTGGAGAAAAGTGGCGAATGTCTTGCTTGCGGAAGATGTACCGACCGATGCCCTGTGGAGAAGACGCTTTTCTTTAGGTGGCGAAAAAAAGTTTTCTCTTCTCTTGCCATAGGCTTTATGGGGTTAGCTCTATTTTTTGGAGCTTACGCTTTCGGGCGGCTCAGCGGAACGTGGCTCACCTTTGCGCCAGCTCCCAAAGAGGTTTCTCAAGCTAACCCTGCAGATAAAGTTTACGGATGGATGTCTATCAGCCAAATATCTGAAGCCGTGGGGTTATCTGAGGAGGAGGTTATCGCCATTGCTTCCCTTCCTTCAGATATTCCTCGAGATGTATCGTTGAAAAAGATTGAGGGAGTGGATGATGAAGAAGTGAGAGGAGCCCTGTCTCTTTACTTTGAACAAAAGGGAATTCCGTTGGCAACAACGGGGGAAACGCCGTCAAAGAATCTTCCTAACCCCGATGAGATCAAGGGGTCTGTAACATTACAAACCATATCCCAGACTTACAATATCCCTGCTGAAAAGATTCTTGAAGAAGCAGGCTGGCCTCTTGATGCATCAAGAGACAAAGCGCTGAAGGAACTAGCTGTACTCTATAATTCTGAGGTAAGTGTGATACGAGAAGCCATAAAAAAACTTCTAAGAAATTAGTTTAATATAAAAGAGGGGGCTTTTGAAGGCAAAATACGCCTCTAAACGTTGGATTTTCTGCCCAACTTTTGGAGCGCTGAACAAAGTCCCCCTCTTCATCTTATGAACTTCAACGACACGGCTCCATCCCTACAGATACTGATCCATAGCTTCACTCAAAAGATGAATCCCCCGTCGAATTTTTTCTGGTGGCATATTGGAATAGTTAAGTCGCAAGGTATTTTCATGACCGCCGCGAGGGAAGAAAGCTCCTCCGGGAACAAAAGCAACTTTCTTGGCAATTGCTGTTATAAGAAGGTCTCGCCCATTCACACCTTCTGGAAGGGTGATCCAAGAAAATAGGCCCCCCTCAGGCTTGGTATAGGAAACATCGGAAGGGAAAGAAGCCTGAATAGCCTCCATCATAATATCTCGTCGCTTCTTGTAAAGCTCTATAAGTTTCGCTACATGGGCATCAAGATTGTACATTTCCATATAGCTATCAATTTCATACTGGCTCAATGTGGGAGAGTGCAAATCTGCAGCCTGTTTCAAATAAGCGAATCGTTCATACAGCTCCCCTTCAGCACATAACCAAGCGATGCGCATTCCAGGGCAAAATATTTTAGAGAATGTACCCAATAAAACAACATTTCCTGTCTTATCAAGAGACTTTAAAGAAGGAAGCATCTCCCCTTGAAAACGGAGCTCACCGTAAGGATTATCTTCAATTACCACTACGGAATAGCGCGAAATAATTTCTATAAAAGATTTCCGGCGTTGGATAGACCAGGTTTTCCCAGTAGGATTCTGAAAATCGGGAATAACGTAAATTGCCTTTACCCGTTTTTCCTTTTTTAAAGCTTCTTCGAGAGAGTCAGGAACCATACCCTCGTCATCAGTAGCAATCTCTACGTATCTAGGGCTATATCCATTGAAAGCACTGAGAGCCCCTAGATAGGTAGGACTTTCGCAGAGCACCACATCTCCTTCGTCAAGAAGCATTTTGCCGAGAAGATCAAGGGACTGCTGGGATCCTGTGGTTATCATAATATTCTCTGTCGTAAGACGAGTTTTGTACTTTTCGTTCATGCGATTCGCTATTTTCCCACGTAACGGAGCGTAACCCTCTGTAGTAGAGTATTGGAGAGCTTTTGCCCCATATTTCTCTAAAACATGAGCTGTTACGACCTTCATTTCTTCAATAGGGAAAAGCTCCGGAGCCGGAAGGCCGCCAGCAAAAGAGATAATATCAGGGTCCGCCGTAACTTTGAGAATAGCAGCTATATCCGATGCCTGAAAGTTTTTCATTCGCCGAGCAAAAACATTCTTGTCCATAAAAAGCCCTCCTGTCATAAAATAATTGAGGGGCATTATAACAGGAAATCGTCATTTTGGGAAAGAACTTTCTCTATTTAATACAACTAAGGCTCTATTCCTTTTACTTCTTTTCTATGAAGAATTTTATCTGTGGCTTTCAGACCCGAACCAGAAAGAAAAGCCACTACAGTCTGGTCGCGAGAGATCACATCATCAGCTATAAGTTTGGAGAGGGCTGCTCCGACTACGGCACTTGTAGGCTCTACATAAAAACCTTTACACGCCAACATATCAAAAGCTTCCCACGTCTCGCCATCCTCAACAGCGATACACATTCCTTCCGTAGCTCGCACCGCTCCAAGAACCTGACGACCTCGTACCGGATGAGCTGAACTAATTCCCTCGGCTATTGTTTCTCGCTTCTCAATCGGGAAAGGATCCATATCTCCTCTCACAAATCCTTCATAGAGCGGAGCGCACCCCCTGGCCTGTACTGCAACGATCTTTGGAAGGCGAGATATTTTCCCCGCTGCGAGAAGATGGCGAAAAGCAAGATAACACCCTAATACGAGGCTTCCCTGCCCCGCGGGGACAATCACATAGTCGGGGACTGCATATCCCAGCTGCTCCCACAACTCGAAAGCATAGGTTTTAACTCCATGGATAAAATAAGGGCTCCAATTATGGCTCGCATAGTAAAATTCCTGAGATGCTTGCTCTGTAACCAGTGTGGTTTCTTCACGAGATCCAGGGACTTTTACGAGTTCTGCCCCATAGCTCTCAATCTGCACACATTTTCCAGCCGACGTATACGCAGGGACAAAAACTCGACAACGAATGCCCGCCCGGGCAGCGTACGCTGCCATTGAGGCCCCGGCATTCCCTGAAGAATCCTCTATGATCGTCTGGAGCCCATGTTCCTTGAGTTTCGTCATTTGGTAGGCAATGCCGCGATCTTTGTAAGATCCTGTAGGCAAGAGAAAATCCAATTTGAAAAAAATCTTATGATCCTTCCATAGGGCAGGAACAAGAGGGGTTCGACCTTCCCCTAAAGATACAGGTTCCGTCCCTATCTTAAAAGGTAGAGCTTCTTTGTATCTCCAGATCGACAGGGAACGGCGTTTTAGCTCTTCCGGTCCCGGGAAAAATGTTTCATCTATCTCCAACGAGAGAGCCCCTCCGCAAGGGCATCTCCAAAGGCGCAAAATCTCTTCGTACGTTTCATGACACACGGAACATCGCAACATAAAAATCCACCTCCATATGTTACGAAATAGAATGGGAAAGGCAGGGCTTCAATTGAGAAATATCACACTCTTCCACCGCAAGATGATGGTGCTGAAAAACAGAGGTATATTTCAAACCACTACCAGTAAGCACACAAACTACACAATGATTACTTTTAAGAGCACCATCATGAACGAGGCGTTTCAAGGCAGCCAAAGATGATGCGGAGGCAGGTTGTACAAAAAGTCCTGTTTCCGCAAGCTCTTTTTGCGCTGCAAGGATCTCTTCATCTGATACGGCAAGAGCTATACCGCTATTTTTATTCAACACCCTCAAAACCTGATTACCACTTGGGGGGAAAGGATTTTCTATGGCATGGGCGATAGTGTGAGGATTTGAGAATCTTTCCACTACTAATGATTTTTTTTCAAAAGCTTTCACTATAGGGGAACATCCTTCCGCCTGAACACATACAATGGTAGGGATACGAGCGATAAGTCCTACTTTATAAAACTCACGAAACCCTTTCTCAATTCCACGAATATTGCCTCCCGCACTTGTAGGGACAATTACAAAATCGGGGACGCGAAAAGATGTCTGTTCACAAATTTCAAATGCAATAGTTTTAGAACCTTCTACGCGAAAAGGGACATCAGAGTTCATAAAATAAATCCCGAGTTCCTCTCCTAGACGCAAACTTTCAGAATAAAGACGGGAGTAATCTCCATGAACTCGTATAAGTCGAGGATGGTAGATAGCGATAGGATTCAATTTTTCTGAGGGGATATCGCTACTCACTAATATTGTAGTTTCAACCCCAGCTTTCGCTCCAAAAGCAGCTACTGAAGCAGCCATATTACCTGTTGAGACTGTGCCGATCCGAGAAAACCCCAATATTTTAGCGTGGCGAAGAGCTGTAGCTGTTCCCCTATCTTTAAAAGACCATGTGGGATTTGCCGTTTCATTTTTAAAAGCCACAGCGCCTATTCCATATTTCTTTGCCAGAGCAGGTGTCCACACAAGAGGGGTCATCCCCTCCCCAAGATCCAGTTCGTCATAGCGCTCCCTAAAGGGGAAAAATTCGCCGTATCTTCTAAAAATATTAAAGTACGCTTCTGCTTTAATGGAACCTGTTCCTATCTCCTCCAACTCGAGAGGTTCATTACATTTTGGACAGCGAGAAAATGAGGTACGAAATGGGTAACGAGATTCGCAGACAGTACAGATAAGGGCTTTTTCTGACAAAACAGAATCCCTCCTTCAGGTTCTTTTCCTATGAGGAATTATAACGTAGAAAAAGAGTTGTTTTTCCCTTTTTATCCTTGCATCTAAATTTTTTTCTGTCATACTATCCCTGCTTATGATAACAATAAACTCAAAACCAAATCGGGGAGAGTGAAATCACACAAAAAAACAATTGTAAGGAGGTTGAGGCAGATTGACACGTGCGGCTAAACCTTTGATTCACGTTGAAAATCTGTACAAGAGCTTTGAGGATGGAGACGTTTTGAACGGCATCTCCATTGATATTTACGAAGGGGATTTGGTCTCTATTATCGGACCGTCAGGATGTGGGAAATCAACGTTCTTGCGGTGTCTCAATTGTCTCGAGTACATGGACTCCGGTACTATTACCATAGCTGGCGTTACGGTAAGCCGCACCGGCAATGAAAAGGAGCTGGGCAAACGCTTTCTCACATCCTGTCATCTCATGAGACAAGAGGTAGGAATGGTTTTCCAGAGCTTCAATCTTTTCCCTCATAAAACCGTTCTCGAAAATGTTATGCTAGCCCCTATAGTCGTAAAAAAGATTGGGGAAGCCGAAGCTCGTGAAACAGCCATGCAACTCCTTGCAAAAGTAGGGCTTTCCGAACACATCCATAAGTATCCCGCTACCTTATCTGGCGGGCAGACTCAGCGTGCAGCCATTGCTCGCGCCTTGGCCATGAATCCCAAGGTCATGCTTTACGACGAACCCACATCAGCCTTAGATCCGGAACTGGTTGGAGAAGTGTTGCAGGTTATGAAAGATCTTGATGAGGAAGGTATGACTCAGATCATCGTAACCCATCAGATGCGTTTTGCCCGAAATGCCTCAGACTACATTGTCTTTATGGATGGAGGAGAGATCGTCGAGGTGGCTGACGGCGATGTACTCTTCGAATTTCCTCAAAATAAAAGGACAAAAGAGTTCCTTCGACACCTTACAGAGGATGTAGCGTAAATGAAACGGTTCATATCTTTATTCTTTGCGCTTTCTGTTCTCTTCCTTGCTGTTGCTTCGTCCTCAGCTATGGCGAAAGAGAAGCCCATATTGCGATGGGGTGGGGACACAGAGGGGGGAGTTCCTTACATGTTTTACGACCCCTTCGATATGAATCAGCTTATCGGTTTTGAAGTAGAAATTATGGATGCCATTGCAGACTATCTGGGAATGGAAACAGAATTTGTCCAAAATGGATGGGATAATCTCATTCCAGGGCTCGAGAGGCACTTATATGATGTAGCTATCGATGGTCTGGAAATTACGCCGGAACACAAGAATGTAGTTAATTTCTCTATTCCTTACTACTCCACTTTCCTTCAGCTGGCGGTACGTAAGGGGACAAAAGGCATTACAACCCTTGACGACTGCAAAGGGAAAATAGTGGGAACCCTGAAGCAATCTTATGCGTACTTCCTCTTAGTAGAAGCCGGCATTCAAGACATTCGGACGTACGAAGACGAGATAAACGCATTCAACGACTTACAAAATGAACGCTTAGACGCAACTCTCTTCGATGATCCTGTTGCTGTTTACTATGCAGGATTCAACCCTGAAATCATGTTTGTAGGTCCTCCTATCGGGCGGATGGAATACGGAATTGCTATTCGGAAAGAGGATAAGGAGCTACTTTCAAAAATTAATGAAGCTATTGTCTACCTTCGAGATAGCGGGAAACTTCGGGAAATTTACGATCGATGGAACCTTTGGAGCCCCATGATGGCCGACATGTTCCAAGATTTCTCGCCCAGTAGAGTGGAACCCGCTATGTTCAACCATTGGGCTGAACATCAGAAACCTCAAATCTCGCTGCAAGAAAGAATCGAGAGATATATAAGCTTTCTTCCAATTCTTGCTAAAGCGGCGGTTATCACTATGAAGGTGTCGATTTTAGCTATGGTCTTAGCCATACTGCTCGGGCTTTTCCTGGCCATGACTAAAATTTTTGGGCCGCCATTTTTTTCTCATCTGGCTATAGGATATATAGAAGCCATTCGTGGGACACCAGTTCTCATCCAGCTCTTCTTTATTTTTTATGGACTTCCCAACATCGGCATAAAGCTAAGTCCATTTATTGCTGGAGTTCTGGGATTAGGCTTAAACTACGCCGCCTATGAAGCTGAGAATTACCGGGCTGGTCTATTAGCGGTACCAAGGCAACAAATGGAAGGCGCTCTCGCTTTAGGAATGACTCGCTGGCAGGCATTGCGCTATGTTGTCTTGCCTCAGGCTGTACGAGTAGCGTTACCGCCAGTCACAAACGATTTTATTTCTCTTTTAAAAGATTCTTCGTTAGTGTCTGTCATAACCATGGTAGACCTTACGAAAGCCTATGGACAGCTGGCCACTACTTACTATGATTACTTCGGGACTGGAATTATAGTAGCCACTATCTATTTTCTTTTAGGGCTGCCTTTCGTTCGTCTCGCTCGCTGGACAGAGAAAAAAATGGCTGTAGCAGTGCGAGGGAAGCGAAATGGAGGAGGTTCTACCATAGGGGAAAAACCTGGAGCTTATTAAGTACGTTAAAAACTAAACGAAGGGCTAGGTCGACCGACCCAGCCCTTCGTTTTCTTTAAATAAGTTCTCCTTTAGCGACAGGGATCACATTGCCCCCCACCCATACTCGAATCTGACCTCCGGAATCTTTTGCGGAAATAAATAAAAGAGATGGCCGATGAACTGCATAGCCTTGCTCTACTCGTACATTCTCTATGCTGCTAGATTCCAGGAATCGGTGACGGACCAAATAGGACGCCAAACATCCTGCCCCACTTCCAGTCGCAGGATCTTCCTCCACACCAAAACAAGGAGCCAAAACCCGAACGTGAAGATGATTTGAAGAATGTACCGGTTCAGGACAAAAAGCGAGAATTAATACCTTCCCTGTCCTTTGGATGAAAGCATCATATGCATCTCTATCCAAACGTACACGACTCAAAACATCCCGCCGCCGAAAAGGGACAATAATCGTAGGCAACCCTGTAGAAACCCACTGTACAGGGTACTCTTCCATTATAGCGTCTGATGTGACACCCAACACCGACACTAGATCTTCTGGAGGGTAGATCGGACCAAATTCTGGCGTATTCTGCTCCATAATAAACAGATGCTCTTCCCGTCTCACCTGAATAAGTCCTGCCTTGAGGCTCAGGGCAATAGAATTTGGATTCCCAGGTGCTAACTCTCTTATAATAACAGCAGCTGTCCCCAAAGTAGGGTGACCAGCGAAAGGGACCTCCCCTGCAGGTGTGAATATCCGAACTGGATAACCGCCGTTAAGAGGTTTATCGTGAAGGATAAAACTTGTCTCCGAGTAGTTCATCTCTCTGGCAATTTCCAGCATATCCTCGGTAGAGAGATCTCCTGCATCGCGAACTACAGCTAAGGGATTGCCTGCATATTTCTTCTCCCCAAAAACATCAACAATGTAAAATTCATGCTTTTTCATAATCCAACCCTCCTTTCTTATGACAAGCAACATTTAAATATGGTCTTCTACATACCTTAACATATTCTTTTATGTCGTAAGCTCTCTTTTAAGCGGGAATCGTGAAAAAATGTCCTTGACATTTCTTGACGAGTAGAGTAACACTATAACTATATTTCGTAACACAAATCTTAAAAATCTTCAGAGGGGGATACAAAAAGTGAAGGATCACAAAATGTGGCGGAGTTTTGTTTTTGCCTCGGTTTTATGTAGTATCTTCTTTATGGCGACCTCGTCATGGGCTCATTTCCAAGTTATTCTACCTGATCAAAATATCGTAACTCAAAATGGGGTTAAAGATATCAATATTTCTCTGCTTTTCACTCATCCTTTCGAGCAGCATCTCATGGACATGGAAAAGCCCGCACAGTTTGGAGTGTTAGCACGCGGAGAAAAGACAGATCTTTTATCAACCCTTACGTCCGAAAAATCTAAAGACAACATGAGAACGTGGAAGGCAACATATCAGATAAAACGACCTGGTGACCATGTTTTTTATGTAGAGCCTGCTCCATATTGGGAACCTGCTGAAGATACATATATTATCCACTACACTAAAACTGTGGTCAATGCGTTTGGCATGGAGGAAGGATGGGATGAAACCGTCGGCCTTCGAGCAGAAATTATACCTCTGACTCGTCCCTATGGCCTTTGGGCAGGAAATGTTTTTCAAGGGAGAGTAGTTGTAGATGGGAAGCCAGCAGCGGATCTCGATGTAGAAGTAGAGTTTTATAACGACAGCCAAGACGTAAAAGCTCCTGCCGATCCTTTCATTACGCAAGTGGTTCGAACAGATGATCAAGGAGTGTTCACATACGCTATGCCGTGGTCAGGTTGGTGGGGCTTTGCTGCTCTTGCGGAAGCGCCAGAAACAAAGAAATCTCCAGACGGCACAAAGGACGCAGCTATTGAGCTCGGAGCTGTTTTATGGGTAAAGACGGTGAATAGAAACTAATGCATATAGCTGAAGGTGTACTTTCTCTTCCTGTTTTAGCTACAGGAGCTGCAGGTGCAATTGCAGGCATTGCCATAGGGCTTAAAAAGATGGATATGGAGACGGTTCCTCGAGCAGGAATCGTCTCTGCTGCTCTTTTTGTAGCATCACTTATACATGTAAACTTAGGAGCTACCAGTGTCCATCTTGTCCTGAATGGCATAGGAGGTTTGCTTTTAGGTTTTTGCCTTTTCCCCGCCTATGTAGTTGCCCTTTTTTTGCAGGCAGTCTTATTCCAATTTGGTGGCATTGTTGTTCTCGGAGTCAACACATGTACGATGGCATTTTCAGGAGTCCTTGGAGGATTGATGGGGCGATATATTCTTCGAGTCGGTTGGTCTCCATGGCTAGCCGGCGCTACAGCAGGAGCTGTAGGAGTTATGGGAGCGGCATTGTTCACAGCTACTGCTTTAGCGGCCAGTGGTGAAGCTTTTTTCACCTCGGCTCGCCTCATTCTCATAGCCCATGTTCCAATCATTGCCATAGAGGCGAGTGTGGGCGCTTTCATTATGATGTATGTGGCCCGAGTTATGCCATTTGTAGTGGAGGGAATGAAAAGATGAAAAAACGGTCTCTGGTAATAGCCTTGGTCTTCTCTTTATTTTTCTTGCCAACAGAAGCCTTGGCTCATAAGCTTAATGTCTTTGCCTACTTTGAAAATGGAGCTATTGTAGGAGAGGCCTATTTCAATGATGGCGCTCCCGTACAAAACTCTCCTATAAAGGTGGAAGAAACTTCTACTAATAAGCTTCTTGTTGAAGGAGAAACAGATGAAAGGGGACAATTTTCAATACCCCTTCCTACCGGAAAATATGCTGAAATTAAAGTTTCAGTAAGTGGGGGTATGGGACATATGGGGCAAACAACCATCGACTTGACACCCTCCTCCTCTTCAAGTACATCCATAGAAAAAGCGGAAGAAAAAAACAGTGATACGAAAAGAGAAATTTCTACTTTCTCTTCGGAGATTTCTGAGGAACAGTTTTCTCAGCTCGTCCAGAAAGCTGTCAAAGCAGAGACCGCCCCTCTTCGAGAGGAGCTCTTCCAACTACGGAAAGAACTTTCAAAGCCAAAGTTCACAGAGATTATAGGTGGGATTGGTTATATTATTGGGTTAGTAGGGGTTCTACTTTGGATCGGAGGACATCGAAGGCATGCACAGTAACAACCTGCCATCTTTAACGTACGATTTTAACTCTTCAGAGAGTTTTTTAACCAGAATATCGGCAAGTGCCAAGATCATGCTGGTCTTGGCCTTTGCCCTTTGTATAGCCTTGCTCTCATCTGTTTCAGCACAACTTTTTCTTCTTGGCTATAGCTTCATGCTTATTTTCCTCGCTAAAATTCAACTACGAGCCCTCATAAAACGCGTTCTTTCCCTTGACGGCTTTCTTATCTTCCTTTGGTTAACATTGCCTTTTTCAGGGCCTCATGGTGTAGAGTTAGCGCTCTCTATCACTATTAGAACCCATGCCGCTGTTTTCGCATTTATGGCTCTTTTGGGTACGACAAGTATGGGAGAGTTGCTCTATGGGCTTCGAGCCCTGGCTATTCCGCAAAAGCTTGTTCTGCTACTTCATTTCACATATCGATATGCGAGAGTTTTTGTAGAGGAAGCCGAAAAAATCTATACGTCCATGACCCTTCGCATGTTTCATCCATCTCTTTCCCTTGGAACACTCCGATCCTATGGAAACTTAATAGGGATGCTTCTTGTACGGAGTATCCTTCGGAGTGAACGGGTTGCTCACGCCATGGAATTAAGGGGATTTGATGGTTCTTTTCATTTTCTTGAATCTCCAGCATCGCCCAAAGAAGGGGACAATTTTCGTTTAGGAGTCCTTTACATCCTTTTAGCGGGGTGCTTCATTCTATGACATCTTTTCTCTCTCTCCAGAACATATCTTTTGCTTATCCTAGCTCTGAACCTCTTTTCTCTCGTCTTAACCTTAATCTTTATCGAGAGGGAAAAATATTTATACGTGGCCGAAATGGCGCTGGAAAAACCACGCTTTTTTCGCTAATTATGGGACTTTTAAAACCTACAGAAGGATCTATCCTCCTTGAAGGAAATCCGATTAAAACAAAAAAAGACATTCGCCATCTCCGGCGAAAAGTAGGACTCTTATTTCAAGATCCTGATGATCAGCTTTTTTGTCCAACCCTTCTTGATGACATCCTCTTCGGGCCTCTCAATTTAGGAATGGAGAAAGAGGAAGCCATGGACTCTGCCATGAAAGCTATGAAAGTTTTAAATATTGTTTCCCTTGCTTCGTACCCCCCTTATGCCCTTTCTGGGGGACAAAAACGCTTGGGAGCTCTTGCTGCGCTTCTTTCGATGAAACCAGAACTGCTTCTTCTCGACGAGCCCTCTAACGGTCTTGATGAAGAGGCATGGGAAAACCTCGTCTCCGTTTTACAAAAACTCCCTATAGCCCTCGTAATAGCCTCCCATGATATCCCCTTTCTAGAGCAGGTAACTCATAAAGGCTACGAAATGAAGAAAGGGTACCTCCTCTCCTTGAATTAAATTTTGACAACAATCCTCCTCTATGTGGTATTATTGCCACATAGAGGAGTGATAGATTTGGAGGCAAAACTACAACGAGAAAAAGCTGCCGTTCTTAAAGCGTTAGGGCACCCTGTTCGCCTTTCAATTGTAGAAATCCTAGCGAAAAAAGAAATGTGTGCCTGTGAGATTGCAGACCTTTTCCACTTTGATCGGACGACAATTAGTAAACATCTAGCACTCTTGCGAGATCTCGACATTATAGAGGATCGTAAAGATGATTTGCATATTTATTATTCCTTAAAGATGAATTGTTTGGCCACATTACTTCAGTGTATTGAGCACGTAGTGCAGGGGCATCCCATATCTGAATATCACCATACTCCCTGTTTTTGTGCCATGAGAAAGGAGACACAAGATGAAGATACAAATACTGGGAACAGGCTGTCCAAAGTGTAAAAAACTTGCGGAAATGGCAGAGAAAGTTGCAACAGAACTTGGAGTCGACTTCGAAATTGAGAAGGTGACAGACATTAAAGAAATCATGTCTTTCGGAGTTATTGGGACACCAGGCCTTGTTGTAGATGGAAATGTTTTACTTGCGGGACGAGTTCCCACAGAAGCAACGCTCAAGGAACTCTTGCAAAAGGCAGTAAAATAACGTAAAAAACTCCCCGATGGCTAGCATCGGGGTTTTTAAGGCTCTTTTATGTGAAGATTTCGCCACTTAAAATACAGGGAGGACGTTTATAATGAGCGACCGGAAAAAGTTTCTATGGATTATTCTAGCTTTCTTGTTCTTTTATTTCTTACCTGGGGATCACCCTCGAGTAAAAGGAGCCGCTATTGAGTCTATAGCCATGCTCCACGAGTATGCAAGACAACATGTACTTCTTTGCCTCGTTCCTGCTTTTTTTATAGCTGGTGCTATTTCTGTTTTTATAAGCCAGCAAGCCATAATGAAATATTTAGGAGGCAAGGCTAAAAAAGTGGTGGCCTACACTGTTGCAGCCGTTTCCGGAACCATCCTCGCCGTATGCTCATGCACCGTCCTCCCTCTTTTTGCAGGGATCTACAGTCGCGGAGCTGGAATTGGACCAGCTTCCGCTTTTCTTTACTCTGGCCCGGCCATTAATGTGCTTGCTATTATTCTCACCGCCAGGGTTCTTGGCATAGAAATGGGTGTTGCCCGTGCTATAGGGGCTATTTCCTTTAGTGTCATTATTGGCCTTCTCATGGCCTTTTTCTTCCGTAAAGATGAAGCCATTCGACAGCAGGGATTTGCTGAGCTTCCTGTGGGAGAACCAGCACGATCTCTATGGCAAACGACTTGGACTATGGCAAGTATGGTTATTTTTCTTGTCTTTGCCAACTGGGCAGCTCCCAAAATAGATTCTGGCATCTGGGCAGGAGTATATAGCACGAAATGGGTCATTGCAACCTTGGGGCTTCTGTCCACTCTCTTTGCTGCAAAAAAATGGTTTTCTCAAGATGAACTGACCGAGTGGCTAAATGCTACATGGGGATATGGCTTACAAGTTTTCCCCCTTCTCTTTTTGGGAGTTCTATTCGCTGGTTTTCTCCTTGGTCGACCGGGCTATGAGGCTCTTATCCCAAGTCGCTATATTGCAGCTCTCGTAGGAGGGAATTCTATAGCCGCTAACTTTTTTGCATCTGTAGCAGGAGCCTTTATGTATTTTGCTACACTAACGGAAGTCCCAATTCTTCAAGGCCTTATGGGGGCAGGGATGGGGAAAGGGCCAGCTCTCGCCCTTCTTCTGGCTGGTCCGGCTCTCTCTCTCCCCAATATGCTGGTTATCCAAAACATTATGGGTACTAAAAAAACGGTCGCCTACGTAAGCCTTGTCGTGTGTCTATCTACTTTTGCGGGGATTATATATGGAGCTTTTTTCTAGCGTTTTTGATGAATGGGAAGAGGTGTAAAAAACATGCTGCTCTACAGGCTCCAAGATCTTCATTGTCAAGGATGCGCCTCTCTGATTGAAGCAGAGATCATGACTATTTCTGGAGTTATCGGCGTGAAATTTGACTTTGATACAAAAATATTAAGAATTGAAAATGATGGAAGTAATCTTGATCAAAAAGTCGAGGACATCGTGAGCCGTATAGAACCGAGCGTTACAGTAACATCCATTGACGAAAAAAATATCCCTTCCCCCAGTGTTGCTACTTCTGGTTGGTTCCTTCTTCTGGAACGCTTTGAAAAAGAAGGGAAAAGGCTTGGAGCAGCAGCCTTCATTTTTACCATAAGCCTCATCTTCAGGAAACGACTGGCAGCCACACCCTACGGCATTGGAGAATACGCTTTTTTTCTCACTGCCTATTTTTTGAGCGGCAGCGAGGTACTTTTGAACACTCTGAGGAATTTAAAAAACCGGAGAGGTCTTGATGAATTCTCCCTCATGTCAATAGCAACCATTGCCGCCATATCTATAGGAGAGCTGCCAGAAGCTGTAGCCGTTATGCTCTTCTATAGCACAGGAGAGCTACTCCAAGAGATATCGGCTTCAAAATCCCGCAACTCCATACGATCTCTCCTCGCAGCTCGACCACAATATGCCCAGGTTCTTCGCAAAGGGGCAGAGATAAAAGTAAAACCTGAGAACGTTCATGTAAATGAATTGATCTTTGTGCGACCTGGCGAAAAAATACCTCTGGATGGAATTATTGAGTCAGGAATATCCCAAATAGATCAGTCGCCTCTCACTGGCGAACCAGTACCTATACGAGCAGAGCCCGGCAAAAAAGTATACGGCGGGAGCATTAATTTGCGAGGGGCCCTAACTATTCGTGTGTCCTCCCTCTTCGAAGAGACAACTATTGCTCGTGTCCTCGAAATGGTGGAATTTGCCGTAGCCAGGAAATCGCCCACAGAACGTTTTATTACAACTTTCGCCAAATATTACACTCCGGCAGTAGTTCTTGGTGCTTTAGCGGTGGCCGCAATTCCCCCCTTATTCGGCGCTGGAACTTTTACGAACTGGGCATATCGAGCCCTCGTGCTCCTCGTTATTTCTTGTCCCTGCGCTTTAGTGATCAGCATTCCTCTCGGCTATTTTGGAGGAATCGGTGCTGCCTCACGTCGAGGTATTCTCATTAAGGGCGGCAATATCCTTGATGCCCTCTCTTCTGCGAAGATCATTGCCTTCGATAAAACTGGGACCCTTACAGAAGGAGTTTTCAAGGTAACAGACATTGTCCCCCAACAAGGCGTTTCGGAAGATGAGCTCATTTCTCTGGCTGCCTCTCTGGAGCAGGAATCAAACCACCCTATAGCACGCTCTATTGCCGACGCCACAGATGTGAACACATTGCAAACTCCAGAAGGCCTCGAAGAGATGGCGGGAAAAGGGTTGCGAGGCTTTATTAAGGGACAGCCTATTCTTGTGGGGAACTCAAAACTTCTAGCAGAAAGTGGCTTCAAAAACATCAAGGATCCAGAACAGGGAACTGTTGTTCATGTAGCCCAAGGCCATAGATATTTAGGGTACATTACTGTATCTGACATTATTCGTTCTGATGCTATGCATGCAATGCAAGCCCTTCGTGAAAGTGGCTTATCCCAATTTATTGTGCTTACAGGAGATACGGACAGCGGCGCAAAATGGGTTGCTCAAAAGGTGGGAGTCGACAAGTACATTGCGAACTTGCTCCCTCAAGGCAAAGTTTTGGAACTCAATAAAATCAAAGCCCAATTGGGATCCCGAGAAAAAATCGTTTTTGTAGGGGATGGCCTCAACGATGCTCCAGCATTAGCCACTGCCGATATTGGCATCGCCATGGGCGGATTAGGTTCCGAAGCTTCAATAGAAACAGCAGATGTTGTTATTTTAGACGATGCTCTTTCTAAAATTGCAGACGCTCTTCTTCTTGCTCGGCGGACTCGAAAAATTGTCTGGCAAAACATTATACTTGCCCTTGCGACTAAAGCCTTTTTCATAGCCCTCGGAATAGCCGGCATTGCGGGAATGTGGGAAGCTGTGTTTGCGGATGTAGGCATTGCCTTACTAGCTGTCTTGAACTCTACACGAACGATCCATTGCAAATGAAAAGTAGATTTTATGTTTGAGAAAGAGGAGGTTACACATGAATTGGAAAGAAGCACATCAAGAAACAACTGTCTGTTACTGTAAAAACGTGAATAAGCAACAGATTCTTCGTGCAATAACAAATGGAGCTAAAACACTACAAGATATTCAAAGCATGACTGGAGCCTGCACAGGGAACCAATGCGCTACATTAAACCCTTCTGGGATATGCTGTTCGAAAGACATTAATGAGCTCTTGGCTATTTATATTCCTATCTTTGAAAAGCTTTCCAGTGGAAACTGCGGTTGAAAAAAATAGAAATACAAGTCTCGTAGAGGCTTCAAGATTATAAGAAGCAGGGAGTGGCTTACGTCTCTTTCTGCTTCTTGCTCTTTAAAATTTCCTGACACCAGACTAATGCCTGGTCATAAATTCCCTTATCAGGACAATAGAGGCGAAGAATCGTCTTGTTTTTTTTCTTTAACCCTATAACCCGCCATTTCTCAAAAGGCTCTATAGTTTCCACATTTTGCCAATAGACTCTCTTCTCCGCTTTTTTATTCATGTCGATACGACCTACAGGGAAGGGGCGAACAGTGAAGAGTGGCACTTTAGAAAACGCCTGTCCACGAACTGTAGTGTAAAGGATCCCATCATTATCAAGATAATATTTCCCATAGAAACGATTCCCGAAAAAAAGCAGGGCTATACATAAAAACACGCCTGCAAAGAGGGCCGCTGCAATACCGCCTGCTTGTAATGCGTACGCCAAAACCAAAAAATTGAAGGAATGACTGGCACTTACTATGACAATAAGGGCTATGCCTGTCACTACGATCCATATAAAAAGAAAGAACACGACAAATTCCACAAGAACGAAGGGATTTGAGAGCATGGAAATTCCTACCTCCCAGCCGAATTCCTTTATTTCATTTCCTCTAGGTATCGTTCCCGGCTCTCGTTCCAAAATATCTTTTAATTTAGGTGCCATTAACGTCTCCCCCCTTTTGCTACCCTCCCAGGCCAACGCCAATAAGACGACCAATTACATAGGTTACTCCTGCAGCTGAAAGACCAAAAAAAATTTGTCTCAAGCCAGAAAAAAGAAGACTTTTTCCAGTAACGAGAGTAATGCCGGCCCCAACAAGAAAAAGGCCAACTGTACTTAATAAAGCACTTGTGGCAACTGCTGGAAGCCCCTCTATAAAAAAGAAGGGGAAAACAGGAAAAACAGCGCCTAAAGAGAAAAGGAGAAAAGAAGTTATTGCCGCTTCCCACGCTGAACCGCCAAGTTCTTCAGGATCAATTCCAAGCTCTTCTCGCGCAAGGGTATCAAGAGCAGTGTTTGGATCAGAAATCATGTGATATGCCATCTGATGGGCTTTTTCAGGAGCAATCCCCTTAGCCTGATAAATAAGAGCGAGCTCCTCCATTTCCTCTTCCGGGCTTTCTTCCAGTTCCTCTTTTTCAATACTGATTTGATGTTCATAAAGTTCCCTTGAACTCTGAACAGAAAGCCACTCTCCCAAAGCCATAGAGATAGCCCCCGCCAAAAGCCCAGCCAACCCGGTAATGAGTATAGAATGGGCGCTCATCTCCGCTCCAGCAACACCCATAACGAGGCTTAAATTCGAGACAAGCCCATCGTTAGCCCCAAGAACTGCCGCACGAAGAGCATTCCCACCCGTAGCCGGATGGCGCCCTTCAAGACGAGCAACAGCTCCTCCTTCAAGCCCCTTGCCTTCCCGAGACAGTACCCTGAAAATTCGTGAGTGAGATCGTTCCTGAACAGCCATAGATTGGGCAAGAGAATCGTTTTGCTCAGAATAAGAAGATCCCGCCCTGCTTTCTATAGCCGCAACAGCGGGAAGGATAAATGATGTCCCAAATATCTTAGAGAGGAAGGTATACGTGCGTAAGCGCCAGCTCCTTTTAAAAACCGGAACCACGCCTCCCGCCTCTTCTATTCTAGTTATCCATTTGGAAGCGTGGTTCCTTTCCGTTTCAGCCAAGCGCTTATAGATTTCTATAAGTGCTTTATTCTTTTCATGAGCAGCCATTATTTCATAAAGTTCTGCAGCCTCTAGCTCTTCGATAAGATTCCTTTTATATCGTTTCAGATCATCTGGCGATGTCATTTCTCCCTCTCCTTCCATACATAAAAAAGACGCCCTTATTGTACTCTCTGGGGGGGGAGGGAAAAAGTCTATTCCTTGAAAACAGGCAAATTCCCGAGGTAAATCAAATCTTCTTTATCATAGCCCCCTTCTTCAAGAAGGACGGCCACTTTAGCGACAACAGTACACTGAACATGTGACAGCAATCTCTCCAGAGCTTTCAATGATCCTCCTGTAGAGACCACATCGTCTACAATACAAACTCGCTTGTTCGTTAATTTTTCAGCATCTAGACCATCGAGAACAATAATTTGAGGCTCTCTGGTAGTAATGGACTGCACCTTTTCAATAACCGGGTTCTTCATATACCCCTTTACCGACTTCCTGACAATTACGTAATTAATACCTAAACGTCTGGCAATGGCGTGAGTTAAAGGAATTCCCTTGGCTTCAGGACATACAAGGTAATCGATATCATTTGGCAGTTTGCGATAGAGGTCTTCCGCCGTCCGCTCTATAAGCTCTGTATCGCCCAACATGACAAAAGAAGCAATCACAAGATCATCGCTAATTTTTACTTTTTTCAAGTGCCGAGTTAAACCTGAAATATGAAGCTCATAGGTATTTTCCATAAGAATCATCACACTCCGAAAAAGAATTTAATAGTAAGGCCGGCCAGAAGCCCAAAAAAAGGATTCCAACGGGCAGAGACCAAGGTCGTGGCAGCAATAACCATGCCCCATGGACTAAAACCAAAAGGACCAGCAACGTCTGGCACCGACGTAACAGCACCATGGATATTAGTGGCAAAAGTTACAAAAGTTCCAAGAATAAAAAGGAACCCTGCGATGGAAGAACGATGAACATATCGTCCTATAGTGGGGAGAAGCTTAAAAAGAAGGATCACCGCCATAAATCCCATCATGAGTACCGATGACAGAAGGGGATTCGGCGCAGTAGCCGTTCCGGAAATAATAGATTCCACAGGACCTCCGCCAAAAAGAGATGATCCCATATCGGCAAGACTTGAATAGATAGCAAGATGGTCAATATTTGTATTTGCCCCAGCTATGCTTCCTGTTATTTTCCCGAAACTAATATTGGCTCCAATGTTGAGACAGGCAAGAGCCAGCGCACCTACAAAAATGCGTGGTTTTCTCCAAAAACACCATTCAATATCGCCAAAAACAAAACGTTCACGAGAAAGGTCTATCTTCGTTTCCTCAAGCGAAACTTTTTTCCCAGCCTTCAAATAGTTATAGACAGCGGTAGAAACCAGCACTGAAATAATAATCGTCCACGCCAGATCCTTTGTTATAAACCAGACGGCAAGACCTGAAACCATAGATGCAGTTCCTGACCATCTCTCTGAATTAAAGAGTTCTATAGCTACGTAAGCAAGCATAATTCCTACACCAGCCATCATAGAAAGCACTACCGTAGGCCCAATAAATGTAACTATTGCCTCGTTCAACCCTAAAAGAGATGGAATAAGAAGAAAAGCAGCCCCCCAAAAAACAAGGCTTAATCGTTCCTGGACATTTCTTCCCATAGTTCCTGCGAGAGTGATAGTCTCTGCCTGGAAAGAAATTGTAGCAACAGAATGAAATGTAAGGGATCCTATAATACCGATAAGAAAAGCAATAGCAGTGGGGAAAGCAGCAAAACCGAAACTAAGAGCTAACAATCCTTGTGGAATTCCGTTCACAACTACAGCAAAAGCAGTAAGAATGTTGGTAAGCATCGCATCACAATCTCCTTGTGCGTTATTTTGGGAACTTCTTTAACGCTAACATTTTTACTCAAAAAACATTATTTGTAAAGGTTCAATCTCGCGTATGCGTCCCTGTACTGCCACTGATGTACACGGATATATATTTCTCCCTACAGAGCAAAAGAACTATTCGAAGAACACCCCTCAAAAAAGGATCCCTTGTTTTCTTAAGGAGAATATCGTGCTATTATAATTATAATTCGTAACACAAAAAGGAGGTCTCCCATGAAAATACAGCCTCTCAGCTCCGAAATTATTGAAGACGTAATACATTTTCACGGGCATTGGTGCCCTGGATTGGCTCTTGGTATTCGTGTGGCACAGATTGCTTTGGCTGAAATAGGACACAGTTCTGATGAGGAAATAGTGGCAATCTGCGAAACAGATATGTGTGGTGTCGATGCTATTCAATTTCTGACAGGATGCACATTGGGAAAGGGGAACCTCATTATCCGTCCCTATGGGAAAATGGCTTTTTCCTTTTACCGAAGGAAAGATGGTAAATCTATACGCGTTGTGCTCAAAAATAACGGGAAAGCGTCAGGAGATATTTATTATAGAGAGTTACAAGAGAAAATGAATTCAGGGACTATCACTGAGAAGGAGCGAGAAACTTTTGCAAAACTTCGGTTTGATCGATGTCACTCTGTTTTAAATGCCCCTATAGAAGAGTTTTTTATCGTAGAAGAGACAAGAGAGACAGTTCCCCCTCCTGCCCCCATGACAGGAAGTGTGAAATGCTGCCAATGTGGCGAAGGGGTTATGGAGACAAAATCCAGGTTTTTTAAAGGGGAGTTTTACTGCCTCCCCTGCTTCGAAAAATTCATACCCCGTCCTTAAGAATTACCATGCAGGAATAATAACCGGATAGCCCTGCACATGATCGATCGTTACAGCAATATCATAAATCTCGGCAATGACGGAAGGAGAGACTTCCGCCCTTCGAAGAATGTGGTGAACCTCTCCTTCTTTCATGAAAACAAAACGATCTCCATAGCGAAGAGCCATGGTAAGATCGTGAAGAGACATGACTGCGGAAATCCCATGTCCTAAGACAATATGTCTTAATGTTTCCATAATGTCGATTTGATTTTTTACATCAAGACTGCTAATGGGTTCATCGAGAAGCAGTAGTTTTGGTTCCTGCACAAGAGCCCTGGCAATGGTTACTTTCTGTAACTCTCCTCCACTCATTTCATCAAGGTAGCGGAGAGCTAATGTTTCCAATCCAAGGGTATGAATAATAGCATCTACTTTTTTTATATCCTTACCGGATAGACGCCATCCTACATAGGGGCGGCGACCAAGGAGAATGGCATCAAAGGCCGTAAGGCGTACTTGTTCACAACTTTGCGGCACATATCCCACGTTTTTGGCAATTTCTCGCCCCGACATATGCCGCATATTCCTATCCCCCAAAAGAACTGTCCCCTTTTGAGGTCGATTTATGCCATTGAGACAACGAAGCAACGTCGTTTTTCCTGAACCGTTAGGGCCAAGAATCATCACGATTTCCTGTTTTTTCACATGAAGGGAAATATCTTTCAATATTGAACGGTTCCCATACCAAAAAGAGATGGAATTCGCTGAAAGAATCAAGATCGCCCCCTCCTGGTAATAAGCCAGATAAAGAGAGGCGCTCCCAGAAAAGAAGTGAGGACGGAAACAGGCAATACTCTGGGAACCAACACAAGACGAGCTGCCATATCGGCCCCCAGGAGCAACAGAGAGCCTAATAGTGCAGATCCGGGAATAAGAAATCTATAGTCATCGCCTATAACTCGACGAACTATATGCGGACAGACAAGACCTACAAAACCTATAACCCCTACGAAAGCAACGATAACCGACGAGATAAGAGAGGCAAAAACCATCCCGAACAATCGCACCTGCCGCACTTTGACTCCTAACCCCATCGCTGTTTCTTCCCCCGCATCAATAGCATTGTAATCCCAGCGATGAGCAAAAAAGTAGAGAAGAGATATGAAAACAAAAGCAGTTATAATCGTTAATTCTCGCCACCCAGCCCGCGCCACATCTCCAAAGGTCCAGAAAACCATGGCTGCAAGTTGAGTATCGTCGGCAAAATACTGTAAAAGCATGGTACCAGCCGTAAAAAGAGAGGCCAGTGCAACTCCTGATAAAGCCATAGACTCAGGAGTTGCGCCGCGAGTTCTAGACAAGAGAAGGATAACACCTGTAGCCATAAGACTAGAGAAAAAAGCCGCTCCTGTAGCGGCAAAAGGAGATAAAATAGAAACTGCATCAGATTGGCTGCTCAACATGCGTCCCGCCCCTAACACCATAACCGACAGCGCAGCCCCAAAAGCTGCTGCATTCGAAATGCCAAGAGTAAAGGGGGACCCTAGAGGATTTCGCAAAATAGATTGCATTACAGCTCCAGCAACAGAAAGACCGGCGCCGGCAACAACCGCAACAAGTGTTTGAGGTAAACGGACATTCCAGATAATAATGGCCCAGCGCTTCGTATCCCCTCGACCTAAAAGGGTAAAAAGCACGTCTAGAGGGGGAATACGTACAGCTCCCACGGAAATGGAGAGTACAATTACGCCACAGAGCAAGACTCCCCCTGAAAAAAGCCAAAGAATCTTTCGCGCCTGATATTCCTTATAGAGAGGAGAAAGAGTTCCTTCTTCCAAGTGCATAGGTACACGACCCTATTTCAAGGATATTTTCGTGAAAGCTAAATCTTGAAATTGATCGTTCATTTCCTGGAAAACGTTCTTACCTACAAGGAACTGGTAAATTTCATCGGCTTTTTGGGCAGGATCCACATCAAGAAAGCGGTCAGGATAGAGTATTTTCCCTACGAAGTAAGCATCTGCCAGAATAGATCCGAAATTTTGAGTATACCAATTGTAAGGCAACACCCCATAAATCTCCCCATTTTTAACAGCAGAAAGTTCCTGGTAGATGGGGTCATTTTTCAGTTGGGAAAAGGCATTCGTTCGATCATCAGCATTCAACGTGGAAAGATCGACAAAAATGACATCAGGATCCCACTCCAACAACTTTTCTTTCGACACATCTGCGTGGGTATTCTTCTCCTCCTGCCCATTTTTAGGAGCCGCTACATGCACAGCACCTGTGAACACGAAAGGAGGATAGGCCAATTCGGTAGAACTGAAACCATGGGGGCCACGAGAAGCAATGCCACCTACATAACAAGTTTTACGTTCTTGCGGAGCTATACCTTGCGTCCTTTTCTGTAGATCGGCAATATGTTCTTCGAAAAAAGAAATAACAGATTCTCCTCGCTCTTCATGCCCAATAACCTTCCCCATGAGTCGAAGGGAACTATAGAGCATTTCTCTACCATGTGCCAGGTTCCCATATCCTAACCCTATGACAGGGATACCTGTTTTTTCTTCAAGAACATGAACTGGAATTCCCGATTCCGGATAAGTTTTAAAAATCACCTGTGGAAGAGGCTGCACCCCTAAAATCAACTCCGGATTTGCGTTCCCTCGAAACTCTCCCATCAACGGCAAATCTTTCAACCATGGGTTGGCTAAGGCATAGGGGCGAGGACCGAAATTCCCTTTCTTTTCGTTATCTTCTACAGCAACGACTCTATTTTGCCCCTGAAGGTATACTAGAAGTCGTAAACATCCTGATCCTGAACATATAACTCGTTCGGCGGGAACAGAAATCTGTATTTCTCTTCCAATAGAATCAGAAACCCTTATTGTATGTGTAGACTGCGCAAAACTTTCCCCTGCAAAAAATAAAACCGCAAACGCACAAAAAACAATGACAAAAACAGTTGCCAATCTGCGCTTCATCAGCATAACCTCCCTTACGATTTTATAATAGCACGAAATAACAAAATCGTAGCACAGTGGAAATAAAAGCGCAAATAGCTTTACAAGAATTTGTCAGATATTTAAAGCTGAAAGCACCGCATCTGCCACTGCTTTTGCCGCATGAGGGAAAGCGAGCTTTCTCGCGTTTGCCCGTATAATTTGCAATTTTTCAGGCGAACTATAGAGATCCCGGAGGTGGTGAATAGCTTCTGATGCAGAACGAGCCCAGATGCCTGCATTGTGGGATTCTATGTATTTGGCATTATTAATTTCCTGCTTTGGAATGGGATTAATCATAAGAAGAGGCGCTCCTGCACAAAAAGCTTCGCTTACTGTAAGCCCACCAGGCTTAGTAATCATTACATCTGCTTCAGCCATATAGTCGTAAAGATTCTCTACAAAACCAAGGAGTTGAAATTTGACCCTGGAAGGAATCGTTATTCGTTCCAGTTGTTCTATAAGGTCTTCGTTCCGCCCGGCCACGACTGAAAGGGAAAGAGACATACCCGATTCTATAACTCCTTCAAGGATATCAAGGACAAGGGAGTTAGGAACACTACTTGCTACAAAAAGAATCGAAAATTCGTTGCTTTTATAGAACTGGCGGTCTCGATGGTAAAGCTCTCCGTATCTTTTCATCACTGGAATTCCAGACATAATAATTTTATGTTCAGGAATCCCTGCCTGTAGGAGATCTTCCTTCACAGAAGCTCCTCCTACAAAGTAAGAATCTACAAATTGGCTGATCCACATTCTATGAAGACCATAATCGGTAACAATACCGTATATTTTCCCTCTGTAGAGCCCCTGTTCCTTCATGTGAGACAAGACAGAGAGAGGGAAAAAATGGGTTCCCACACAAACATCTGGCTGGTTTTCAGTAAGATACCTCATAAACTTTTTCACATTCTCCATATTAATCTTTTCCAGCAGTCTTAAGACAGCGCTTTCTTCCCTATCTTGATCCGTCAATTCGTACATCACTTTACAAGCGATATGGGCATGTTCGCTCACGAAAGCATAGACATCGCTATAGGACCATTTAAAGAGATCACTCGAAAAATCGAGCAGATCCATCATCACATTTGGAATTTTCCGAGCATCGAGTTCTTCTTGCACGGCTCTCGCCGCCGCTCGATGCCCACCACCAGCAGAAACATAAACAAGATGAACCGGTCTCACTTTTCTCAACCTCCCTCAATAGCCGAGCCCGCTTGCCTGTGGAATACCCTTTTCATATTATTATAACGTTTCTCCATTTCTAGTTTTCTGTAAAATGGCGGGTTTTAAAGACCTCATGAGGCCGATCAACGTAATAAATGCATTTCAAGTTAAAATCAATTATGACTGATCGTCAGGTCAGGTTCCTTTATACACATGTCGTTTTCTGTCTAATCTCGATTTTGCACAACGTTTTTTAAACGCCGCTGCCCCTCATCCGATAGCCCGAGACCAGGCACATCTTTTTCTAGCATAGAAAGAGTCCCTTCTCCGCCAAGATATCCATTCACACGAGCTACGGACGTAGAATTCAAGAAATCTTCGTACTGTGGGTATTGAACTTGATACTCCCGCAAAAGTTCGCGATGAAGCCGAAGCCAATATTTTTGATGATAGGCTTCCGCAAGATAGAAAACCTTAAGAGGCATAATTTTTGTCACAACCGGGCGATTTCCTTGACGGTTCATCGCTTCCTTCCAAGCAAAAGCTTCTTCTCTTTGCTTTTCATCGCTATAAAAAATTGCCGACATATATTGTCGTGCAAAAGAAACACGAGTAGAGTCGTGACTCTCCGCGAAAATGGAAAGTAACTTTTTAAAAGAAATTACTTGAGAATCATAATCTATTTGAATGCTTTCTATATGGTTCCCCAGATTATGATACGTGGGGTCCTCTGTATCTCCCCCTGCATATCCAACACGTGTACTAAGAACCCCTCGAATGATCCCGAACCGGGCATCTGACCCCCAGAATCACCCGAGGGCAAATGTAGCAGTAGCACGGGAAGAGGCAGAGCTGGGTAAAACTATCCCTAAAATGGCAAGTACGGCTATAGAGATAATAAAAAGGCCTTTCAGGAAAATCATTTTTCTCTCCCCCTTTTCTCTTCTTCACGCCCTTCAAAAATTATTTTACATGGAAAAGGGTCTCTGGCATACCCACAAAGAAACTCTCTTTCTGCCATATTTTTAATCAATCGATTTTTTAACGCATTGACAGTTTAAAGGTCTTTCTCTATAATCTTTGATCGACTGGCACTTTAGCATGATAAATTATCATCTTGAAAAATAAAAAATTATGAGGGGGCATGAGGTATGAAAAAAAAGTTAGTAATAATCATGGGCTGTCTTCTTCTTGTTCTGACAGCCAGCGGAGTAATGGCAGCGGAAAAGAAGACGTACATCGTAGGAATTGATGGGGATTATTATCCCTACTCTTTTATTGGCCAAGATGGTAAACCCACAGGATTTGACGTGGAATCTATCGAGTGGATCGCTCAAGAGATGGGTTTTGAAGTAAAGGTACAGCCTATGGCATGGGATGGCATTATTCCTGCCCTGCTCGCAAAGAAAATAGACATGGTCTATTCGGGTATGACAGCCTCTCCTGAGCGGAGAAAAGTAGTTGATTTCAGCAAGGTATACTGGATCATTAATCAGGCTGTCTGTGTAAAAGCCGAATCGGAAATCAATATGGGAAATCTTTTCGACGGTAAAAAAACTATAGGAACTCAACGAGGTTGCACAGCAGCTTTGTGGTTGGAAGATTACCTTGTAAAGCCAGGAATTCTCCCAAAAGAAAATCTTAAACTCTACGATAACTTTCCTCTAGCTGCAAAAGACCTGGAAAACGGCCGGATCAATGCAGCCATGATGGACGATGTTATTGTTGCTAAGGCAGTAGAGGGGAAACCTCTCAAAGTTATTGGAACAATCTCTACGGGAGAAGAGTACGCCGTAGCAATTCGTAAAGAGGATTCGGACCTCAAAGAATTAATCAATACCGGTCTTGATCGCCTCATGAGCTCTCCAAAATGGAATGAACTCAAAGCAAAATACAAGATGTTCTAGACATCTTTAAATTCAAATCTGACTTGAAGGGGGATGATTTTCCTTCATTCCCCTCTTTTGGTTTAGAAATATAAACAGAGGGAGTGCGTAAGAACATGGGAAGTCTGGAGGTTATTTTCATATCGTTACCATATCTACTTCAAGGAGCTCTTGTAACTCTAAGAATTGTGGCTCTTTCACTAGGGCTAGGGCTTTGTATGGGATTGCCTCTGGCTGTAGGACAAGTATATGGCTCTCCTCTTACACAAAAAATAGTAAAATTCTATGTGTGGATTTTCCGAGGCCTTCCGAACCTTGTTCTTCTCTTTCTCTTCTTTTTCGGCATTTTCCCTTCCATTGGAATTGATGCCTCAGCCTTCACAACGGCAGTAGTAGTTCTGGGGCTTCGAAGTGCAGCCTATCAATCCCAGATTTTTAGGGGGAGTATCTTATCCCTTGGAGAAGGACAAATGTTGGCGGCGCGCTCTTTAGGCATGAGCAAAGGACAGGCTATTAAATCTATTATTTTACCCCAGGCCATACGACTGGCTCTTCCTGGATGGTCTAACGAATACCCCATCCTTCTCACCGATTCCTCGGTTACATATGCCATTGGCGTACTGGAAATATTGACCCGGGCTAATCTGGTTGTCTCCAGAACATATCAGCCCATGCCTATTTTTCTCACATGCGCCATTATCTTTATTTTGTTGAATTACGGAGGAATGCGACTCCTTCACTATGCAGAAGGTAAGTTTCGTATTCCTGGTTTTGGAAATGGAGAACGGTAACCATGACGACATTAACGCAACAAGAAGACGTTATCTTACGAGTAGAGAATATTCATAAATCCTATGGGAACGTAGAGGTACTGAAGGGAGTTTCCTTTTCTGTCAGGAAAGGAGAGACAAAAGTCTTCATAGGCCCTTCTGGTACAGGAAAAAGTACGCTGCTTCGTTGTATCAACCAACTGACCATCCCGGATAAAGGGCAAATTTGGCTTCATGGAGAAGAGGTAACTCACTCTAAAAAAAATATTAATTTTTTTCGGCAGAAGATGGGAATGGTTTTTCAGAATTTTTACCTCTTCGATCACCTTACAGCGCTTCGTAATGTGGAGATCGCTCTTATCAAGGTGAAGGGAATGAAAAAAGACGCTGCTCGGGATAAAGCCATGGAAGAACTCTCTCGTGTAGGAATGGACTCTTTCGCTCAACACTACCCTTCCCAGCTTTCTGGAGGTCAGGCTCAGCGAGTTTCTATCGCCAGGGCCTTAGCTATGGATCCTGACGTCATGCTTTTTGATGAGCCTACATCTGCCTTGGATCCTGAACTCATAGGGGAAGTGCTGGAAGTCATGAAAGATCTCGCCAGAGGAGGGATGACCATGCTTGTAGTTACACACGAGATGGGATTTGCCTGCTCTGTAGCCAATGAAATCATGTTTATGGAGGAGGGGACAATTTTGGAAAGCGGGAGTCCGGAAAAACTATTAAACGCCCCTCAATATGAAAGGACTCGCCAATTTTTAAGAAAATTAACAGATCTTTACGGAGAGTTGGGGAAAGTCAATGGATGATCTGCTCTTCATTCAAAAAGATGTACTTCCGGCTTTGTTGGAAGGACTCATTGTATCGATCAAGCTTATTATATGGTCGATTCCCTTTGGCTTGGTAACAGGGACACTTATAGCGGTTGGAAGAGTGTACGGGAACAAGTCCATTTCTTTTTTCTGTAAGCTTTACGTCATTTTCTTCAAGGGAACTCCCCTTTTAATTTTACTTTTTATGCTCTATTTCGGTCTACCGTCCATGGGGATTTCTCTCAGCCCTTTCGCAGCTTCAGTTCTGGGATTTGTCCTCTGTAACGGCGCCTATAATTCAGAGTATATTCGAGGGGCTATACAATCTGTAAAAGGCGGCCAGCTCATAGCCGCGCAAGCTTTAGGCATGACACGAGCCCAAGCTGTCTGGAATATTATTCTTCCTCAAGCGTTACGACGAGCTATTCCAGGGTGCTCTAATGAAATGATCTACCTGATCAAATATTCGTCTCTGGCATATATGCTCACGTGCATAGAGCTCACTGGCGCCGGGAAAATAATAGCAGGGCGTTCTTTTAGGTACACCCTTGTCTTTTCCGTCGTAGGCATCATCTATCTCTTTATGGTAACTCTTGCCAGTTGGCTTCTATCGATCCTCGAAAAAAAACTTTACATCCCTGGATGGAGCCAAGAAAGCTAAAGGGGACGAGCGACAAAGGGTCAAGCTCTCCCCTCCCTATCGCTTGACGTATAGGTATATCTTCACGAAACTGAATGCCCTTTACAAAAACAAGCTTCTTTAAACATATCACCTTGCGTCAAATGGTAGGAGAAATGGAACTTGACTGCTTTATTTACATGCACTCTTTCTATTTTTTTATAGACAGCAGCCCCTACCTTCTCTCTTTCCCTGAAGTTAAAATTTTGTTATGAAGACGTCGATATATTTGATCATACACGGGAACTGGAACTTGAAGCGAAGATGCCAAATGAACGACAGCCCCTACAAATGTTTCGAGCTCAACTCGACGTCCCCTGGAATAGTCCAGCTCCATAGAGGATCGCGTCCCCGAAGGGAAAGACCGGGCTTGGGCAAGAGAGCGATCTACAATATCTTCAGGGAGAGAAATATTTTTCTTCTGGGCTAATTTATGAAGCTCCTCCATAAGTTCGCGGAGTGTCTGCTTTAAGTAGGGATCGGACAATACCTCCCCGAATGTTTTTTCAACCAACGTAGTTATGGCCGCCATAGGGCTCATAAAAATAAATTTTGTCCATACCGCTTCTTCCACATGAGGCGTCAGTTCAAAAGAGATACCTGCCTCTTTCATTACACTTTCAAGCTCTCCATATCGTTCAACCCTTCCATCGAGAGGGCCTGCCACCATTTTACAACTGCCCCCTACCTGACGTACCTCTCCAGGCGCCGATATATACGCAGAAATATATACGCATCCGTTGAAGAAGACCCCTTTTAAACTCGCTTTCTCCAAGAGATGCGGATTATCGATGCCATTTCCCACAGGAATAAGCAATGTGCGGTCATGACAAAGAGAATGAACTGTTTCGGCCATATTGAAGAGATCATACCCCTTCACCGCAAAAAAGATTACATCCACAGGGCCAATGTCCACAGGAGACGAAGAAACCATATGGGGAATTGCACGGAACGTATCAGAGAGGGTCTTAACAATCAATCCTTCTTTTTTAATTTGCGTCATATGCTCTCCACGGCAAAGGAAAGAAACTCTATGTTGTTGCGACTTTCCATAGGCTGAAGCCAACCGCCCCCCAAAATATCCACCAACACCACCAAGACCCGCAATACAAAAATCCACGAAGCTCCCCTCCTCTTCTCTTCTCTGATGAAAATTATTTTGAATCAAGTCTATTGTAATGGACAGAGACTTTTTTGCGGGCTATAATCTTGTTGCAAATAAGGAATATATAATATAGGAGGTAGTTATAGTTGAACAAAAAGATCCGCTTTTTATGTTTGTATCTTGCGGTTTTAGGGCTTTTTTCCCTTGGGAAAGTACGCGCTCATGCTGCGGATGGGCAACTTTTTTTTAAAGGATCCTCTACGCTGGCCCCTGTTGTTTCTCAAATATCCAAGCAATTTATAGAGAAATATGAAACTTGGGATAAAGTGGATTCCTCCTTACCAAATACAAAAATTGAAATTTTCGTATCAGGCGGCGGTTCTGGAGAAGGAGTAAAGGCGATTCTTGATGGCACCAGCAATTTGGGCATGACAGCTCGAGCAGTATCGGAAAAAGAGAAAAAATCTGTGGGAGATTATCACGAGTTCCATCTTGGGACAGATGCTCTTACAATTTCGGTCCATCCTGATAACAAGGTACATGAGATCAAGCCCAACCTCACTAAAGAAGAGTTAGTCAAGATATTCAGTGGCGAGTATAAATATTGGAATGATTTGGATTCCAGCCTTCCTAAAGATGAAATCGTTATTGTAATTCGAGATATTGGCGGTGGCGCTCATGAGGTGTTCCAGAAAACTGTCATGGGAAAAGTAGACGTAACTCCCAATGCCATACAGGCACCTTCCATGGGAGCACTTGTAACAAAAGTTATGGAGAATAAAAACGCTATTGGATATGCTTCCTTCGGAATGGTCAATATGAATAAAGGGAAAATCATTCCCCTTAAAGTAGATGGTGTTGAACCCACTGTTGAAAACATTCTCAACGGCTCCTACACTATAGCTCGACCTCTTCTTATAATAAAGAAAGGTGCCATGAGCGCTAATGAAAAAGCTTTTGTAGACAGTCTTCTCTCTGAAGAAGGAATGGCTGTTGTAGAACAAATGGGCTTCGTACCGGCCCAATAGCGATTAATAAACGTTATATTAAAGAGGCCGGAGACATTGTTCTCCGGCCTCTTTTGTTAATGATACACAAATTTTTAGCATATCTGGCTCGGAAACATAATTTAGGAGGTTCTTGCTTGTGAAAAACTCTTCTTATCTTTTCGTCGAGGAGGATAAAAGAGGGAGGTTTTTTGTAATAATATGTAAAGGAGTGACTCTCCTTTCTGTCTCCCTTTTATTTTTTATGTTCCTTTTCATAGCAAAAGAAAGCCTGATATTTTTTCAAAATACCCCTCTACGGGCCTTTCTTACAGGACAGCGTTGGAATCCTCTTGCTACGCCTCCAGCTTTTGGTCTGGCGCCAATGATTGCAGCTACTGTTTATGTTTCAGTGCTGGCCACCGCCATAGCTTTCCCTATCGGAGTAGGAGTTGCCACATTTCTTTCTGTACTAGCAGGCAATAAACTCCCAAACATCTGTCTTCCGCTTATTGACCTTATGGCTGGGATTCCTTCTGTAGTGTACGGATTCGCAGGGCTTTTAATCATCGTAAAATTTTTTGAGACCCACTTCTCTTTCTCGTCTGGAGAATCAATATTGGCTGGGGGAATTCTTTTGTCTGTTATGATTCTACCCTACATTATCTCTACATGTCATGAATCTGCAACAAAAATTCTTCGCCGCTACAAACACGTTTCTACTGCCCTTGGAGTCTCCCGTTGGCATATGATCCGATATTTGCTCTTCCCTTCCATGTCTAAGGCCCTTTTTTCTGCTCTGATTCTTTCTTTTTCCAGAGCTATGGGAGAAACGATGGCCGTCATGATGGTGATAGGGAACAGTCCCATTTTTCCCAAGCTTCTTCATAAAGCACAAACAATTCCCGGCCTTATCGCTCTGGAAATGGGGGGAGCCCACGTTGGAAGCCCCCATTATCGCGCTCTTTTCGCCGCTGGATTCGTACTCATGTTCGTGTTGTTTGTTTTTAATACCCTGTTTTTTATAATCGAAAAAAGTCTCGAAGGAGATGCGTAATGAATAGATTCCGTCGTTATCGGGGAATTCGCATTTGGCTTTTCATAAGTATATGCCTGACCTTCGCATCACTGGCCATTATTCTAGGCTATATATTCATTCATGGAATTAACGAGCTTTCCATCCAGTTTCTGCTGGGAACACCCCAAGGATTCCCTCTTGGGATAGAGGGGGGAATTTGGCCTGCCATTATGGGAAGTCTCGGTTTTACAAGCATTGCTTGCCTTTTCGGATCCATACTTGCCATTCCCACAGCTATTTGGCTGGTTTTTTACAATAAAAATCTTTGCATTACCAGTCTTTGTCACTTTTTTATTTACTCTATGGCAGGAGTACCTTCTATTATTTTGGGGCTCTTTGGGTACGCTTTTTTCGTAGTTACTCTCAAGTTAGGTGTATCGCTTCTTTCAGGGGGACTTATTCTCGGTGTTATGATTTTCCCTTTTATAGAGGTCCGCGTTGAGAAATCTTTTCGGGAATTTCCTCTTCAACTTGTCCAAGCTTCATTAGCATTAGGCGTTACAAGAACCTGGACTCTTTTCCACCTTGTTTTCCCTGCAAGTTTAGGAGATATAGCTAGCGCCATCGCTTTGGGGGGCAGTTTTGCCATGGGAGCTACAGCACCTATACTCTTTACTGGAGCAGTCCTCTTCGCCCCTGTGCCTCGTAGTCTTTTCTCACCTGCCATGGCTTTACCTAATCATCTTTATATTCTTGTAGGACAAGGAATCTCTTTAAGCAAAGCTTATGGGACCGCTCTCGTCCTTATCATTATCCTGTTAGCCTTAAATAGTGTGCCCATCTTTATAAGAATGCACAGAAAGGAAGGGTAGCAAATGGATCCTATGCTTGAAACCCGCAACCTATCTGTATCCTTTGGGGGGAAGGTTATATTGAAAGGAATAAACGTTTCTATCCCTCCTCACCAGATTACAGCCATTATTGGCCCCTCAGGGTGCGGAAAATCTACTTTTCTAAAAAGTTTGAACCGACTTATTAACGAGGAGGAAGGTGCCATTACAGAAGGGCACGTTTTACTTGATGGAGAAAATATTCTCTCGCTACAACCTGAAAAGGTTCGCCGAAGAATTGGTATGGTTTTTCAAACACCAACACCTTTTCCCCTCTCCATATTCGATAATATGGCCTATCCTCTTCGATATTATGGATATAAAAAAGAGAATATTCATACTATCATTATAGAAAAGCTAAAAATAGCGGGGCTTTATGAAGAAGTACAAAATAATCTTTCTATGAAAGCAACTCTCCTCTCCGGTGGACAACAGCAGCGATTGTGTATTGCAAGAGCTCTTACCGTAGAGCCGGAAATCCTACTTCTCGATGAGCCATGCTCTGCTTTGGATATAAAAAATACTCTGAACATAGAAACAATGCTTGCGAAGCTCTGTGAACACTATACGATTATTATCGTAACTCATAATCTATTCCAAGCGCGACGATTAGCTCATAAAACTCTCTTCATGCTCGATGGAGAAATAGTAGAAGAAGGCTGTACCTCGACTATTTTTAGTCAGCCTCAGGATGAACGGACAGCTGAATATATTTCGGGGATTTACGGCTAAAGGCAGCCCATAGCCTACTTTTCTCCCATGACAATAATTATTGGAATGAAGTGCTATAATTTTTATCGGCGATGGCGTTCCGCCTCAAACCGCTGTTGTTGCATGGGCAGGCATAATGTTTGGGAAGACAATACTACTGTAAATTGTTTTGATAGCACAGCCCTACAAGGCAAGGCATAGTTTATGGCAAGGACGATATCTCCATATATTGTTATGGTAAGGGAGCGATTTTTTGAGAAAACATATTATAAATATTTTAAAAAGAGCCCAGGGAACATACGTTTCTGGACAAGCTCTCTGCGAGGATCTCGGGGTCAGCCGCACTGCTATATGGAAACATATCCAGCAATTACGAGAAGAGGGATATGAAATAGACTCCTCTTCCCGTAAAGGCTATCGTCTTATACATGTTCCAGACCTGCTCAACTCTTACGAAATAGAACCCCTCCTGACCACAACCCATCTCGGTCACCCTATTTTGCACTATAAGAAGCTGGATTCCACTAACATAGAGGCTCGGAAACTAGCTCGCGAAGGAGCAACACACGGAAGCGTTGTCGTGGCAGAGCACCAAACTACAGGACGCGGTCGTTCTGGCCGAGGATGGTTTTCCGCACCTGGTACATCCATCCAAATGTCTCTCATCCTTCGTCCAGATCTAGCTCCGTCTCTAGCCGCTTCCGTCACTCAGGTAGGAGCTGCTGCCGTAGCTACGGCTCTTCAGGAATTAGGGTTGTCTCCTCAAATCAAGTGGCCCAACGATGTCCTTTTATCGAAGCGCAAGGTATGTGGCATTCTCACTGAAATGAGCTGCGAGCTCGACCACATTGAACATATCATTATTGGCATAGGAATAAATGTTAACACTCCCTCTTTCCCAACAGACATTTGTTCTGTTGCTACATCGGTACAGATAGAAAAAGGCACCCCATGTGATCGTAAAAGCCTCATGGCCGCTATTCTCAACATCTTTGAGCCTCTCTACCAGGGTTTTCTTGAAGGACATCTCCATCCTGCCTATCTGCGCATTTGTCGAGAGCTTTCTATTCTCATCGGAGAGGAAATTACATATGAAAGCTCTCAGGGAGTCACTACTGCCACCGCAATAGACATCGATTCATCAGGCCATCTCGTTGTGCGCCATAAAAATGGCTCTACCGAGGCTCTTCTTTCCGGAGAAGTCCATTTGGGAACAGAGTCATATCGTGAACACTAGCCGAGAGCCCGGCGGAAGCAACCATCTTTAAATCTTCCTCCACCGATTGTCCAGTTGTCGTAAGATAATCGCCTGTGAGAAGGCCATTTATTCCGCTGTGGAGCCCCTCTACCACGTGGACACCAAGGGCCTTTCGCCCCCCTGCATAACGAAGAGTAGCGTGGGGGAGAAGGAAACGAATAAGAGCTCCTGATAGCAGTATTTCGTGTACCTGAGGAATGCGGCAATCCTGCAGAGGAGTTCCTGGAATAGGGGTGAGGATATTCAAGGGGAACGAGACAGCCCCTGCCTGAGCAGCAAGAGACGCCATTTCGAGACGATCTTGAAGGGTCTCTCCCAACCCCATAATCCCTCCTGAACAAAGCTCAAGACCTGCTCGACGAGCACAAGAGAGGGTTTTCAACTTATCTTCTATAGTATGGGTAGAACAAATAGAGGGGAAAAAGTTCGGTCCAGTTTCCAAATTACAGTGATATCGGCTTACTCCAGCTGAAGCTAGTTGACGAGCCTGTTTCTCAGTAATAAGGCCATGAGACCCACAGAGACGCAACGATGTTTTTGAAGCAAGCCCTTCATATATTCGACAGAGATGGTCCATATCTTCAACAGAAAGACAACGACCACTTGTAACAAGGGAAAAACGATGAACGCCCTTCGCTTCGCACTGTTGAGCTTCATAAAGAGCCTCGGGAAAAGAAATAAGGGGTTTCGGAGCGCAATGTGTATTCCACCAAGCCGACTGAGCGCAGAAAGCGCAGTCCTCACTACATCGACCAGACCTGGCATTCAAAATAGAACAAAGTTCCACACCCGTACCAGCATATTTTTGTTTCACAGTATCAGCGGCTTCTAAAATCTCTTTAAGGGGAACTGTCTCTGCCCAAGAAAGAAGTTTTTTCAATGGTATTGATATAGTACCTGTGCGACGAATATACTCATATATTGACTCCATAACACATCCGCTCCAATTCTGCAGGCGATTGGGCGTTTACGAAATGTAACGCCAGACATGCGTCCATCCACGTCTTAATGCACTATAAACGAAGGCATCTTTATATGTCAACCATATCTAAAAAATAGATGACAATTCTCTTTAAAACCTTTTTTATGGGGGAATGGAAAGGATATAATAGAGGGTGGAGGAGACTCCCCGGGAATGCCCCCGAATTTGCATCCCCGGGGCTGCAGCCGTCCCCGAACCATAATAACAGTATCCTAAGAGAATGGAAG
The DNA here is from genome assembly GCF_002398115.1 of Aminobacterium sp. UBA4908. NCBI lineage: Bacteria > Thermotogati > Synergistota > Synergistia > Synergistales > Aminobacteriaceae > Aminobacterium > Aminobacterium sp. UBA4908. Next base: position 84,959 of record NZ_DHCG01000004.1, read on the forward strand.
GGGAAAAAATGGACACGGAAGGGAAACTTATTATTCTTGCTGATGCAGCTAAATACGATGTATCATGTTCTTCCAGCGGAAGCCAACGTAAAAATCCGTCAGGAATAGGCAACGCCAGCCTTGGAGGAATATGTCATTCGTGGACTGCTGATGGCCGGTGTGTCTCTCTTCTGAAAGTTCTTTTCTCAAACGATTGTATCTATGACTGTGCCTATTGTGTAAATCGACGAAGTGTCGACCGCCCACGAGCTACGTTCACTCCAGAGGAGCTTGCCGGACTCACCATTAATTTTTATCGCCGTAACTATATAGAAGGTCTATTCTTGAGCTCTGGCGTGTATAAATCTCCTAACCATACAATGGAGTATTTGCTTCAAACACTTTTGCTTCTTCGGCAAAAGCATAGATTCGGCGGATATATACACACAAAGGTGATTCCAGGTTCTGATCCAGCGCTCGTTGACGCTGTTGGACAATACACTGATCGCATGAGCGTCAATATTGAACTCCCCACAGAAAAAAGCCTTACATTGCTCGCTCCCCAGAAAAGCAAGGAGTCGATCTTGCGTCCTATGAAACACCTCACGAAACGCATTGAAGAAAATCAGCTGGGAAAGCCAACATGGCGTGGCAGGAAAGCCCCTCTTTTCGTTCCGGCAGGACAGAGTACACAGCTTATTGTAGGGGCAACCCCAGAAGATGATCTTACTGTCCTTCGTCTTTCTGAAAACCTTTACTCTCACTACAACCTCAAGCGAGTATATTATTCTGCCTATGTTCCGGTCTCTGATAACCCATTGCTTCCAGCGCTATCAACACCCCCCTTGCGGAGAGAGAACAGGCTGTACCAAGCTGATTGGCTACTTCGCTTCTATCGTTTCAAAGCCAGTGAGCTTCTTGATGAAAAGAGGCCCTATTTTGATCTGGATCTCGATCCCAAAACAGATTGGGCGCTGCGGAACATCCAATTTTTCCCTGTAGAGGTCAACAAAGCTTCGTACGAGCAGCTTCTTCGAATTCCAGGCATTGGCGTAAAATCCGCCAAGAGAATTGTTGTTGCGAGAAAAAACAATATCATCTCTTTTGAGTTACTCTCCCGCCTCGGAGTCGTTATAAAGCGAGCTCAGTATTTTATTACATGCAATGGAGTATTTCGCGGAGATAAAACTATGGATGAGACGAGACTCCGCCACCACTTTTTAGCAGAGCGAAGTAAATTCACATCGTATGGGCAGCAGCTCTTTCTCTTTGAATCATGATCATTTACAGTTACGATAGTACTTTTGATGGTCTTTTATGCACTATTTTTGAAGCTTCTTTAAGGCAGCTTCGGCCAGAGAACATTATCAGAAGGTTTCAAGAGCGAGAGCAACAAAACCTTTTCCAGACTATTCATGTGGGCACTCGCCCTAAAATAGCAGGAGCTGTTTATACTTTATTGAAGGAGCGAGGAGGACAGGAAGCTCTCACAACTGCATATTATGCCTTCCACGGAGAATTTCCTCAGATAGATATGGCCATTTTTAATTATTTAGAGATGGTTTGGAAAAGAGGGAAAGAAGCTCAAACTCTATTTTCTAATGAAAGTGTTCTGCAAACACTTGACGCACAAAGGAGAGTATCGAGAGAGCGTCATATGTTTTGCGGCATTTTGCGTTTCAAAGATCTCGGAGGCATTTTTTACGCCCCTATCGCCCCGGAACACTATATATTGCCTCTACTCGGTAACCACTTCGCTCACAGAATGGCTGATCAAAATTGGGTCATTCACGACACGGGGAGAGGCAAGGCATTGATTTACGATCAGCGATGTTGGTACGAAACGGACTTTCATCTCCAAAAATCTCTCAATGTCCCACAAGGCGAGAAAGAGTATCAAAAGCTCTGGAAGACCTTTTTCAATAGCGTTACTATAACATCTCGAAGGAACAAAGGACTCCAGAAAAGGAATATGCCAATGAGGTACTGGCGCTACCTTACAGAAATGGATGACTCCATCTCTCTTACTCCCCCTCGCTTTACTGATCCGAAAGACGACAACGATTAATGGCGATGAGTTTTGGCTATATCGATAGCTATAAAGGAAAGATTATGGGCATGGTCTCCAATTCTTTCCAAGTTACTTAAAATATCGATGAAAATGACTCCAGCCGATGGCTGGCATTCCCCCCGGTTCAATCTCCTGATATGGCTTTTCCGAAGAGATTTCTCTTTTCTATCCACCTCTACCTCTAACACATCTATCACTTCATGAGCTTTATTTATATCTTCTTCTGCCACCGATTCGAGACTGAGGGTTACGGAACGGAAGACTGTATCGAACATATCTTCAAACTCCGACAAGGCTACAGGAGAAAAATCCAGACGATGTTCCACCTTATACTCGTATAGTTCTATTAAATTTTGGCAGTGGTCACCAACTCTTTCTATGTCGCTAATTCCATTCACATAAGAAGAAAGAACTGTGGAAAGATCACTCGGCAAGCCTTCTTGCCATATTTCCGCAGCATATTTTGCGATAGCATGGGTGAGCTCATTCAATATTTTCTCCGATTCATTTACCTCTTCGACCATCTTTGAATCGTTCTCAAGAAAAGCTTTTTTTACCCCCTGTAACATAGAAAGAGCCACAACTCCCATACGAGCGATTTCTTTTTTAATAGCATCTACAGCTGCCGCGGGAGATGCCACAACAAGCTTAGGATCCAAATATTGGGGCCCAACCCGTATTCCATTATCCTTAGTGGGGACCATCTTTTGAATAACTTTTACAAAAGGCGAAGTGAAGGGGAGGAAAAGAAGGGTATTAACAACATTAAAAAGAGTATGGGCATTGGCAAGTTGTCGGGCAATTTCCGATGATGTAAGAACTACTGCCGCTTTGAAAATTGGTAAAAATAGCACGAAAATAAATACCCCAATAAGGTTAAACATCACATGAGCCGCTGCCGCTTGTTTCGCAGACCTATTAGACCCTAAAGATGCGATAACAGCCGTTATAGTCGTACCTATATTATCTCCAAGAAGAATAGGAATTGCCGCATCAAGAGATAGAAGTCCCTGGCTTGCCATGGCAATGGTAAGACCAATGGTAGCAGAGCTTGCCTGAACAACCATAGTAACTAAAGTTCCTACTAAAACGCCTAAAAGGGGGCTGCGGCCGAAAAGCAAGAAGAGATCTTTTCGTCCCTGAAGAAAAGACATTGCACTTTCCATAGTCTGCATTCCTAAAAAAAGGAGACCAAACCCTACAAGCCCATTCCCAATATACTTTCGTCGCTTAGATTTACCGAAAACAGCAAGAATCATACCTACACCAATGACGGGGAGAGCAAAACTTTTAAACTTAAAGGCTATGATCTGGGCTGTTACAGTCGTTCCTATGTTAGCCCCCATAATAACCCCTACTGCTTGTTTCAAGGTCATTAGACCTGCATGAACAAAACTCACCGTCATAACCGTCGTTCCGCTGCTGCTTTGAATAAGTATCGTAACTAATGTCCCAATAAGAACGCCTCGAACTGGTGTGCTGGTAAGCGAGCCAATCAACTTGCGTAGTCTGTCTCCTGCCAAATCTTGCAAGGCATCGCTCATAAGCTTAATTCCAAACAGAAAAAGCCCAACACCACCCAGAACCTGAAATATGCTTGAGAGTGGCACCTGTACAATCCCCCCGGACAATAGAAATATAAAAACGCCCTACATACAAAGATTTGCTTTAAGATCTTAACTTTTAAAGTACTTTATAATCTCTCTTTATTGTATAAGTGATCGGTTTCCTTCTACGATCGCAAGTATTTCATTGTGAATGAACCCATTACTACAGAGAACATCCTGATTTCCAAGCCCCTGAATAGGATTACCACTCCAATCTGTTACAAGCCCTCCAGCTTCCTCAAGAAGAAGAATTCCCCCATAAAAATCCCAAGGTTTCAGATCCATTTCAAGATAGCTATCAAGTCTTCCACAAGCTACATAAGCAACATCCAGAGAGGCCGCTCCTCGCCGACGCACGTCATGACACTGCTCATAGACTTTCATTACAAGAGAAATTTCTTTTTTCCCGAGCTTTTTATTGTAAGCAGTTCCGAAACCAACAAGACTTTCTGAAAGAGTTGATGTTGTCGAAACACGGATAGGTGTGCCATTTAAAAAAGCCCCTTTTCCTCTCACGACAGAAAAAAACTCTTCATTGATGGGATCGTAAATATAACCCCTTTGAACAGTTCCCCTCTCAACATATGCTAGAGAAATGGCAAAAGCAGGATAGTTATGATAAAAATTTACCGTTCCATCGATAGGATCAAGCACAAATGCCTTATTGCAAAGTTGAGCTTTATCGCGAGACGATGACGATTCTTCAGCTACAATAACACTTTCCGGGGAAAGCTTTTGGAGATGACTAACTATAAATCGCTCTACTTCCATGTCCGTTGCCGTTGTATAGTCTGACAACGATCTTCGACGAGCAATATATGTACTCTTTCGTTCTTTAATAATATCTCCCGCCTCTTTCAATAAAGAGATCAAAGATGCGGATAAAACGTCAATAACCAAAGTATGTCTCCTTTTTACCTAGAGTTTCTTCTACTTTTCTATATAAAGAGAAACTCTTTTTCCATAATTTTTTTTCGCTTTTTTTAAATATTCTGTTACTGCCTCAAAAGGCAAATTTCTATCGGCTGCGAGAGCTGTTATCTCATCACCAATCTGCTGCCAAAAAATATGGCTTTTTAAGCCTCTCTTTTCTTCCTCTTCTTTAGGAATCATGGAGTATAGACACTGATTTTCACTCTCTTCTAGAAGATCGGAAATTATTATCTTCCACATGCTATACACACCGTTTCCTCCTTGTTTCTTCAGCCCTTTTATTTCAAGCTATACAGACGACTTTGATCATATACCGAACCCTACGTAAATGGAAGGGTCCATTCATAACTCAGAGAATGTTTTCTTGACTAAATTATTGTACAGTGTTACTATTTGCCCCATTGCGCTCACAGGCCCTACGAAGCAAGCAACCTTGCGCTCACGAAGGAAGGTGACTGAAAGGGTTAAAGGGTTGGAGAGTTAGACAATAGAATTAAAAAGAGAAATTTGGGCATTACTTGTTCTATACTTCACAGTGATCTGGTTGTAATTATTGTGTTTGAACCCAACAATCATATTAAGCAAAATATATAAACGCTTTTCCAGTAGATGGGAGTCATAATATCTCCCCTTTTTCTGTGTTGTATATCCCCCTATTTAATACTACGAATCAGTATTTGTTTTAAGGCACTCTCCTTCAAACAAGGGAGATTTCTTTTTTATGTTCGGAAATACCTGCTCTATTTCCCTCACCAGTATATCTACCATCCCATCAAAAGGAGTGGATACATTTGAAGAAAAACTTTTTAAGGAAAACCATACTTATAGGCGTATGTATGTTGATTATTCTCACTGTTGAAACCTTGCCATTACGAGCAGCAGAAGAAAAAGTAACTTTCATTGACTTCAGCTGGGATAGCGTACAAATACACAATCGGATAGCTGGCTACATCATAACGTATGGCTATGGAAGAGAAACTGATTATATGTTTGCAGAATCTCTTCCAGGGATTCTTGGCATCGAACGAGGAGATGCCCAAATCACCATGGAACTTTGGGCAGATAATGTTCATGAATGGTGGCAAAAGGCACAAGAAGAGGGAAAAGTTGTATCCCTCGGAGAAAATTTCCCCGATGCACCGCAAGGGTGGTATGTGCCTACCTATGTAATAAAAGGGGACAAAGCCCGCAAGTTACAACCTGTAGCTCCCCTTCTGAAAAACGTAAAGGATCTCCCAAAATATTGGAAGTTATTTAGAGATCCGGAGGAGCCTTCAAAAGGTCGATTTTACAATGGCCCGGCAGGGTGGAAAGTTCATAGCATCAACCTTAATAAGTTAAAAGCTTACAATCTTTATAAAACATATGAAGCTTTTGACCCTGGTTCTCAGACAGCTCTTGCATCAGCCATCGCTTCAGCTTACGAAAAAGGTGAACCTATTTTGGCCTACTATTGGGAGCCTACAGCCATTATGGGTAAATACTCCATGACAAAGTTAGAGGAGCCTCCCTACAATAAAAAAATATGGGAAACCACTCGAAAATGTGCTTTTCCTTCAGCAAAGGTCTTAATTTTGGCAAACTCCCAATTCGTTCTATCCAACCCTGATATTGCAGAATTTTTAAAAAGATATCAAACCACTATCGACCAAAATAACAACGCTCTAGCTTACATGAGAGACACGAATTCCACTGTTATGGAAACAGCGATCTGGTTTTTAAAAACATATTCGAGGGTTTGGAAGGAATGGGTTCAAGATGAAGTGATAATTAAAAAAATTGAAATGGCCCTTGAAAAAGGGGACATTTTAGGATGATACAGAACCAGAACAATAAAAATCTAGAAACAGTCCTTGAAATAAAAGATCTATGGAAGGTCTACGCAAGAAATAATATGAACATAGATGTAGAAAACAAGGACCTGATTGCTCAACTTGACAAATCAGAAGACACTATAGTGGCCATACGAGGTGTATCCCTCTCAGTCAGACGGGGAGAGGTTTTTGTCATTATGGGCCTTTCAGGAAGTGGAAAATCTACGTTGATTCGATGCATTCTTCGCCTCATTGAACCTACATCTGGGAAAATACAAGCAAACGGGCAAGAAGTTACGGCTCTTTCTCAAAAAGAGCTTATCGAATTTCGGAGAAAGCACGTAGCCATGGTTTTTCAGCATTACGGATTACTACCCCATAAGACAATACTCCAAAATGTAGCTTTTGGGTTGAAACTACAGGGTATTTCAAAAAAAGAGGGGGAGGAACGTTCTCGCTCCGCTTTGAACCATGTCGGCTTGGAAGGATGGGAGAATTATTACCCTCAATCTCTAAGTGGAGGAATGAGACAACGTGTAGGCATCGCGCGAGCTCTTGTAATGGACGCTCCTATTTTGCTTATGGATGAGCCTTTCAGTGGCCTTGACCCCCTTATAAGAAGGGAGATGCAAGACGAACTTGCCCGCCTTCAACAAGAGCTTCATAAGACTATCTTTTTCGTCACGCATGATTTGGATGAAGCCATACAACTTGGAGACAGGATGGCTATCATGAAAAACGGGACTATTGTTCAAACAGGTCGTCCTACCCATATTCTTGCAAATCCAGCTGATAGCTACGTTGCGCGATTTGTCCAGGACAAACGGCATCAGTTAGAAATAGCTAATAAAGAATCTTTTTAAAGGAAAACAATATCAACGAGATATAAAAGGAAGGGGAGAAAAAACATATTTCCGGAAACGCTTGAATTTCATATTGCAGATTTCGTAAATAGTGGAGTGGACTATCTTCTTGAAAAGTTAGCCCCTACCTTCGACAGTATCGCCAACGGCATTTTAGAGGTACTTCTAGGAATAGAAAACTTGTTAAGCGCAATCCCTTGGTGGGGCTATGTGTTCCTCGTAGGCTTCTTAGCTTGGAAAGCTACAAAACGTTTATGCTCAACGATCATTTTACCCATGTCTATCCTGATTATAGGAGTCTTTGGATTATGGGAACTTGCTATAGGAACACTCTCCATCGTCGTTGCAGCAGTAATTTTAGCACTTTTGATGGGAGTCCCCCTGGGGATACTCATAGCAAAAGTTCACTGTGTAGGGCCTATTTTTCATCCTATTTTGGATGCCATGCAAACGATGCCAAGTTTTGTTTATCTCATTCCAACCATGATGTTTTTTGGTTTGGGGAAAGTCCCAGCTGTACTGGCCACCCTTATCTATTCTCTACCGCCAGTAATACGCTTAACAGCTCTCGGGCTCAAACAAGTTCCCAAACCAGCTCAAGAAGCGGCTATCGCGTATGGAGCGACATCGTGGCAATTGCTAAAAGAGGTGCAACTTCCGCTAGCTATGCCCACTATTATGGCTGGAGTTAACCAAACAACAATGATGGCGCTGTCTATGGTAGTTGTAGCCTCAATGATCGGCGCTCAAGGGTTGGGGCAGGAGGTTCTTCTTTCTATTAACCGTATCGACATGGGACGCGGTTTCGAAGCAGGAATCAGCATCGTCATTATGGCTATTGCCATAGATAGGATCACCCAGGGTTTTGCTCGTCACCTGGATCCGACGAAACGTTAAAGGATCTTTAAATAAACAACTTTTCGAGAAGGGGCTGTACAGCCCCTTCTTTTGTACTGATATAATATAAAAATAATAAGTTGGAAGGTATTATCTAAGTAAAGGGAGATCTCAGCAGATATGGTAAAAAGCTTCTACCCGTGGCAAATAGAGGCATATAAAAAAATACGGGAAGAAAATGCCGTTCTTTCTGCCCCTACAGGGTCAGGCAAAACTCTTGTTGCCTATCTTTGGTCTGGACTCCTTGATAAAGAAGGGAACCCGCAAATTCCCGATATATCAAGGGTTATATTTACAGCTCCTATAAAAGCATTGAGCAATGAAAGATATATGGACCTTCGACGTATGGGATTCGATGTAGGGATCGAAACTGGCGACTTCAAAAGAAACGAAGAGGCCCCTATTATTTGCTGCACTCAGGAAATCTATACCCTAAAATATACAAAGGCTCCTCACCAAAAATTGATTATTGACGAGTTTCACTATATTTTTGAGGATCCAGACCGAGCGCGGACCTACATAGACGGCATTCGAGAAACGGCCCCCACTACCTCAATTCTCGTCATGTCCGCAACCTTCAGCGAACCGGGAGCTATCGGAAGGTATTTAGAGTCTATTACCGAACGTTCTTTTGTGGTTTACCAAGGGGAGGAACGGGCTACAGAGTTGATTTATACCCCTAAAAAACCCGCTCAAATCTACAATATACATGATGCCCTCGTCTTTGTTTTCTCTCAGCGAGGAGCCATGGATCTAGCTTACTCCATTGCAAGAACTCGTCGCCGCATTCCTAAAGATCAACGAACTCGACTCTATGAGCTGGCTACGATTCTTGATGTCCCCAAGGTCCAAATGCCTCTCTTATGCGGGGTAGGAATCTATCATGGAAGCATGCTTCCCAAAGAGAAGCTTCTTGTAGAGTCCGCTTTTCGCGAACGTATTCTCGATGTAGTTGTGGGAACTAATGCTCTAGCTCTTGGTGTCAACCTGCCAGCAGAAAGCGTTATTTTTGCCCAGCTCGTGCAGTTTCATGACAATGCGCCTATCAGCAAAAACGCATTTTTACAGATGGCCGGGCGGGCAGGACGAAAAGGCCTCTTTGAAACAGGATATGTAACATGGCTTTCTCAATCTCCTTGCGAGCATCGAGGCTATGAGACAGGGGACGTTTTTAAGGAATTGCTCCATATTGACCCAGAAGCAGCTTCAGTCTCTTTACGCCCAGCGTGGGGGCAACTTCTCCGCCGAGAAATACATATTAACGATGAGGCAGATTATATTAGTAAATATTCTCTCCCTCCTATGGATCCGGCCATTCTCAGAGGGGAACTCCGCCAAGGACTGCAACGTATAGATCGGGCTCTGCGACGAATGGTACGTCCCCAGCACCGGAAACGATTTAGAACCCTTTTGGCAGAAATTTGGTACGAAGAAATGAGCGCTGATGAAAATCTGGAAATGGCAAGACTCTTTTTTGCAGAAGAAAAGCCAGAAGCTCTTTTTGCCGCTCAACTTATCGCTCCTTATGAACGAAATTATCTTCAATCTCTTTTAAAAATTAAACGGTATGCCAATCATCTTCCCCCGGGATATTCTTTCCGCAGCATGAGGGAATTAAATCAGACAGTCGATGATATTGATCCTACAATTTATGGTTTTGAAGAGAAAATCAACGAAATCGAAGGATCCTTACGAGGAGACGAACCTCCTTCGTTATAAAACAGGCGAAGAAGTTCTTCTATATTTTTATAAACTTGTTTTTTATAGACCCCCAGTCATCCAAAAAGATGACTGGGGGTCTATTTTTGTTCAGTTATTTTTAAACATCGTTACAGATATAAATAGATTGAATCTCAAAATCTTAATATTCCCATTTTCTTTATTCTCGAATTTAGGGCATAAAAATTTATTGGTATACTAGTTTGAGATAAATAAAAGATAAAAACTATTAGCCTCCTCTTTAGGTGATGACAAAAAATATTTTTTGTTTTATAAATATCATGTAAACATGCTTAAACACTAGTTTTTTTATCTTGCTATACATTCTAATTACAGACCTGTATAAGAAACTAAAAAATCTTTTTTATTGGTGGTATGCCAGATGAAGAATAATAGTTTAGCTTTATCTGTATATCAAAAAATAAAAACCTCCATCCTCTCTCTCGAATACCCCCCTGAAGCTATTCTCCAAGAGCGAGTTCTTGCAGACTCTTTAGGGGTAAGTCGCACTCCCGTTCGTGAAGCTCTTCATCGTCTTTCTCAGGAAGGATGGTTAAAAATTCATGCCCGAAAAAATATTCAGGTTCGTTCTGTCTCAGTGGAAGACCTCAAAGAAGTCTTCCAGGTTCGACGCACTCTTGAAACAGCTATGCTAAATCTTATTTTCAATGCAAAACTCCACCGACAGGCAGCCGATGTTATGAGCGAACATATTTCACAGATGAAAGACTCCATGGACAACCTGTACTCTTTCATATCTTCAGACCAAAACTTTCATTCAGCGAATTTCTCGGTTTTTGGGAATGTTCGATTCCAAAAATTTTGGAATGCTATCAGCGAAGAAATGATATGGCTTGGAGTCATGGCTATGGCCGCAGGGAAAGAGCGTTTTCCCAGAGTCCTTGCTGATCATTCTGTTTTTTGCAGTGCTGTTCGAAATGGACAGAGGCGGGAAGCCAAAAAAGCCCTACTGGCACATCTCGACGATACAGAATTGATTCTCCATAAGCGCATGGTAGCTATGGATCAAGCTCTATATGACAAAAAAATGTCCTAATCCAGAAAGGAGGAAAAGGAAAAGCTCATGAATTTTCATAGTATTGCTTTAAGAGATAACGGAAGGTTTGAAGAAATTTGCCTCGAATGGGACCTTTGTGTAGCCATTGGTTATGCTGGTCGGGATCAAGCCGGTGTTATGGCCCACGTAGAGGAGTTGAGAAAAATTGGCGTCCCTGCACCAGAAAAAACTCCAAGTATGTACTGGATCGATCCGGAACGTATAACCACTAATACCATTTTATGGGTGGTAGGAAATGGCTGTTCTGGTGAAGTAGAATTTTTTGTTGCTGCAGATAAGGGCGGCAACCTCTTTATGACAGTTGCCAGCGATCATACAGATCGGGCATTGGAGACCGTCTCTGTTTCAAAGGCCAAGCAAGCCTGCAGCAAGGTGATTGGAAACGTTTTTTGGAAAATGAGCGATATTCGCCCTCATTGGGATGAAATAGAGCTACGATCTTGGGTTCGAAAAACACCACAAGAAGAGGAGTATCTTTATCAGGAGGGAACCCTCGCGAGCCTTCTGATACCAGAACGACTTCTAGAACTGGCAACAGAAGATAAACCTTATCCCGGGAAATTTTCCTATTTCAGTGGAACGTTACCTCTCAAAGGCGAAATCTGTTACGAAGGCGATTTCAGGATGGAACTGAATGATCCCGTCCTAAAGCGGTCTATAAGCCATACGTACACTGTTCGTAGGTTGCCAGATCGGAATTAAGGAGGAGTGCCTATGCTCAGAATTGGAATGCTGCAGCTTGATATAAAAATAGGGGACAGAGAAGCCAATCGCCTTAATATACAAAAATGGTTAGAACGGACTCTTACCCCAACGGAGATTCCGACAGCTATTGTCCTTCCAGAGATATGGGACGTAGGTTACGCATTGGAACAAGCTGAAGAGCTTGCAGACCCTGAGGGGAAAGGAGCCGCACATTTTCTTGGTGAGTTAGCACGCACATATAATGTGTGGTTTGTAGGAGGGTCTGTCCTAGCCAAGAGTGGGAATAGGTTCGTTAACCGCGCCCAAGTTATTTCTCCGGAAGGTGAACTTATTGCTTTTTACGATAAGGTACATCTTATCGGCCTTATGGGCGAAGATACATATCTGGCCCCAGGCAAAAAATCTTGCCTCTTCTCCATCGATGGGACAAAAGCTGGGTGTGTTATTTGTTACGATATCCGCTTTTGTGAATGGCTTCGAACCTATGCCGTTAATGGAGCCGAAGTACTTTTCGTTAGTGCAGAATGGCCTACTGTGCGTATTGACCACTGGGAAAATATCCTTCAAACAAGAGCCATCGAAAATCAGATGTACGTTGTGGCATGTAACCGTGTGGGGACATCAAAAGGGACCCTTTTTGGTGGATCCTCTATGGTGATTGATCCTTGGGGACAGGTTGTATATAAAGCAGGAGACGGAGAAGAAGCTGGCTTCGTCACTATTGACACGAAGAAAGTTGAAGAGATACGCACCTATATGCCCATCTTTAAAGATAGAGTCCCTGAAATCTATCTGAAATAACATGGGAGGCACAAGCAGGAGCGGCACTATGCCCACTGTTTTTATATCCATATTGTGAGGGGGTACGTAAAAGTGAAGAAAATTGTAGCAATGTTAGCAGTAACGATGTTGTTCGTTCTTTCCGGTACTTCTATGGCAGCAGTGGAGTTGAAATTTGCCCATGGAGGAAGCCTTGAACACCAATATCAGATTGGCGCAGAATATTTTAAGAAATTAGTTGAAGAAAGATCTAATGGAGAAATTAAAGTAAATATTTTCCCGCAAGGACAGTTAGGAGGCAGTGAACGTGAACTTCTTGAAGGGGTTCGCATGGGAACGATCGAAATAGTTTCTATTGCTGCCGGAGGAGCTCTTCCAAGCTTCGTACCAGAGTTTCAGGTTCTGGGGATTCCCTACCTCTTCCAATCTAGAGAGCAAGTCTATGCCGTCCTTGATGGTGAGGTTGGAGATGAACTCGGTGCCCTTATGTTGGGGAAAGGCTTCCAGAATCTTGCTTTCTGGGAAGTTGGTTTCCGTAACTTCACAAACAACATTCGACCTATTGAAAAACCAGAGGATATAAAAGGTCTAAAAATCCGCGTTCAGGAATCAAAAAGCTGGATGGAGTTTATTAAAATGCTCGGTGGTATCCCCACACCTATTTCTTTCGGTGAACTCTATAGCGCCCTTCAGCAGAAAGTAGTGGACGGACAAGAGAACCCCATCGCTACTATTTATTCCATGAAATATTATGAGGTTCAAAAATATCTTACATTAGATGGCCATACATATGAGGCTGCAGCTATTATTGCTAACCCCAAATGGTTCAGTTCTCTCTCTGAAGAGCATCAGAAAATTATTAAAGATGCTGCCAGAGATGCAGCTACGTACCAACGAGAAAAACTTTTTGAGATGGATCAGGAACGCCTGGATTTCATACGCAAAGCTGGTGTAGAGATAGTAGAGAACCCCGATAAGGAGGCTTTTGCCCAAGCAACAGCAGACCTTTACAAAGTTCTCGATAACGTTCCTGAAGAACTCATCAACAAGATTAAGGATGCTGCGGCGAAGGTAAAATAGCTTTTATCAGGTGAGGGCTTTTGCCCTCACCCTTTTCCATTTTGCGCTCGTCGTCGCGCTAGAGAGGTGACCTCTATTGAAAAAGATCGAGCAACTTTTTTCTGTATTAACTGGCATCAGCCTTGTTGTTCTATTCCTCGTCACTTTTGCACAGGTGATCCAACGTTATGTATTTCAGATGCCCATGCCATGGGCAACTGATGTTATTCGTATTTTTTTCGTCTATTCCGTTTTTTTTGGCATGGCTGTAGGGCTCTTTAAGAAATCACACCTCAACATCGATGTGCTTTTACAGGTTTTCCCTTCGAAAACCCGCCCTTATTTCGACCTGATCTCTAATGTGGTGATTTTTATCTTTTTGGCATGTTTGCTTCGCTACAGCATTCCCTTTATGCAAGCGAACGCTGATCAATACACTCCATACCTCATGTTTCCTATGAGTTATGTTTATGCAGTCATTCCGATTACTGTATTGAGTATGCTTGTTTTTCTTGTTATCGATTCCTTTCAAATTGTGGGTGGCTTCTTCAAGCACGCCCCCAAGGCTTAGGAGGGGTAAACTATGGGTTGGATTCTTGGTCTTTTTGCCATATTTCTTGTGGGGATCCCCATCTCCTTCTCTTTGGGCTTCGTCACGCTTGTAGGGTTGCTCGGAACATCTTTACCTTTAGAGGTTATTGTGCAGCGAATGTTCACAGGGGTGGATAATTTTGCCTTCATCGCTATTCCCCTCTTTATTCTCGCTGGAGATCTTATGGCTGCTGGAGGAATATCGAAGAGACTTACTAACTTCTCTGAATCTCTTGTGGGACATTGGCCAGGCGGGTTAGGTATGGTGACTATCGTAGCCTCTATGATCTTTGCTGCCGTTACCGGATCCGCTATCGCTGCCACTGCTGCCATCGGCGGCATTCTTATATCGGAAATGGTTAATAAAAACTACTCTCCGTCATACTCAGCAGCTCTTGTCGCCACAGCAGGATCCATAGGCCCCATTATTCCACCAAGCATTCCCCTAGTCGTCTATGGTGTTATTGTTAGTGCTTCTATCGCCAAACTCTTTATGGGCGGTATTATTCCTGGCATTTTAATGGGCATTTTCCTTATGATATCCAATTACTTTATTAGCAGGCAGCGAGGATATCAAGGGAGCAAAACCCGAGCTACTGCCACAGAGCGCCGAGCTGGACTTAAAGATGCTATTTTAGCCTTGCTCATGCCCATTATTATCATTGGAGGTATTATTGGCGGCATCTTTACTCCAACAGAATCAGCAGCAGTAGCCGTTGCTTATGCCCTCATCGTCGGTGGATTAGTTTATAGAGAGCTTTCATGGAGAAAAATATGGAAAGCTTTCGTGAATGCCGCTATTATGAACGGTATTATCTTGACGGTGCTTATGACTGCAAATCTTTTTATATGGTTCATGACCGTAAAAATGGTTCCTCAAGAGGTAGCAGCAACACTTATGTCTCTTGTACACAGTAAATGGGGAGCCCTTTTCATCATTAATATAGTATTGCTTATCGCAGGGACCTTTATTGATACAACGAGTGCGCTGACTATTTTTGTGCCACTATTCCTTCCTATAGTCAAAGCCTTCAACATCGACTTAATACACTTTGGAGTGGTTGTGGCTGTAAACCTCACTATTGGAATGTGTACTCCACCACTTGGCGTGTGCCTTTTTGTGGCATGTGGTATTGCAAAAATAACTATACGGGAGATGCTTAAAGATCTTTGTATTTTGCTCATACCTTTATTGATACTGCTGGCACTCATCACGTATATTCCAGCTACTGTTACGTGGCTACCTAACATTCTCGGACTTTAAGGATTCTTCTTCGGAGGGAAGGGGGATAATATCTCCCTTCCCTCCGTTCATATTCTCTTCCTCGTCTACTGAATATAAGGGAAAAGAAAGTAAAAAAGTTGTCTAAAGCCTGATTTTTTTCAAATTTTTTTGTGCAAGGACAATTGCAGAGATAGTAGCCGCCATAGATTCAAATTTTTTAGAGGCATCCCCCATTACTACAACAGAACGCTCCATTTCGTCAGAAGTTTCCGTTATTTGAAGAGCACCGTCAGTCATTGTATTCCGCACTTGTTCCAAAAAAACCTTATTTTCGGTTAAATATTCTGCAAAAGACGCTAAAGAATCTCGAATCGTTTTAAACATGCTTCCCACTCGCTGGACACTCTCCACGGCTTCATTAACTGAACGAGATATTTCGTTTACCTTAGATGTGATATTTTCAGAGGCGACTTTAGTTTCCGCCGCTAACTCCTGAACATTTTTTGCGACAATAGCAAAACCCCGCCCATGATCCCCAGCTCGAGCCGCTTCAATAGAGGCATTGAGGGCTAGGAGGTTCGTTTGCTTCGCAATTCTCTGAATTTCCCGAGACATTTTTTCTACCTCTAGAAAAGATTCCAACGTCCCGGAAGTCGTATGAACGGTACGATCCACATCGTTACTCATTCCTTCAAGATCCGTGCCAGAACGTTTTAAATCTTCCATAAGTGTCTGGTTCATTCTATGAATCTCTTCCATGCTCTTTTGAGTCTGCTCACTCTTTTTTTCAAAATCTTTCACCATTTCTCCAAGAGAAACGTTCAATCTTATAAATTCTCCCGCTGTTTCCGAGATCTCTCGTTCCACCTGCCGAACACGTCTCACCAACACTTCGTCGAGTTGAGTCATAAAGGAATTCATTATAGTATCGGCAAAAAAAGCCGTACTCAACCGTCGAATAATGTCTTCATATTTTTTATCCATTAGAATGAATCCCCCCTTGTTGAGCATATGAAGAATCCCTTAGGCTCCGTATATTGTTCCGAGAAGATCCATTCCACACTGGAGATTTTCGAACCAGGAAAGAAATTTCTTCACGTCGTTACCCTTGATAACAGCTCCGTGTTGTGGCGCAATAGCGACTATATCCAAAGAAGAGATTTGTTTTACCCAGCGTCGACAAACATTGTTGGAAGCCATATACCGTTTATGAAATCCCTCCATATACTGAATATGTTTTTCAAAATTATCTACCACGGGATATCGACTATTTTGAGGGAAAATCGCAGCACCAATATCTCCCGTAAAGAGAATTCTTGAGGTAGGGTCATAGAGGGAAAAAGCTCCTGTCGAGTGAAGAAAATGAGAAGGAATCAGCTTCATAGTCCGGCCATTAGAAAGAGAAAAGGCTCCCCCCTTATCGGGGATAGCTGTAATTCTTCTATGATCGTATATTCCAAAGTGAGGAAGGAATCGGGTCCAAAGCCCCGAAATATAAACCTGAGATCGCTCTGTCATAGACAACCAGAGCGTAATGCCAGACGATACATCTGGGTCTTGGTGAGAATAAAAAATATGTTTAATGTCTTTTAGCTCAAAAAGTTCTGCCACGTTGGCAAGTACTCTAGGAAAAACATGAGCCCCGCCTGGATCGAGCAATACAACTTCCTTACCTGAAAGGATAACGTATTGATTCGTCTGGACAACTCCTTCTTCTTCCTGTTCTTCCCATCCGAGAAGATAAAACTTGTGATCTTCCTGCTCATAGAGCGTGATGGAACTTTGATGATCCATGAAGACCCACTCCTTTATTATGTTAGGCATGATAATAGTTTTTTATGAAATTTGGGACTTCTACTGCAGGAAGGGGACGACTCAGAATATACCCCTGAATTACATCGCAGTGTACGTTTTCAAGAAAGCACTGTTGCTCCGCAGTTTCCACTCCTTCCGCTATCACGCTACGTTCCAAAGAATGTGCTAAGTTGATTATAGTTTTAACAAGTAATTCATCACTGCTATTCTTCCCAATTCCATCGATAAAAGACTTATCTATTTTTATAACATCTACAGGGAAACGGCTAAGATACGCTAATGAAGAATATCCTGTACCAAAATCATCGATAAAAAGCCGACAACCGAAGCTTTTTAATTTCTGAAGTATCGTCAGAGAAAAATCTCCGTTCTTCATAATTCCAGATTCTGTAATTTCAAAAGCAATTTGGCCCGGTTCAATAGAATACTTTTCAAGGATATTTTTTATTTCATCAATGAAATTTTTCTGGTAGATCTGTTTAGGAGAAATATTTACGCTCACTTCGATGGAACCGAGAAAGCGATCGTTCCATCGATTCTTTTGCTTACACGCCATAGAAAGTATTTTTTCTCCTAAAGGTAATATAAGACCTGTCTCTTCCGCTGTAGGAATAAAGTCTCCAGGAGCGATAAGCCCCCGCTTCCCATGTTTCCATCGTACTAATGCCTCTACTCCACAAACATGCTTTTTCACCATATCGAGTTGCGGCTGGTAATAGAGAAAAAACTCGTTATATAAAAGCCCTCTTCGAAGATCGCTTTCCAGTAAAAGGCGCTCACCGGTCTGAACACCAAGTTCACCTTTAAAAAATTGATGCGCATTTAAACCCGTTTCTTTCGCTCTAAAAAGAGCAATATCTGCTTTTTGAAGTAAAATCTCCTCGTCTGTTCCATCGTCTGGAAATACGCTAATACCAACCCGTGCTGTTAGGAAAAAACGCGTACCATTTACATCAAAGGGCTCATTGAAGCACTCTAAAAGCATCTTTGCTATCTGAGCTATCTCCATAACATTTTTAGCCTGATGGGCAAGAATATAAAAAATATCTCCACTGATACGAGCTACCGTATTTATTTCTCCAGCAGCTTTTTGAAGACGTTGAGCTACATGCTGTAAAAGAAGATCGCCGGAAAAATGACCTAAACTCTCATTTACAGCTTTAAAACGATTTATATTCAGAAATAAAACTCCCAAAAAAGGGGCATCTTTTGATCTTTTCTTCATCTCCCGACGTAAAAGGTCAAGAAACATCTCCTTGTTCGGTAGTCCCGTAAGCTGATCGTACCAAGATTTTAGGCGAATTTGGGCATCCTTCGTCTTCATTGTAGAAAGATCGCTAAAAACAGAGATATATTCCGTAACTTGCCCTTTCTCATCGTATACGCTAGTAACATAAAGCCACTCAGGGTACACTTCCCCATCCTTACGGCGATTCCAAATCTCGCCTTCCCAATATCCTTTCTCAATAAGAGATTTCCAAAAATTCATATAAAAGTTCTTTGTGTGCTTATTCGACTTCAATATTCTTGGGTTTTTCCCTATCACTTCATGAGATTCATAGCCAGTAATAGTTGTAAAGGCAGGGTTCACCATTGTAATCGTTCCATAGGAATCGGTTATAACCACACCTTCCAAGGCGTGGTTCATAACACCTAAAGTCAATTGAACGATTTTCTCTCGTTTCTTTCTATACGTAACATCCCGAATAACCCCTACCATTTCCCGAACATTGTTCTGCTCATCGAAAAGGGGGGTTTTTTGAAGGCTAAAAGAGCTTTTTCCCGTTGTTTCCGTGATGAAAATCTCTTTCTTTACCTCTCCTCCTTCAAACCATCTTTTCTGGTCATCTTCCAGCCAATAGAGTAAATGCCCTCTTAATTTTTTTTCATGAAGAGCAAAAATCTGTACAGCCTGCTCATTGCCCCATATCCAGCGCCCAGATCCATCGCTTAAAACAACGGCCTCATGAGAATTGACAAAAAGTTGCTGTATCACTTGTTGCGTATTTTCTTTATTATCCATTTTATTAATCATATTTAATCTAAGCATGTTTATAGAAACGTCCAGGTCTTCCAAACTAACGGAAGATCACTTCATCACCTAAAAAAGCTGTACCTCCACTCAAAACCTTAAGGAAATATCCGCAGAGAGGCAGAAGGCACCATCCTTTATAGTCATAAGAGTGGGGTTCGCCAGGTTTTTTCCCTTTTCCCACAACCTGGAGGATTACATCCTTTCCTATTTGCAATAGAGCTCCTGAAGGCATCTCGCTCGGCAAGCCTTCCACAATCAGATTTTCAGCAAGAGAACCTGGTGGGAAAGAAAAGCCTGCCTTTTGTTCCGCATCCTCTATATCTTCACGACGAAGGAGGCTCACTTCTCGCTCGCTTAAACCATAGTGCGAGTCTCCTTCAATTCCACCTGGAATAAAAGAGGCCTCATTCTGTAGTCTTTTAGGTTCATTTCTTTTCTCACTCACACAAATTGCAAGTATTTTCGCCACTCTCTTCTCTCCTTCCTATTTGGGAAATACTTAATATTTAATATATCATAAAATTTTCATAGATCGACAAACAAGTGTTAAAATAAAGAACAAATAATCTTGTAAAGGAGGGCGGAACATGTTCGATGTGCGGAATATATTGACACCAGGTCTCTTTGCTACTGTAAAGAAAACCGTGGAAGTGGACGACACTGTGGGGAATAAAAATGTTCATCTCAACCAGCTTCTTTCCACCTCGTCGTGTGTTCAATCTATTATTGAGGCATGTATGAAAACAGTGGACCATCTTCTGCCCGAAGGATATATCTCTATTGGAAAATCTATTGAAGTTGTTCATGAAGCCACCGCTATGCTCGGAGTCTCTCTGGAATTCAAAGCGACTCTCGCCGAAATAGAGGGGAATCGCTTACTCTTTCAAATTTCTGCAAACGATGCCCTCGGAATTATTTTAACTGCCACACATGAGCGAGTCGTGGTCAACCATATGGCACTTATGGATCGTGCTATTGAACGTGCCCAAAAATTAAAGAAAATTCGAGAACTACTCTAAAGAAGGCCCTCCTGTAGAGAGGGCCTTCTCCATTTGCTCTATAAATTTTCTCTTATTCTTTGTCGCTATAAAGACGGAAGAGGGCCTGGGTCCCATCATTTTCGTGTCCCAAAGACGCTAATTTCTTATACATGGAAAGAGCCATCTCCAAACCAGGAGTGTCAAGGCTCATTCCATCAGCCGCTTCCAGTGCAATCTTCATATCCTTAATAAAATGTTTTATATAAAAGCCTGGGTCGAAGTTGCCGGCAATCATACGAGGGGCAAGATTCGATAGAGACCAGCTGCCAGCGGCACCTTGGCTAATACTAGCAAGAACTTTTTCCGGGTCAAGGCCAGCTTTAAGAGCATAAGAAATAGCTTCGCACACCCCGATCATGTTGGAAGCGATGGCGATTTGGTTGGCCATTTTAGTATGTTGACCACTCCCAGCCCTGCCCTGGTAAACAATATTCTTTCCCATGACCTGGAAAAGAGGGAGAACCGCTTTAAACGTGTCTTCTTTGCCCCCAACCATTATGGAGAGAGAGCCCTCCCTTGCCCCCTTATCCCCACCAGAGACAGGAGCATCCAATGCGTGAAGTTGTTTGCGTTCCGCCGCTTCATAAATACGAAGAGCCAGACTCGGACTTGAGGTCGTCATATCAACAAGAAATGTGCCATGTTTTGTATTCTCAATCAGCCCTTGAGACCCAAAGTATATTTCCTCTACATCTCTGGGGAACCCCACCATTGTGATAACACCATTGCATTTTCTCGCAAGATCAGCTACTTTTTCTTCCCAGATAGCGCCCTGTTCTACGAGGTCCTTTCCTTTCTCACGAGTCCTGTTGTAGATATGTAGTTCATATCCTGCATCGAGAATATGCTTCGCCATACTACCTCCCATAACGCCTAACCCTATAAAACCGATAACAGAAGTTTTTGGTGCAAGAACGTCTTCCATAAGCGTCATCTCCTCTCTCCGCTTTCTAGTTAACTATATAACGTATGGTATCACATGATGGCTTGAATTCATTGGGTATCATGGTTATGATGGAATTGTTTTTACACCATATTCTCTTCTGCTTCGCTCTTTTTTGAAGAAATCCAGAAAAGAAAGAAGGGATAAATTATGTCGCAGTATCTGGACGAAATTGGGGAAATTCTTGGGCCTGAAAGGGAATCTCTCCTCACATATACGTGTTGGGGAATTCCTTCCGATATGCTTGTTGTTCCTGGCCCAGATTTTGTAGATCGCTTTGCGGCTGAGACAGACCGCCCTACCCCTGTGCTGAGATCTCTCCAGACACTTTTTGACCATGGCAGACTTAAAGGGACAGGATATCTTTCTATTCTTCCTGTAGATCAAGGCGTGGAACACTCTGCCGGCGCTAGTTTTGCAGCTAATCCAATCTATTTTGATCCAGAAAACATTGTGAAACTTGCTATAGAAGCCGAATGCAGCGCAGTAGCCAGCACACTTGGCGTGTTGGGAGCCATGGCTAGAAAATATGCCCACCGCATTCCCTTTATACTTAAAATAAATCATAACCAACTTCTTTCATATCCCAACACCTACGACCAGATTCTTTTTGCGTCGGTAAAACAAGCTCGAGATTTGGGGGCAGTGGCGGTAGGCGCGACTATTTATTTTGGAAGCCCAGAGTCGCCTCGCCAAATTCAAGAAGTTTCCGCAGCGTTCCAAGCAGCTCATGAAATGGGCATGGCCACCATCCTTTGGTGTTACTTACGAAACAAGGCCTTTAAAACTAAAGAAAAGGATTATCATCTCGCTGCTGATCTGACAGGACAGGCAAACTATTTAGGTGTTACGCTTGAAGCAGATATTATTAAACAAAAACTTCCTATGACAAATGGAGGCTTTCGAGATCTTCATTTTGGGAAAACATCGCCAGAGCTTTATGAAAAATTTGTTACCGATCACCCTATAGACCTTCTTCGTTACCAAGTAGCGAACTGCTATATGGGACGAATTGGTCTCATCAGCTCAGGGGGGGCTTCTTTAGGTGCTAGCGATCTTAGAGAGGCTGTAAGAACTGCGGTAATCAACAAAAGAGGAGGTGGTCTGGGGCTCATTCTTGGTCGAAAAGCCTTTCAGAAACCTTTTAAAGAAGGCATTGATCTTATTCATTCCGTACAAAATGTTTATCTTGAGAAGGGAATTTCTCTAGCTTGAGCACACTAAAACTATGAAAAAAAGATACGTGAGTTACCCTTTTTTCTTTATCATTATGGTATATACATATCTTTTACTCCCTGCTGGGGAGGTTTTTTCTTCCCCTGTACCCCGGTTGTGGGGAGAAACTATTCCTGGGGTTTGTACTCGCATGAAAACCGAGGAGCCTGTAGTAGCGCTCACGTTAGATGCTTGCGGAGGGAAAAGAGGGAACGGATTTGACAGGGAGCTTATTGAATGGCTTGAGAAGGAAAAAATTCCCGCCACTCTCTTTGTTACAGGACGATGGATAGAGGTAAACGAAGAAGTTTTTTTAAATCTCGCTTCCTCTCCCCTCTTTCAAATAGAGAACCATGGGATGAACCACAAACCTGCTTCTGTTTCTGGCCAATCTGCATACGGAATTAAAGGGTCTTGCTCCATAGATGAATTATTGGAAGAGGTAGATAAAGGCGCTGCTTCAATTTACAACAGGACTCGGCGACATCCTAAGCTATTTCGTTCAGGAACAAATTATTACGACGATATAGCTCTTTCCATTATTAAGGAACGGGGCTACTCTGTTGTAGGATACACAATTGCCGGCGATGGCGGGGCCTCTTTTTCGAAAAAAGAAATTATCTCTGTTCTTTTAAAGGCTCGCCCTGGAGACATTATTCTTTGTCATATGAACCATCCCGAAAGCAGCACCGCTGAAGGGCTTATGAGCGTAATTCCGCTACTGCAAGAGAAAGGATTCCGTTTCGTTAAACTTCAAGACTATCCTCTTTTCTCGCAGGAAAATGATAAAAAGGAAGGAGAAAAATGATTGGATCTGCAATTCTTTTAGGAATCGTTTCCATGCTCTTGCTCCCTCTTGAAATGTCAGCAGCTATTCTTATTGCCCTGACCCTTTGGCTGACTTTTCGTGGGGGCGTTTTGTTCTGCATTTTCCTAGGATGGGTTTTAGGCGTTTTTCTGGGGATGGTTCGAGCGGAAACACACCTTTGGACTGTTCTTTCGCTAATACCTGTGGGCATATGGTTCTTCATTAACTGGCGCCACAAAATAGCTTCAGATATAACTTTCGTAACTTGCGCCTTTCGAGAACCTCTCGTTCGCCGAAAATTACTCCGATATGGGGGGCTGATTTTTCCCTGCATTATCTACCCGTTTGGTGGCTCAGGCGTCATGAATAAATACCTTATGATCGCTACAGTTTTCTCTTTCGCTCTTGAGAAAATAAGTTGCCATGTCCCTTTCCTGTCTAAATGGCTAACTGTCATATCTCCAGAACCTTACGAGAGAAAAGAAAAATCTATTTCTGGCACAACGTGCTATCTTCTCGGCGCTTTTGTTGCGTCCCTTTTTCCAGATCCCGCTTCAGTTCAAGCCCTCGTCATGGCTACCATCGGAGATGCCTGGGCCGTACTTGTAGGACAGCGTTGGGGGAAAATTCCATGGCTGGAAGGCAAGACTCTCGAAGGAAGCTTGGCATGTTTTTGTGGTGCTATCTCTGGAGGATATGTTTTTGGACTGTTGGTTCCTATGGGACAGGCACCATGGCTCATATTACTCTGGGGCAGTTTGGCAACGCTCTTTACAGAGGGTCTTTTCAAACATGAGCTGGACAACCTTCTCACTGCACCAGTAAGCGCCGCAGTTATGACTGCCGTTATATGGGTGGCTTATATCCTTTAAAGTAAAAGACTATACACGTACATATCGGTCTACATCATAGACTACGGGATAAACATTTCCTGTTTTAATAGCACCAATAAAATCCTCTTCACTCCTCACAATACCAGGGAAAGCGGTGGCATAACGCCCTACTCTATTGACAAGATGAGCATCGCTACCGCCAAGGCAAGGAAGATCCAGCTCGCAAGCAAGATTATGAGCTCTAAAATTATGAGTAAGGCGAGTACTTCCGTTGAAAGATTCCACTCCATTAAGTCCAGGAAGAGAGCGAATAAAATTCCCCATACCTCTGCCATTATCCCGGAAAGGATGGGCACTCACAGCTATTCCTCCTTGTTGGGCAACAATATCCACCACATCAATAGCATGCATTTTCTTCTGAGGAACAGCGTCAAGACCAAAAATAAGAAGATCGCCTTCGTAAGTTAAAAGCTCAAGACCTACCAACACAAGAAAATTATGTTTTTTCGACAGTTCCTGAGCAAAAGCACGCATTCCCATGCTTTCATGGTCTGTGACACAAATACCATTAAGCCCAAGAGCTTGACCTCTTTGGATGGCTTCTTCTATGGGAAGAAAGCTATCGGAAGAAAATTCTTCTGAGTGAAGATGCGTATCTATAACCAGGGTTATTCCTCCTAAAATATTTCTTTATATGTTTTATAATATCATGTTATTTCAATAGCGATTATAAAGAAGCCTCTTCTTCTGTCAAGGACAATGTGTTCCTCCATATGCCATATCTGCCCAACTTTTGGGATGTACTTCAGAACCGCTTTTTATTTATGGTAGACTAAAGCGCTATGTATTTCTTATGCTAAGATGAAGTGGGTATACGTTACTATGCAGAGGAGGAAAAATTGTGGCTGAACGTTCAGGAGCAAGCGATCGAGCTTTCCAAAAAATCATAGGACTTGTTTTGTCTCATGAACTTAAACCTGGAGATAGAATTTATGAAACAAACCTGGCTGAAGAACTCGATATGAGCAGAACTCCCGTGAGGGAGGCTCTCTCTCGTTTAGCTTCAACAGGCTTTATTGAAAAAATGCCTAAGCAAAAAGGATATTTGATCCCTACTCTTTCTCCGGACGATATGGAACAAATTTACTACATGCGCATAACACTGGAGGGGAAAGCCGCACGAATTGCTGCGCGAATTGCTGACAAGAGAATGGCCGAAACCCTGACACGCATCAATGAAGAAGAGAAAAAGAGATATCTCGCTAACGAAAAAGATGAATATGCTGCCTTGAACGAGAAGTTCCATATGGCCATTGCTAAAATGTCAGGAAATACGTATCTGTATCGCTATATACAACAACTTTTTTGGCGTTCCAACCTCTATGTTTTCTTTTTCATGAGTTTTTATAATCTGGCCCAACTCAATAAGGTCCAGCCTGGATCCCAAATAAGGTTAAGCTACGAAGAACACCATAAAATTGTAGAAGCTATCACCGCTAACGACCCTGTTGCTGCAGAAAAGGCCATGCAAGAGCATCTTGTTATCGCCTATAACTCAATGCTTAATCCCCAAAAAAGTCCGCATATGTCCTTTGGAGAATTTGATATGTAGAGAAATAGAGGCCCTCCCTCTAGAGCTAGTAGAGGGCCTTCTTTTTTATTGTTCCTCAAAAAGTCCTCTTTTTATCACTCGTCCCTTTTCAAACATAATCTCTCCGCGAGCTATGACTGTGTGAAGAGAAAGTTCATCTTCACTTAAAAGGAGAAGATCCGCGTCACCACCTTCGACAATTCTTCCCTTTTCGAAAAGGCAAAGATGATCAGCTACATTCGTCGATACAATCCGAACTGCCGTTTCTATAGCTATCCCCTCGCGAATCATTTGCGTAAATTCTTCAAATAAAGCCTTCACCGGCGCGATAAGTGGTTGTAGTGTACCTGTATCGGGATTATGGACAGTCATGACTCCGTTGCCATCTGAACTCATAGTAATGCGGTTTTCAGCCACTCCTTGTTTCAAAAGCAATGCTACAGCTTGGCTGGGATTTACAGCTGAAATAAAACCATAACGACTCGAAACCCCAGCACTTATATCCACATATCCCCCTTCCCTTCCCCAAAAAACAGCTTCTTGAAGAACCTCCTGAGATCTGTTGAGGTGGGTTGGAGCGAATTGGTGAATAGGAATATCAGTTGTCTCTACAATATCTAAAAATGGACGAAGACGATGAGTTCCTTCCCCTATATGGATCATCACAACTCCAGATTTTCCAGAGAGGATGCCACCTACCCGTGCCTGTGATACAGTTTCTTGAAGGGTTTGTCGACTCACATGCGAAGACCGATGATCTGAAAAGGCAATTTTAAGACCTATTACTTTATCGATGAGCATTATATCGCTTGTAATATCACTTGTCAGAACAGGGCTGGGGATCTGATAGGCTCCTGTAAATATCTTTGTGGTTATACCTTCCATCTCTAAGGCACGGGCCTTCATGAGCAACTCTCGCAAAGAACGAGCAACACCATCCGTTCCTAGCAATCCCACAGCTGTTGTTATGCCCGCTTTAACGAGTAGGGAGAGAGGGGTAGGCGGTGTTCGGTAGAGAGGGCCTCCCTCTCCTCCGGCTCCATTAAAGTGTACATGTTGATCAATAAGCCCCGGAACAGCTAGAAGTTGGTCCCCCTCTATAATGCGAAAAACGAGGCCTGTTTCTTTCAATGCATTACAAGAAACATGGTCTTCAATCTTTATGATTTTCCCCCCGAAAATAAAAATATCCTTATAGCCCAAAGAGTTTGGAGCATAGACACGAACATTCCTAATTACAAGACCATTCATTATCATAGTCCCCCTCTTCTTTTAAAAATCAAGAAGAGCTCCTATTTTCACAGGAGCTCTCTAAACTTATCTTTTATCTTTTGCTTTCTATCTTCGGCCTGCAATCTAGCAGGACTCAAAGGTTCCTTTGCGAATAACCGTCCCTTCTTTCATCATTATAACTCCCTTAGCCACTACATAACGTAATGCTATATCGCTAGGAGTGATGATAAGAAGATCTGCATCATTCCCTGCAGAGAGACGTCCTTTATTGGCTAGTTTCAACCGATCGGCTACATTACTTGTCACTAAAGCGAGAGCTTCCTCTGTAGAGACTCCCGATTCCAGAAGAATCTCCCGCAGCGCCGTAAAGAGAGTTATAGGCTCGCCAATTCCCATACCTACAAGTTCACCTGCTTTATTAAACACTGGCATACTTCCATTGCCATCTGTGCTCATAGTAAACCTGGAAAGGGGGATATTTCGCAACCGCGCCTGACGCACTCCATCGCAGGGCTTCACCGAGTCACTATCACTTCCCATACTTGTAGTCATATCCGCAACTCCACCCTGTTCGCAATATTTAAGGGCTTCGTCAAAAAGCTTTTGATTTCTATTTACATGTGTAGGTACAATCTGACTCATAGGAATTTGTGTTCCAGCAAGAGCTTCTTGGATAATACCAAGCCCCCACTCTTCAGCTCCCATATGAGCTTCTACAATCCCCGCCTTCCCAGCCAGCATACCACCAACTCTCGCATCAGAAATCAATCTTCGCAACTCTTCTACTGTGGGATGGGATGACCGATGATCTGAAAGGGCCACCTTGGCTCCAATAACCTTATCGATAAGAACAATGTCTGTCATAACGTTTTCGGTAATGCTTACTGATGGAAGTCGATACGCACCGCTGTACATATAGGTACTTATCCCTTCGTTTTCGAGAGAACGTGCTTTTGCAAGAAGCTCTCTTAACGATCGAGACACACCGTCTGTACCAAGAGGCGCCACTGCCGTGGTAATACCGGCCTGAATAAAACTGCTTAGTTGGAGGGGCGGAGTTCGAAAATGAGGACCACCCTCTCCTCCAGCACCATTAAAATGGATATGGCTATCCATAAGGCCAGGTGTAACCCAGGCCCCTTCAGCGTCAATAATGGCAGCGTTTTTATCTAATGCCCGTACCGCCTCTTCCGAAATGTGAGTATCTATAGACAAAATAGAACGTCCTGCTATAAGTATATCTTTTCTCCCCAGAGATGTTGGCCCATAAACATGACCATTTTTAATCAGTAAAAGCCCCATACCTATCGCCTAGCCTCTCGCCTTAGATTTATCTGAAGGCCAAATGGCTATACCAGTAAAGCCGTAAAACCAGGCTGTTAAGAAACCGAGGTAGCATAAGAAGGCCCATGGCGCATAAGAAAACACCGGCACATCAAGAACGGTGGACATATAGATACCGGCAGCAGACCATGGGATGAGGGGAACTACCACAGTTCCAGAGTCCTCAAGAGTCCTGGAAAGAACTCGTCTTGAAACATTCATCTCATCACACAATTCGCGATACATAGTACCAGGAACAATTTCACTCAAGTACGAATTTCCCGTTCCCAGACCTGTCATGATACCTGAAAGAGAGATAGAGAAAACAAGTTTTCCCTTATTTCCACGAATAAACTTATCTCGCAATGCCGTGCTTATCCTGCTAAAAGTACCAGAATACTCAAGTTGACCGGCAAAAATATAAGCAAAGAAAACAACTGCAACAGACCCTGCCATGAACGAAAGTCCCCCACGGCTCAGTAACTTATCGACACTGGCCACACCTGTAGCAATTTTAGGGCCATTAGCCATTATCTTGACAACTTCAGGAACTGTATACCCTTGCATCATAGCTAAAGGTACTGCAGCCATCATGGCAACCCAAAGAACAGGAAGAGTGGGCTTCCTCATATAAGCAAGGATAAGAAGAACGACAGGTGGAATGAGAACGATTGGTGTCAGCGTAAACGTATTTTGTAACGCTGTCAGGATTTCGTTAATCTGACTCATATCGATAGCCCCGGAAGCTCTGGACCCAACAAGGGAATAGATCAAAAGGCTAATAATAAAGGCTGGAGCCGTAGTCCATATCATAGAGCGAATGTGATCAATAACATCTACTTCTGCAGTAGCAGCTGCCAAAACAGTGGTGTCAGAAACAGGGCTCAGCTTATCACCGAAATATGAGCCGGCTACAATAGCACCAGCAGCCGCTGCGGGAGAAACTCCTAATCCCATAGCTATCCCCATAAAAGCCACACCAAAAGTCGCAGCAGATCCCCAGGATGTTCCAGTTACAGTAGAAGATATACACGTAACGATAAAAGCGGCAAGAAGAAACGTTTTGGGAGTAAGAAGTTGAAGGCCAAGATAGATAATGTAAGGAATTGTTCCAGAAATCATCCAAGCTGCAATCATAGGTCCCACGGTGAGAAGTATCATAATAGCTCCCGAAGCTCTGGCCACCATGGGAACGATACCTCCGTTAAAAAGTTCATCCCATGTAAATTTATATCCAAAAACATACACAAAGGACGTAAACATAGAAACAATCATTAAGAGAAGAGCCGTATCGAAGCCAAAAAACAATTTCCCTACCATGATTATCGCAAGAATTGCACTAAAAATTCCAATGGAACCTGCTAAGCCAACTTCGCGATGTTCTTTTTCCACGGTCATCATATATTCCCTCCTTAATTGTGGTCGCTCTTAAAAAACACTGCAATTTTTCGCTCATTGTCACCCCCATAGAGGAAAAAGAATAATTGCATACTAACACGTATACGCAAATTTGTTCCTAAGAAGAAACGAAGATATTTTATCAAAAAGAAGATTCAAAGCATACCTACCGATTTTTAAAGGCTACACTTGACAAAAAAAGAATACGGAATGTACAATATCATCATCAATGGATATAGTTGTGTATCCATTGATGAGCAGGGGGATGCATATACATTATCTGTTCTTGACATTGCCCTTTACATATATTTTGCTTTCTTCCTTACTTTTTGCATATTACATCCTTGAAATCTTGCAATGCATCCCCATTTTTCTCTTCGACTTGGAGTTTTATGCTCTATGGAAGGGAGTGATGCCTGAAGAAACGACAAAAAACGTCTTATAATCCCATCTCAGCTAAGAGGAGGTCGTTCTTCATGGGTGTTTTCAGTAATGCTTTTGAAAAGAAATGGTTTTGGATCTTCATGTTTATGTACGTTTTAATTATGATTCCTTTCCCTTTTTTTTTCTCCACGAAGTACATTCCGTCAATAGCAGGACTTCCCTTGTTTATCGTAGGTTGGACCCTTCATACGGCAGCGACAATGGTTCTCATCTACATTTTTTATAAGCAGGCCATGTCTCGTCCCGAGTACCACGAATTCGACGAAGATAGTGGAAAATAGGAGGGAATAATCATGGATGCTGTCTCTACATTAATCCACCCAATGCCTGGTGCTTTTTATTCTGTTCTTGGTTTTTATTTTATTTTAATGGCGCTCATTGGTTACTACTCTGCCAAAAACACAAACACGCTCCAAGACTTCTTTGTTATGAGTGGTAAGGCTGGAGCTATTGTAAGTGGTATTGCATACTTCTCTACTCAATACAGCATGAGTACCTTCATGGGATGCCCAGCCACTTGCTATAAAGTAGGCTTTGCGGGCCTATCTATATCCGTTCCCGGCCTTGTTTTCAGCATGATCATCCCTGCACTCTTTGTAGGGAGGAAATTAGTCCACCTCGGCCATAAATACAAATTTCTTACTATGGCCGATTATCTTGCAGATCGTTTTGAATCTGACGGATTGCGCGTTCTCCTTGCTGTTCTTATGATCATTTTTCTTATCCCCATGATGGGTGCACAAACTATTGGTGCCGGCATTATTCTGCGTACCTTTACTGGTGCACCTGAATGGGTAGGTATTGTAGCCATGGGAGTCATTGTCATCTTATACTGCATGAGCGGTGGAATTCGCGGCGCCATGCTCACAGACGTGGTGCAGGGGTCTCTCATGGTTCTTACAGCTATCGTAACCTTCATTATTTCAGTGAAAATAGGGGGAGGCTTCTCCTCTATTTCCCAAAAACTTCTGGAGCTGAACCCAGAGTATATGAGCCATCCTGGGGTCGGGGGATCCTATGGCTGGGGAAATTATGTTTCCATGATCGTTATGTGGAGCTTTTTCTCTATCGGCCAACCCACGTTATTCACAAAATTTTTTGCTATGAAAGATTATAAGGTCATGTTCAAAGCCGTGATTCTGGGAACAATCGGCATGTGGCTTGCCGCAACTCTTATTGAGTGGTCTGGCGTCAATGCTATCGTATCCATTCCTCTCTTAGAAGGGAAACAAATCGACTTTGTTGTTCCTCTGATTCTTCAGCAGAGCGTATCCCCCTTCGTTTCTTCTGTTCTCATAGCAGGCATTATGGCTGCGGGAATGTCCACAATCGATAGCCTCCTTATCGTCTCTACTGGCGCAGTAACGAGAGATATATATCAGAAGCTTTTTAATCCTGAAGCTACCGATGCTCATATCCTTAAAATATCGCGGTACGTTACAGTCATTATTGGGGTCATCGCCATTCTTTTTGGTATATCCCGGCCAGCAACCATCTTTAAGCTCATTCTCTTCGCCTTCGGTGGATTAGGAATTTGGGCTGCGCCTATTATCTTGGGAATGTACTGGAAAGGCGCTACAAAAGCTGGCGCTTTTGCTTCAGTTGTTGTAGGAGAGATACTCTTTGTTCTTATGACTCTCAAATTCAAGTCTTGGGCTTTCGGATTTAACCCCTTAATCGTTTGCTGGATCTATGCAATGATCGTTATGGTCATCGTCAGCAAGTGTACTCGTCCAGCTTCCCAAGAAACTTTAGAGAAGCACTTCGCATAACCTTACCCTACTCTAAAAAGCCCTGGCCGTTTACAGCCAGGGCTTTTTATAAAAATAAGCTTTAGTTTCACTCAGAAAGGAGCCAATACTAATGTATTTAGCCTCTCTTACATGGAAAAAACTCGAGGAAAGTATTTCTGAAGAAACCATAGGACTTATTCCCTTAGGGAGCGTGGAGCAGCATGGCCCTCTCGGCCCTCTCGGAACCGATTATATGATTCCTGAAGAGCTGGCAAAACGAATAGAAGCCGCATACCCAGATCGAGTGCTTCTTGTACCAACAATGCCTTACGGAGTCTGTCCCTATCACACTTCTTTCCCCGGGACTATCGATATGGGGCTCGAAGTTCTAGCAGAAGTTATGACCCGAATAGCGATGGGCCTTATGAATGCAGGTATTAAAAAAATAATTTTTCTTAATGGACATGGTGGCAATGGTCCTTCGCTAGATAAGGCGGCATTAGCTGTTTACAATCGCGGCGGTATAGCTGCAATTGTAGATTGGTGGGTCCTTGCGGGACAACTGAATTCTACGTGGTCTGGCGGACACGGAGCTGGTCAAGAGACATCAGTCATGATGGCCATTAAACCAGATTTGGTACATATGAAGGACTTTTTCCCTGCAGAAATACACCACCTCAGTGATACCCTTCAGAATACCCATATCAGCACTGTCTTTTTCGGCAAAGGTTCTGTAAGAGTTATCCGGAACGTGAAAGATGTTACATCTAATGGCGCTTATGGTGGAACGGATGTCCCTGAAAAAGCGAATGCGCCATGGGGGAAAGAAATTATTGAAGGAGTCTCCGCATACCTTGTTAATTTTACTGAAGAGTTTCTGAAAGTCTCTCATATCTATCGCTCTGATGAGGCTTAGATATGCTTTCCCCAACAGAAAAGGAACTATGCGCTTCTCTCTCAGGGCCTCAGCTTTTTGACGATACAAAAACTATTGCTTCTTTTAATCGACTTTCTGGAAGCCAAGGAGAAGCAGGAGCCCTAGATTTCATAGAAAATCAGCTTCAGGCAACTGGGGTTCCTTTCCAGCGTTATTATTTCCCGGCTATTTTAAGTACCCCCCAAGAGGCGCATTTTTCCTATGTTGACGCTCAGGGAGAAAAGAGGAACGTTCCTTGCAAAACATGGAGTTTCACACCTTCCACAGCTCCTCAAGGCATTACGGCTCCATTACGGCTTATGGCCCCTCAAGCATTGGAACATCATCCCCTTACCTTTTGGGCAGAACGAAACCCTTCTGAAAATAAAAAAGATCTTGAAGGAATCATAGTCGTCTCAAGAACATCGAATCCCGTAGCCATTATGGATGCCGAGCGTCGTGGAGCCATTGCTTTTGTTATTCTCTGGTCTCAAGGCGATGAGGAACTTATTCATGAAGGGAATGTAAACATGGTATGGGGTACGCCAGAGCCGGAACAGACAGGAATGTATACTTCCATTCCTGTCATTGTTCTCTCAAAACCCGTAAGTGACACTCTCGCATCGACGCTACAAAAGGAAACTCTCCAGGGAACAATATATACAAACGTTCTCCAGGCTGTAACAAACATACCCGTTCTTGAAGCTGTAATTTCTTCGGATACAGAATCTCCATATTATCTTCTCGTTGGAAGCCACCTAGATTCTTGGCACTATGGAGCATCTGACAACGCCACCGGCAATGCGATTGCCCTAGCGTTGGCAGAAACCTTTGCGAAATTGAGAGGGAAAAAATTTGGGCTTCGAATCTGTTGGTGGTCAGGTCATTCAAACGGACGTTATGCCGGATCCTCCGCTTTCGCATCTCGTAACTTCATTTCTCTTAACAGACATTGCTTAGCCTATTCAAATATCGATATGCCAGGGATGAGAGGGGCTTCAAATTTTTCTCGAATAACGGTGGGCTCCGACCTCATGAATTGGGGCGCATCTGTTATAGAGGATCTCACTGGACAAAAAGGTGTCTGGGGAGCCCATGTTCGAGGGTGGGATCAATCTTTTCAAAATATCGGCATTTCTCCATACCTTATTTGGTCCTCCACTCTTCCAAAAGGCAGTCCCTACACAACCTCCAACAGCTTCATGAGTTGGTGGTGGCATACAGAAAAAGATCTTCCACAGTACACCGATAGCTCCATTTTGAAGCAAGATGGGCAAATTTATCTTCTCGCCCTTTCGCGAATATTATGTGCTTCGTCTTTCTCGTACAATATCCGCGCTCTTATTGAAACTATTACAGCGCGTCTCGACCAGCCTCTTTTCAAGGCGTTTAAAAAGCAAGACGAGGCAAAATCCATAACTCAAGAACTTCAAAGAATTCAAAAAACTCTGAGAGATCCCTTGTCTCTCGAGAAGCAATTATCTTACATAAGGAATCTTAATCGGATTCTCTATGCTTTTAAAGCTCCGGAACTACAAGATTGGGCTATTAATCTTGATTACATCCCCGGCCTCTCTTTAGCCCTTTCCTCTTCTCCGCAAACTTCAAGAGGGCATATTATTGTGCGGCATTTTATGGAAAACCAACTCAACAGAATTATATTATTGCTTCAACAACTTCAATAACAAATAAAGCCGATCGAATGAACACATCGATCGGCTTTATTTGTGGATAACTTACACACCTGTGTGTATATATTTCCATAGGATCCCTATATCCGTTTCATTTCTGATATTTTTAATACTTGACTGATTATTAAAAGCAGTATATAAAAAACATGCTTATTGCTTTTGTACGACGACTCTTAGTGAATCGTTCCCCCCTTGTAATAGCAATGATACAACATAGCAAAGGAGGGCTTTATATGGTAGAAAACAAGAAAAAGTCGTCAGCAAGTGGCCCTGGTCTTTTCCAACGCTTCATCAAAGGTATTGAAATTATCGGAAACAAACTTCCTCACCCATTCTGGCTCTTCGTCACCCTTTCACTTATCGTCATTATTCTTTCACTCTTACTCTCAAAAGCAGGGGTATCTGTTACATACATGGCTGCTGGGAAAGGAGGAGAAGCCGCAAAAGAAACCACTGTGTCCGTTACCAACTTGATTAGTTATAAAGCGCTTCGTCCTTTCTTTGCAGACTTTGTAAAAACGTATGTAGGATTTGCGCCTCTGGGTCTCATTATGACTATGATGCTTGGGATTGGGCTCATCGAGCAAACAGGCCTCATTTCAGCTCTCATGAGAAAAACTATTATGGGTGCACCCTCTTTTCTTGTCACAGCGGTTCTCGCCTTCGTAGGTATCAACGCTAACCTAGCATCTGATGCCGGCATCATTTTCACTCCTGCTATTGGTGCTGCCGTTTTCAAAGCGTTGGGGCGAAATCCATGGGTCGGAATCGTCACAGGTTATGCCGCTGCCTCTGGAGGCTTCACTGCGAATCTGTTTATTGCCGGAACAGACGCTCTTTTAGCTGGAATCACAGAGTCTGTAACCAAGGGGATGAACATTCCCGGGCCTGTTCATCCCCTTATCAACTGGTACTTCCTTGTAGTGGCAACCTTCGTTATAACCTTTGTAACAACCTTCGTTACAGAACGATTTACAGTCAAAATTCTTGGCGATACTCATGGACATGAAGATGAATCGGAACTTCTGAAACATGCTGTAACTCCAGAGGAAAATCGTGGGCTTCGTTACGCTCTTATAGCTGCTATCATATGCATTGGTCTTTTGCTCTACCTTACGGTGCCCCAGGGCTCATTCTTCAGGGCTGATGATGGCAGCATTGTTCCAAAGTCTCCGCTTCTATCTGGCGTCGTAGCTATTATCTTCTTTCTTTTCTTTTTTGTGGGAATTGCCTATGGATATGGGTCAGGCAGCATCAAAGAAGCTTCTGATATTCCGAAGCTTATGCAAAAAGGATTGCAAGGCAGCCTGAGCTTTTTGGTTGTGGCATTACCTGCCTCTCTATTCATTAACCTTTTCAACACAAGCAACATGGCAACCATACTTTCCGTGCGAGGTGCAGAATGGCTTGAAGCTATGAATCTCGGCGGAATTCCTCTCCTCGTCATGTATATATTGCTCTGTACATTCCTCAATCTCTTTATCATGAGCGGTTCTGCAAAGTGGCTTATATTAGCTCCCATATTTGTACCCATGTTCTCCATGGTAGGTTTTTCTCCAGCCCTCACTCAACTTGCCTACAGAATTGGAGACTCATCTTCAAATATTATTACCCCTCTTTCCTACTACCTCCCAGTAGTTATCGGTCTAATGGAGCAATATAAACCAGAGGGACACACAGAACCTGTAGGAATGGGCACCGTCATCTCTCTGGCCATGCCCTATACTATTGCTTACCTCATATTCTTCACTCTTCAGCTTATTGTGTGGTACATCTTTAACCTTCCAATGGGACCAGGAGCTGGGTTGTTTCTATAAAATAAGAACTACTCTATAGGGGGGAATACCAAAGAGGCTGCTATTAAGGCAGCCTCTTTGGTTATTGGTTATTGGTTATTGGTTATTCGTTACTCTTAACATCTTTTAACACTGGCAATAATGCTCCAACATAATGTTCCAAAGATCTAGTCTCTCCAAAACTGGTCGAGGTACTAACATGGAAATCTGTACAACCCCAGGAAGTCTGCCAATATCTACCTGGCCGGTAAGGGTACATCGATTTCTAATCTCTGGCAGCATCATTCCTGTTAGGGAAACCATACGCATAAGTCCATTATCAACAGCTTCGTTAAGATTTTTCCCCGTTCCTACTACTTGAAGGGGTAAAACCTCCTGTTCGAGATCAAAACCCCACGAAGCAGCAATATTTAAAGCTTTTTCCATTATTTCTGGGGAACGAAGTTTTACAATATCCGGGAGGTCATTATGAGTAGGGAGAATAATTGGTCCATCAAGAGTCAGCCCTTTAATGATATGAACTTCAATAATTACTTCTGCTGATACATCAGTTGTGTGGCCAGCGATCTCTCCATCTCCCATCATGGCATGGACATCTCCAACATAAATACCGCCGCCAAAAACCTTCACAGGAACAATGACGAGAGAACCTTCCACAACCTCATTCACGTCCATGTGGCCGTCGGTACGATCCTTCAATGCCTCTTCAGTTAAGGCATACTTATGAGAAGCGCCTACAAGGAAACTTCCAAAATCACCTGCATTATGAGATGCTGGCATAGCCGCTGCTGGGCAACTCCCCATATTCCCTACCATAGGACGCAACGGAGCAATAATACCCGACAGATCTCCACGAGCAATAATATTTGCCGAGTACTGTCTGGATTCTGGGGGAAGAGCACTAAAATGTGCCGCATCACAAGCTATCTCTGCTGCTACATCAGGAGGAACCGTTACCGCTACATTTCTATTGTCATCCATCACTATCGTATAAGTACTTTCAAGTTTAAAGGGATGTACAGGAACACCACACTGTTTACAACGTATGGCATCTTCTCCTATTCCTTCTATATATGTTTCAGGATTTATGACTCCACAGGCAGGACATCGTTTCGCTACAAAAGGATCCCCTTGAAAATGCCCTTCCTGGGGCTTATCGGTACCAGATGTAGTGGCTAATGAAAGGACATGTATTTTTCGTACTTTTAACGCAATGGCATCTCCAACTTCTGCCCCTTCTACAGCTATAGGCCGGGTCACCTCATGACCACTCGGGAAATCTGGAGTAATCATCGCTCCCCAGCACCCCGGACTTACACGAGCAACAATAACACCTCCATCTCTCACAGGACCATCAAAAGTTTCAGAAGGATCTAAGACCCACACCATATCTCTCGTATTTACAATACTCCGAGTCATGATATACCTCCTTCTTTAGTCAATAGAGATCAAATTCTTAATACCCTTTTATAAGGGTCACAGCTATCCAAAAATTCTCAAAGGAAGTCAGGGCTTCCAATAAAATTTTTCCAGAAAGAGGTTTCTCTACGAATCGAACCATATAATCAGCCGTTTCGAAAGGAATCATTTCACCAGGAGTGGAAATAAAAATAATGGGGAGATAAAAAAAGGCTGGCTCACTTCGTATTTCCGACAAAAGCTCCTCACAGCCATGATTAGGCAACGCACAATCTGTAATCACCACATCAGGCTCGGAACGATCCCAATATTTACCTACTTGGCGAATATAATCGAGAGCCTCATATTGATTACAAACAATGTGTAAAGAGTTAACGATCTTTTCTTCTCTCAACAGTTTTCGCATTTCTTGGGCATACTGTTGATCCCTTTCCACCAAAAGAACTTCCACTACTTTTACACGTTTACCTCCCATAAAAAATCTCCCCCTTTAAAAAACTGGGGGACGACGAAAGAATCAGGGTTTTTATATACTAGCATCCATTTTCGAATTTTGCGAATTTTAAAATAAAGAGAACCGCCAATGTCCCACCCTCCAAATGCTGGATAGAAAATCCAGCATTTGGAGGGTGCACGTCACAAAGGCGGCTCTTTTTATTTTTAATTAATTATACGCTAAACGTATCTCTTCATCGCCAATAACAGCGGAGATCAGGTCTTGCCACATTGGAGAGTTCCATGTGCCTAGAGCGGAGTGAACAGTGTAGTATTTCTCAGGAATGGGGTGAGTCCCCACTACAACGTCGAGGCCAAAAGCTTCTTTAATATATTTTTTAAAATAATCAATTCTCGGACATGGAGGATAGCCAACAACCATACCTGTAGCAAGATGCACAACATCCGCTCCATTTTTCTTCATCTCTGCCGGAGCATATTCCACATTTCCACCGGGACATCCATTACACGTCGTGTACCCCACAAGTTCTAATTCTCTGTCTTTGTAACGGGCGAATCCTCCCTCTCTGTTATGAAGGGCTCTGAGACATTTCCCTCCTGCGCAAGTTCCATATCTATTACAGATAATAATACCAACGCGTACGACGTCTTTCATTCCCAATTCCCCCTCCGTCTTTATATAGTATTGACTTCTATAGGTCATCATGACGGAAACAGCCTCGCCGACGGCCACAATACCGTCGCCTCCACCCTTTTCCTAAGAGAGTGCATGGAAGATCTTGTGTCTTTTTGCACTCTTTCACTTTAGATGCGCATTCACCACACATTCCAGCAATTTCAAGACTCTGAGGAATAGGCTGAAAACCTGCCTCTTCAAGCCATTTCTTAATAATTTTTTCTTTTTCTTCTTCATTCTTGAGATGAAGAACCTTTCCACAACAACGGCAATAAAGATGGAAATGAATAGACGAAGAAGGAAGTTCAAAGCGTTCAAAACCTTCATCAAGAGAAAAACGATAGAGCAACCCCATGTCAGAAAGAAGGCCTATTGTTCTATACACTGTAGCAATACCTATGGAGGGATCTTTTTCGTGGGCCTTTTCCCATATCAGTTGTATATTACCGTGTTCGGCCTCCCCTTCAATAAGCACATCTATAATTGTCTGGCGCTGGTTTGTTAAACGAAAACCAGCCTTTTTAAGGGCTTCAACATACTCCTCGCGTTTAACCTGATCGTTTTGATCCATAGAGTAAAAA
This sequence comes from Aminobacterium sp. UBA4908, assembly GCF_002398115.1. NCBI lineage: Bacteria > Thermotogati > Synergistota > Synergistia > Synergistales > Aminobacteriaceae > Aminobacterium > Aminobacterium sp. UBA4908. Next base: position 124,226 of record NZ_DHCG01000004.1, read on the forward strand.
CTCCTTTTTCAACATATCTATTAATGGGTAGGAAGAAAAGCCCCTACCTCGTAACACTTTTTACCATATAGCTTGACAAATATCTTAACAGAGAATAGGATTTATATGCAAATGATAATCATTATCAATAAGGAGGAAAAATAACATGCCTGGTTTTGATAGAACAGGACCGCGTGGTATGGGACCAATGACAGGTGGTGGCAGAGGTTTATGTCACTTTGGATATGTGCGTAGACGATTCTCACGATGGGGTCGTTGCTTCTTCGGTTTAGGCCGTGGCATGGGGAGAGGTTGGGGTATTTATAATGCTCCAGTAGATTGGGATTATGCTCCTACGACTCCTACGATTGAAGAAGAACGAAATATGCTCAAGGAAGAATTATCTCTGCTTGAAAACGAGATGGAAAATATTCGTAAACGCATGGCAGAAATTGAAGAAAATAAATAAAAAGGAGCTTTCCCATGAAGATAGCAATTGCTAAAAACGGAGGTAACGTATCAGAACACTTTGGACACGCAAAAGAATTTCTCGTTGTTGACGTAGAGAATCAAAAAGAAATAGCACGGGAAATTGCAACACCTCCGCAAGGAGAACATGTGCCAGGGGCTATGCCTCATTGGATCGCATCCCTAGGTGCCAATCTTGTCATCACTGGCGGTATTGGACAAAGGGCATCTCAAATGCTGAGAGATGGAGGAGTGAACGTAGCTTGCGTACCTCCTCTTTCCGTAGAAAAGACACTCAGAGCGTTTCTCGATAATTCTCTTGAGATTGTTGGCGACCAATGTAGTCACGATCATTCTTCTCTTTAGGAGGGGAATATGTTTCGATTAACCGTAGTTAGTGGCAAGGGAGGAACTGGTAAAACATGTGTTGCCTCCTCTCTTGCCTTTGCTATTCGAGGAGGAACAGTTATTGACCTTGATGTAGATGAACCTGATCTTGGTTTAGTTTTAAACATCCAAAATCCGGAAAGTGAATCTATTTACAAGGTTGTTCCCCAGATAGATGCCAAACGATGTGTAGGATGCGGCATATGTGCTGATAGTTGTGTTTTTGGCGCCCTCAATCAGTTTGGTACGAACGTGCCGACAGTCAATATGAAATTATGTCATGGATGTGGCGTATGCGAGTATGTATGCCCTCAAAAGACCATTAAAGACAGTCAAACACAAATAGGGGAATTGAATAGTAAGCGTACTGAGAATTGGTGGTTTCTTGAAGGCAGATTAGATATAGGAGAACCTAATCCAGTTCCTGTTATACATGCTGTTCTCGAAAAGGCAAATTCTTTGCCCTTTCCACAAATTGTAGACGGACCTCCTGGGACAGCGTGCCCTATGGTTGCCGCCATTGAACAATCACATTTCGTCGTGCTGGTTACAGAGCCAACACCCTTTGGACTTTCTGACCTTGTCTTGGCCGCGGAAACTGTTCACGAACTTCAGATTCCCGCAGCTGTGGTTATCAATCGGTCTGACCTCGGTAATAGTAAAGAAACAGAAGTCTTTTGCAATAAAATAAATGTACCCATACTCGCTCGCTTGCCATTTTCAAAAGAAGTTGCACATGCTTATGCAGAAGGGACAGCCCCCTTTTGTGTTGATCGAAAATGGCGAGAAGCAACATACACTATTCTTGACCATGTTAAAGAGGTGCTCTCATGAACCCAAAAGAAATTGTAATTGTCAGTGGAAAAGGAGGCACTGGTAAAACATCAATTGTGTCAGCTTTATGCGCTCTCTTCAGCAAGAAAGCCCTCTTTTGTGATGTAGATGTAGACGCGCCCAACCTCCAGATTTTGCTCCATCCTAACGATGAAGAGTCTTTTTCATTTAGTGGTAGGAAAATACCTCAAATAGACTCTGAACGTTGCAATCTTTGCGGGAAATGTGTGAGTTTCTGTCGCTTTGATGCCCTCAAAAAAGAAATGGATGGTATCTCCTCTCTATCGTGGAAATGTGAAGGATGTGGTGGCTGTGCTCTTATATGCCCTCAAAATGCCATTACTATGAATTCGTACGAACAGGGCCAATATTGGCGGGGACAAACGTCTTTGGGCCCCCTCTGGCATGCTCGTCTTCATGCAGGAGAAGAAAATTCAGGAATGCTTGTTGCCAAGCTTCGCAACAAAGCTCGAGAAGAGGCTTGTAAGAAAGGGTACCCCTTTGTGATTGTTGACGGCCCCCCAGGAATCTCCTGCCCGACAATTTCGGCTCTTACAGGATCGACATTGGCTATAGCTGTTACAGAGCCTTCTCTATCAGGTCTTCATGATCTTCTTCGTCTTGGCGATCTGTGTTCCTCTTTGGAAGTTCCTTTAGCTGTCATTCTCAATAAAGCAGATCTTTCAGAAACAAGAAATGCGGAAATACAAGATCGGGCTAAAAGCAAAAATTGGCAATTTTTGGGTTCTATTCCTTTTAGGCCTGATGTTGTAGAAGCGATATCAAATAAAGAAATTCCTTTAGACGCTTTACATCCAGAAATAGAAACTATTTATACAAACTTGCTTCAAATAATCAATAACATAAAAATGTGAGGTGTGCACATATGCGTATTGCTGCAGCTGTCAATGAACCAACTATAAAAAGCCTTATAGCTGAACGTTTTGCCCGGGCTCCTTATTTTATAATTGTTGATGAAAATGGGAATCTCCTTGAAGCCATTGAAAACACAAATGCAGAACAGGGACACGGAGCTGGGGGAGCTGCTGTTCGTCTGCTCTCAAAACATAATATAGATCTTGTAATTGTGCCCCGTTTAGGGCCAAATGCAGAAGAAGCTTTGGCACAAGCTGGAATTAAGCACTTTAAAGCAGAAGGTCTCACACTTGAAGAAGCCTTATACTCCCTTGAAGGGAAAGGGGCGTCCTTGTAAGGACGCCCCTTTTTATCATTTAAAATGTGAGTCGATCTACAATTTCGTCGATAGTTTGATATGAGATATTCAAAGCAGGAAGGAGCCGAATACTGCCACCAGCCACATTCAAGAGCACCTTTCGCTCTAACGCTTTTTGCTTCACGTCTTGAGCATTCATTGTAGAAACACCAATCATGAGACCAAGCTGGCGGATATCCATGGACCACGAAAGTTTTTCCAATTTCTTCGCAAAATAGGCTCCTTTTTCCTTCACTTCTTCTAGAAATTCTTCTGTGAGGGCCTGTAGAACTACTTTCCCAGCCGCAAGAGAAATAGGGTTAGGGGCAAAGGTAGAACCATGATCCCCCTCTTGAAAAGGAGACCACCCACAGAAAATAGTGGCTCCTAAAGGCAACCCTCCACCAATGCCTTTTCCACAGGTAATAATATCAGGCTCTAACCCCCAATGTTGAAAAGAGAAAAAGCACCCCGTCCGTCCTAACCCTGCCTGAATTTCATCAGCTACAATGTAATATTTTTTGTCTTCCTTAAGTTCCGCTACCGCTTCGACTAAAGAATGAGGCAATGGCAATACTCCAGAGTTTCCCTGCACACACTCTAAAAATACACCTGCAATATCATGAGAAGCAGCATATTCTCGAAAGACCCTAACGTCTTTAGGCAAAAAAACTACGTCGGGCAATAGCGGCTCAAAAGGTTCTCTTATACTGGGACTCCATGTAACAGAGAGGGCCCCGCATGTCCTTCCATGGAAGTTCCCAATAAATGAAACAAGCATCCCTTTTTTTCGATATTTTCGAATAGCCTTCAATGCAGCCTCTGTAGCTTCGGCTCCTGAATTGGCGAAATAAACATCCCCTTCTCTTCCCGCCATCTGGCAGAGAAGCCTCGCCACTTCGACTCCATCAGGGTCAGAGAAATAGTTTGAGATGTGAGCATAACGCTTCATTTTCTCTGTCACAGCTTCTACGACAGCCGGATAGCTGTGACCTAAAGGAAGAACACCAATCCCAGCGAAGGTATCAAGAAAAACGCCCCTATTCGTTGTGATCTCCGAGCCCGATGCCGAAAGGATAGTGAGGTCAAAGGGGTGATAGACTGGGCACAGCATTATTTCTGATGCTCCGTTAAACCAAATTCCTCTACCAAAGCTTTTACTGCGCGGTCAGCATTTTCTTTGGTAACAAGAGTGGAAATTTTTATTTCAGATGTACTCGTCCCGAGCATAGAGATTTTTTCTCGGCATAAAGCAGAAAAAAAGCGAGCCGCCACGCCCGGCGCCGACTCCATACCCACACCTACGGCAGAAATTTTTGCCACTCTATCATCTTCCGTTAATCTCCATCCAGAATAGGAGGAAAAGACTTCCTCTACAGTGGATCGCACAACTGCTCCCTTTCCTTCCACCACTGTAAATGTAAGATAAGAATGCCCGTTATCGTTTACTGTGGATATCATATCCACATTTACACTTTTTTCAGCCAATGCCGTGAATAAAACACTCATGGCCTCATTACCTCCGGGCATGGGGCTAATAGTAACCTTTCTCTGGTTCGGGTCGGCCGTCACTCCTGTAACGACCGGTTGCTCCAACCATTCAGGCAATGTACTCACTACAAGGGTCCCCCTTTCATCAGAAAAAGTAGAGGCACAGTAAAGTTCGACGTTATATTTTTTTGCTATTTCCACGGCCCTCGAGTGGAGAACTTTCGCCCCCATGGACGAAAGTTCTAACACCTCACTGTATGTGACATAATCAAGTTTTTTAGCGGAAGGACATATTTTCGGGTCGCACGTATAAATACCAGCTACATCACTGTAAATTTCACATCTGGCTTTTGCTTTAGCAGCAATAGCCACAGCTGAGGTATCAGAACCTCCTCGCCCTAAAGTCGTGACCTCTCCCTCAGGCGTAATCCCCTGAAAACCTGTTACGACCACTACATGCCGTCGTTCCAGCTCCCGTTCAAGTTTCGCCATATCAAGATCCACAATACGAGCATTGCAAAAAGCACCTGTAGTGACCATCCCCAGCTGAAAAGCATTATAAGAAACTGCGGGAACGCCAATATCGTTTAAAGACATGGCCAAAAGAGCAGCCGAAACCTGCTCGCCTGTAGCTAAAAGCATATCGAGTTCCCGAGGAAGAGGCTCTTTCGAGACCTGCCCTGCCAATTCAATAAGGTTGTTTGTGGTTTTACCCATAGCAGAAACGACAACCACTAACTTTTCTCCAGTTTCTACTCGCTTCTTTATTTTTTCTGCAATACTTCGGATCTTCTCTGGTGTCGCTACTGAAGAACCACCGTATTTCTGCACAATCACTTGTCCAGACCTCCTGGATCAGAGGTTTCTCAGGTCTTGTACGATCTGAGTTTTGTCAGCTGTTTTTTCATCCACCATTTTAATAACACGAGCAGGAGAACCTGCAACTACAGCGTTAGATGGAACATCCCTTGTTACAATGGCACCAGCAGCAACAACAGCCCCTTTCCCGATGTGCACCCCTTCGAGAATAACGGCATTAGCTCCCACCAAAACATTGTCTTCAATCATAACCGGGGTCGCGCTTGGCGGCTCAACAACTCCTGCAACTACAGCCCCTGCGCCAATATGGCAATTGGAACCAATCATAGCCCGTCCACCAACTACAACGTTCATATCGATCATTGTGCCAGGCCCAATAATAGCTCCGATATTGATAACGGCTCCCATCATAACAACCGCACCTTTACCGATGTCTACCATATCGCGGATAATGGCACCTGGTTCAATTCGAGCCTCATATTTGGTGAGATTGGCCAATGGAAGAGCAGAGTTACGGGCCTCAACCTCTATATGTACAGCATTGATTCGGCTGGCATTCGCCGACAGGGCGGACTCCACTTCTTTGTAATCTCCAATGAGAAGACCGAAATGGTCGCCCCCAATAAAAGTAAGGGCTCCCCATGCGCAACCTTCAAAATGACCAGAAATAAAGGCCTTTGTGGGGGTCCTTTTTTTAGATTCCTTAATCAACTTGATGATTTCTTCGGCGCGCATGCAATAACCTCCTCAAAAGCATAGAATCCTGGTTCAGCTGTCACAGCAAACTGAGCCGCCCGCAAGGCTCCAAGAGCAAAAACTGTCCTTGAAAGAGCCCGATGGGTCAGTTCCAGAACTTCTCCTTCATTGGAGAAAAAAACTGAGTGATCTCCAGGAACGCCTCCCATACGTAAGGAATGGGTAGGACAGTTCCGCCCTGTAGCTTCCTTCAAAAGGAGCGCCGTTCCGGAAGGGGCATCTTTTTTGCGATTATGATGAACCTCGACAATTTCAAGATCCCAGTCAGAGAGATAAGAAGAAAATTCTCTCAAGATCATTTTCAGAACATTCACTCCTACCGAAAAGTTAAAACTTTGAATAACAGGAACATCCTGTCCCAGAGAGCGAAGATGGTCTACGTCCTCTTTTGTAATGGCCGTAGTGCCAATGACCAAAGCTGCCCCATGCTCTCGACACAACTCTATGGTTCGAGGAAAAGCCGTACGACTGGAAAAATCCACAATTACTTGAGGCGTATCGTTGCACCACTCCCCATCAACATCCACTGAGAGGCAAAGTGTATGATCAGCAAAAACTTTCTGAATCTCCTGCCCCATTCGGCCCGAGGCCCCAATCAATCCGTACCGCATCACAGAATGCCACATTCCTTCATAGCGCTATCCACAACAGCCATAGCTCGTTCCGATGCTGAAACTAAGGGCAAGCGAAGTTCGTTAGCGCACAATCCCAAGCTACTGACTCCATATTTCACAGGAACTGGGTTCGTTTCGCAGAATAGCCCTTTCATTAAGGGGAAAAGACGAAGGTGAAGCTCACGGGCTTTTTCTACATTATTGGCGAGAGCATATCGAATCATGTCAGATGTCTCTCGTGGCGCTACATTGGAAAGCACCGAAATAACTCCATCGCCTCCGGCATTGACAAGGTGAAAGGCTTGGTCGTCATTTCCTGATAATACAAGGAAATCAGGACGCTGTTTTCGAACCTTTCGAATGAGAAAATCCACCTGAGCTTCATCACCTGAAGCTTCTTTAATTCCTGCAATATTGTCTATCTCAGCAAGACGAAGGACTGTTTCAGGAAGAATATTGATCCCCGTTCTCCCTGGAACATTGTAAATAATCAGAGGCGTATCTCCAATACCCGAAGCAACAGCCCTAAAGTGCTGATAAAGCCCTTCCTGAGGAGGTTTATTGTAATAAGGCGTCACCACTAACACCCCATCAGCACCTAAAGAAACTGCTTGCTTCGATAATTCCAAAGCCACTGCCGTAGAGTTAGAACCTGTTCCAATCACAACAGGTATCCGTCCAGATCCCATTTTGACGGCAAAGCGAATGATCTCTTCCCGCTCTTTCATCGTTACAGCTGGAGCTTCACCAGTCGTTCCCAGCACAACAAAAAAGTCCACGCCACCATCCATCTGAAAAGCAAGAAACCTCTCAAAACTCTCATAATCCACCTTGCCTTCTCTGAAAGGTGTAATCACTGCTGTTCCTGTTCCCCTAAAAATCATCTGGCACACCTCCTGCTATAGAGTACGGGCATTAAGTGCCCGATGTTTCTGTAGAATGCGAACGGCATTTGTCGCCGCTCCCACTCGAATATTATCAGCAACATTCCACATTAAAAATCTAAATTCATCGAAAGCACGAAGACGAGAAATATAAACGAAGTCTGTTCCTGCAGCTTCAATGGGAGAAATAATATCGTCAGTAAGCACCACATTCTCACTCTCCAACAATGCATCCCTCACTTGTTTCAAGGAAGCAGATCGACGAGTCTCGACAAGAACAGATTCAGAATGACCATAAAAGACAGGAACACGAACTGTGGTCGGCCATACAAGAATACTCTCGTCTCGAAAAATTTTTCGAGGTTCGTGAACCATTTTCATCTCTTCTTCGGAAAAACCATTCTCTAAAAGGGCGCCAATTTGAGGAATGACGTTAAGGTGAATTTGTCGAATAAACTTTTTAGGTTCAATATGACCTTCAATTTGATCTCGAAGCTCATCCATGCCTTTTTTACCAGCTCCAGAAACAGATTGATAGGTGCTGACAACTATTGATTTTATTCCAAAACGGCGATGAATTTCATAGAGCCCAAGAACCATTTGAATAGTTGAACAATTAGGGTTAGCTACAATACCCCGATATCCTTTTAATATATCTCCATTAATCTCAGGTACAACCAGGGGAACGTCTACATTCATGCGAAAAGCAGAAGAATTATCAATAACGACAGAACCTGCTTCAGCCGCCGTCGGAGCGAAAATTTTAGACACACCTGAACCTGCAGAGAAAAGTACGTAGTCATAGCCAGCCTTGAGTTTTTCATGGGTCAGCTCCTCCACTTTGTATTCCTGGCCATAAAACATAAGGGTGGAACCTGCCGACTTTGACGATGCAAAGAAATGACATTCGTCAGGGTGGATATGTTGTTCTTCAAGCACACGAACCATCATGCGCCCTACTTCGCCTGTAGCTCCTGCTATCGCAATCCTCATGGATCTATTCCTCCTTCTCATACCATTAACAATCTCCATCAACACTATATAAAAAAAGGCCCGTCCCCGAAGGGACGAGCCTTTGATATATCAATGCCCGCGGTACCACCCTGCTTAGACACTATAACGTGCCCCGCCTCGACTTCCGTCACGTGGAAGCAATTCGTGAATGTACTCCAGCCTTCTTTTCAAAAGCCTTTCCACCCCAGCTCCACAGGTTTTAGGCCTTTTTCGCCACCTTAAGGATGTCTCTCAGCCGGTGAACATCCATCTCTGGTAAGGATTCGACAAAACGAGGCGCCCTGCTTCTTCGCCTTTACTATTATTTATCATGGTAAAGTTCCAAATGGTACAGATTGGGTCGGATTATACGAAACAAATAGAAAGCTGTCAAGAGATATGATCACTTTTCGTGTATCGCTATATATCCACCACAACATTATCTATAAGCCGAGTTGAACCAAACCTCACTGCCAAAGCAATAAGGACCTTCCCTTGAAGAGGATCTACCGCTTCTAAATCCCAACAATCTACAATCTCGATATAGTCAATATTCGCTTTTTCCTTCTCATGAATCATTTTTTCTATAGTCTCATAAATCGTTGCGTGACTTCTCTCGCCCTTCTCAATCAACTGCACGGCTCTCTGTAACGAACGATAAAGAACTAGCGCTTGGTCTCGTTCTTCAGCAGTTAAATACACGTTACGAGAGCTCATGGCAAGACCGTCTTTTTCCCGTACAATAGGACATACACGAATTTGGATATCCTGATTCAAATCTTCAACCATACGCCGAACCACGATAGCCTGTTGGGCATCTTTCTGCCCAAAATATGCTCGGCCGGGCCTGACTATATTAAAAAGTTTTGTCACTACTGTTGTCACTCCACAGAAATGTCCTGGCCTAGAGCGTCCACATAATCCCCTCGTCAGTTTCTCTACATTAACACGCGTCTGGAAGCCATCTGGATACATTTCAGTAACAGAAGGGTGAAAAATAATGGTGGCACCGGCATCCTTAGCCACAGCTTCATCATGCAAAATATCCCGAGGATACGATGCATAATCTTCTTGAGGACCAAACTGGGTGGGATTTACAAAAATACTGACTACAACTATATCATTCTCTTGTGCCGCTTTTCGAATTAAAGAAATATGCCCATCATGGAGGAACCCCATAGTAGGGACTAAACCTATACTTTTACCTTCTTTACGATATTGACGTAACATACCTCTCAGCGCTGTAATACTCGTGATACTACTATCCATTACCCTTCCATCCTCCTAGCAGTTCATATGTTCTTCCAATGCTTAAAGCCATACCCTACCACTTCAGAGACATCTGAAAGCACAATAAAAGTCTGTGGGTCAATAGAAACCACAAATCTTTTTAATTCCATGGCCTGCCGCCGCGTTAAGATAACCATAATCATATTCTTGGGTTGACCCGAATAGGCTCCTCGCGCATCGATAAGAGTAGCACTTCGGTCAAGGTTCTCTATGATAAATCGTTTTATCTCTTCTGGTCGCTGCGTAATAATGAGAAGTTGTTTTCGTCGGTCAAAAGATTTTAATACACTATCGATAGTGAGGCTTTCAACATAAAGCAACACACCGCCCATGAGAAGCTGTTCTATATCCACAACAAACCAAGAGGCAATGAGTACGGCAATATTAATATAAAAAGAATACATACCTACATCAACACCGTACTTTTTTCTCGCTGCCATTACTATTACATCAGTACCTCCCGTTGAGCCTCCCCCACGAAAAACCAACCCCATCCCAAGCCCGCCTAAAACGCCTCCTAAAATAGCTGCAAGGAAAGTGTTGTGAAGGACTGGGTAGTGAAAAAGCTCAAAAAACATAATAGAAAGGGTATTAAGAACCGTAACATATAATGTCCAAAGTACAAAACGAGGGGACAGCACTCTCCAGCCCCACATAAGCAAGAGGGGGTTCCCAAGGGCAAGAACCCATGCAGGCGATATACCCCAGGCATAATGAGTGATTAACGCAATGCCTGTCAATCCGGTACTTGCAAATTTATAAGGGGCGGTCAGGGCTATAATGGCAAAACTCATAATAATCGTCCCAATCGTAGTATACGCTAGAGTCCCCCATTCCTGCCGAATCCAGTTCTTTAAAACATTTCTCTGTTCTTTCCAATTTTTAGAACTTTCTGTGCCCATTTATCATCGTCGCTCCCTATAAAGTGAGAAGTGTAAACCCCTTGCCTAGAAAATTACATATAGGTAGTTTTTTTACTTTATTAATCATTCCACGGGAAAAAAATTCTTCGATGATTCCAACGTGCAATCTCGTAAATTCCTCCCGTTTCTCGATCCCACGCATAAACCCCGTTTGCTGCGAGACGACCTACAGCGTCAAGAAAAAACATGTTACGAGAAAGAGCTTGTCCATAGCTAACAACACCTTCAAAACGCCTTACAAGAGGAAGATGTCCTCTTCCTTTTATATCAATCCAATAATCCGGTACTGGAATATGACTCTTTTGAAGGTACCGTAACGCTTCAATATACGCTTGAGGTGCTTCCTCTAAAAAAAGAAGTTTGCCTCTAGAAGATTGCCTTAAATTTTTCAAGAGAGAGAATGCCAACCAATGAGCTGATGTATCAGGCATATAGCTCAAAGACACAACTGCAGAGTAAAATCCATCCATCAAGGCTAAAGATCTAGGAATAATGTGTGGATACCAAAATCCTTCTACACTTTCCCATCTTTCGAGATGACCATCACAGAGCATCATCAATAACGAGAGACTATTCGCCGCTTTTTGGCGCAAGGAAAGAGGAGTAGAGAGGGATCTCCATAAAAGTTCGGGCTCCAAAACATGGGCTTCTCTTATAAGATCTTGCTTCAATTGTTCTGCTTCTCTAAACATGCTTTTTTCAAGAGAATAAGATTGAACAAGATCTTCCCATTCTGTAGCTCCAGCGATCTGAACCGTGCAAAACACGATAACCACACTCATAGCCCAGAGATACTTCCACTTTAACTTCCTCATCTTTGCCACCTCCAGCCCTCGTTACATTGAGGGCTTCCCACCAGAAAGTCTATTTTGGTTGTAGAACTCTCATAGCATCAAATAAAGTGCGCTTCCAATAATCAACGAAGCGCTTTGATCAAAAGAGGCCTTTATTTTTTGCCAAACCTTCGTGTCCATAAAGCCATAAGACGAGCAAGAGAAAGCGCCACATCGGGATCCCCAACCCGTTCCCTTACGCGGTCTAGATTTTTCGCTATATCATTGGGTGCCGGAGTAATAATACGCCTCTGTCTTTCAATACTCTTCTGAGTCGATTTAGAGGAAATATGCCCAACTACAACTCGAACTCCTGAAACAGGGAGATCCCATTCTTCTCTCACCTTTCGAGCAATGCAAGCTCCCATCATAGAAATACGTTGAGCTGCAGCAGGACTATCGGCACGAATACAAAGCATAGTCTCTTCAAGGGAGTAAGGTTGGCTTCGCTTTGCTATACCTTCTCCCACCACATCTCCCCAACGTTTGGCTAGATGCGCGAGCAAAATTCGTTCTTTCGCTACTCGAGAAAAAGTACCCTCCAAAAGAGATGCTATAGAATTAGCCTGATTATGCCGTCGTACTCCCACTTCCTTTTCGCCTCCTTCGCGTTTCCAAATATATCGAAAGAAGTTGAATATCTGCCGGCGTCACTCCGGAAATTCTACTCGCCTGCCCAAGAGTACGAGGTTGCACTTTTTTTAATTTCTGAAGACTTTCTGTTAATAGACCAGGAACATCTTCATAACAGAATTTTTCTGGTATATAAACCTTCTCAGACTTTTGAAGCTGCCGAACTTGCCGTTCCTGCCTCTCAATGTATCCCGCATACTTAATTTCAATCTCCACGCTTCTCCTCTCATCTTCAGTGAGAGGAGAACTCAAAGCAGGAAGGAATGTCTCAATTTCTTTATACGTAACTTCCGGCCGACATAACAAATCCCATGCCCGAAGAGCTTCTTGAACAGGAGAAGAACCTATTCGTCGTAACCATTGGTTTACTTCTTCAGAAGGGAGGACACGAAAGGAAGAAAGCCTTTCTTTCTCTTCATCCACATTTTTCCACTTTTTAAGGAGTCTTGTCCATTTTTCGTCATCAATAAGTCCTAAACGTCGTCCAATTGGGGCAAGGCGACGATCAGCATTATCAAAGCGGAGAAGAAGGCGATATTCACATCGGCTCGTTAACATTCTATAGGGTTCTTCAGTACCCTTAGTCACAAGGTCGTCAATTAAAACCCCTATATAAGCATCTGACCTCTCTAAAACCAACGGCTCTTCCTTCCTGAGAGAAAGAACCGCATTGATGCCTGCCATAAGTCCTTGAGCCCCTGCCTCTTCGTAACCTGAAGTTCCGTTAATTTGTCCAGCACAGAAAAGTCCTCTGATTTTTTTCGTTTCAAGCCACGGCATCAATTGGGTAGGTTCTACATAATCATATTCAATGGCATAACCAGCACGGGTAATTTGTGCCTTCTCGCACCCCGGTAAGGCATGAACAATCTCTACCTGAACATCATAAGGCAAACTTGTTGAAAAATTCTGAAGATACACTTCTTTATTCCGCCGAGAAACTGGTTCTAAAAACACGAGATGGCTATCTTTTTCAGGAAAACGAATAACCTTATCTTCTATTGAGGGACAATATCGCGGACCAAGCCCCTGCAAACGACCTGTCCACAAAGGGGATCGCTCAAGATTTTCACGAATGATATCGTGGAGGCGTCTATGGGTACGGGTAAGGTAACAGGAATAGCCGCTATAGATTTTCTTCTCTCCCCACAAATCAAAACAAAGAGGTTCCTCTGCACTGTTCTGTTCCAAAAGAGATGCGGTGTCAATTGTATCGAGATGAATACGGGGAGTCGTATCAGTTCTCATGCGGTACATTTCAAGGGCATGTTCTCTCATAGAACAACTAAGATCAGTAGCCGCCATCTGTCCCATAGGTCCAGATTCGTAATTTAAAAGCCCTATATGTACTCGCCCCTTAAGGTATGTCCCTGTTGTTAAGATGACAGCCCCTGCTTCGTATGTAAAACCATAACGAGTTTTTACACCGCGAATACGTCCTTCATCTACCCATAAATCTGTAACAATATCTTGGTGAACCTCAAGATTTTTCGTCACCTCAAGAGCCCATATGAAATGATCTCGATAATCGTGGAGGTCACACTGAGCTCGAAGAGCCTGAACAGCAGGTCCCTTTGATGTATTCAGCCATCGGATCAGCATCGTTGAAGCATCTGCAGCTCGCGCCTGCTCGCCTCCTAAGGCATTCCCTTCCCTTACGAGATGCCCCTTAGCTGGTCCTCCAATAGAAGGATTACACGGCATTAAAGCCGTATTATCAAGATAGAGATTTAACATGAGAGTGCGAGCACCCATACGAGCCGCAGCAAGAGCTGCCTCGCATCCTGCATGTCCACCTCCCACTACTATAACGTCAAAGGAAGTTTGTGACATATTTCATCTCACCTTTACTCATCTCTAAGATCCTATTTTGAAACTTTCCATATTTCGCCTCGATGCACTTTCCATATTGACCCAGGCCATTGATTCATAGAGCTTTCAGCTGTAGCAGCGAAAATTTGCCATGACGATGCCACGAGAGCATCTACAAGTGTTTTTCGTCCTTCTTCATCAAGTTCAGCAGCTATTTCATCAAGTATAAGTATGGGCTTACGACGCATTTTTCGCTCTACAGCCCATCCAGCTGCTAACATTAGAGCCACTGCAGTTCGGCGACGTTGACCTCGACTCATAACAACAGAAGCTAATCTTTCTTCTGACAATACAGCAATATCATCCCTTTGAGGCCCCACTTGTGGAATAGCCGTCATACGTTCTTTATCTCGCCATTTTCGCAGCGATTCCCAGTAATCGGCCATAGGATCCTCAAGACCTACTGTACCGCCTCTCAAAAAAAGAAGCTCTACTTTTGCAGGAAGGAGCACTTTAAATTCTGAAAGCCCTATATTTAATAAATCGATCGCAGCTGCACGTGTAGACCAGAGCCAAGCTACAAGGGGCGCAAGTACTTTTGAGGTCAGAGAAGGATCTCGCCTTTCTCGAAGAAGAATTGTACGATGCCGAAGCACTTTACGACAATCATTAAGTTTCCGCGCATAGAGAGGGAAAAGTAATGTACACAAACGGTCTAAAAACTGTCGCCTAACGGAAGGTGCTCCATCAACAATAGCCATATCTCCAGGCAAAAAAGCCAATGTAGGAAGATTGGACCGTATGGTGCTATAAGTCGTACGTTTTCCATCACATTGGATAATGTTCTTTTCTCCCACTGTAGCTACGACGTCAAAATCTTCTTCTCCAGAAAAAAAGCCTCGAAGAAAAGCTTGTTTATCTTCTCCATTCCAATTCACTAACACTGATTTCCGTAAAGGCCGAAACGGGCCCCAGCCAGTAAGTATATGAATAGCCTCTAGAGCATTTGTTTTTCCCGAACCATTGTCTCCTACAAGAAGATTAAGCCCCGTAGCCCATTCAAGGCGACGAGGCACTAAATTCCTGAAACTTCGCCAGGATGTTAAATGACAGTAAACCATCTATATTCAAAAAACATCTCTACGATGGATTCGTCTCACTGGCTATGTCACTCTCATTTAACTTTATAGGCATGAGCATATACAAGAAATCATTTACACCTGGTCGAAGCATGCTCATTTGCCCTTCTGGTCCATTAAAAGTCATATAAACCTGTTCTCCATACATAGCCTTCAAACCATCTAAAAGATATCCAACATTAAAAGCAATCAATAGTGGCTCGCCGTCTATTTGGGCATCCAATATTTCTTCTGCTTCGCCAATTTCAGGAGCGCGGCCAATCATCCGAAGGTCTCCATTAGGAGAAAGCTTAAGAATAACCATGCGACTATAATCTCGAACTACCACATCTACACGTTCGAGGGCATTAATGAAGTTATTACGATCTATTTTTAGTGTTGTAGTGCTTTGCGGGTTGAGTATCTTTTCGTAATTTGGGAAAGATGATTCAATTTTACGAACAGAAAACTCCATGTCCCCCATTTGAAAATAAGCTAAAGAATCATCGTAAAGAATATGTATCGGATGATCTTCTTCCAGAGAGGATAGTTGTCGGAGTAATTCTTTCAATCCAGCAAGTGGAAGAAGTATTTCCTTCCCATTGCTATCAGTTCCTTCTTTACCTGAAGAAATATTTTCTCCAACAATAGAGGATTTGGAAAGAGAGAGGCGTCGGCCGTCGGTAGAAACAACATGTAGGTCTTCAGCTTTTAGTTGAATAAGCGCAGCGCCTAAATACTTCGGAAACTCCTCTCCTAAAGTACTTGCGACTGTCCCTTCGCTTAGAATTTGGGAAAGCATTCCAGCTGTTACTGTGCAGAAGGGACGTCCGTTATCTGACGTTGGCAGGTGAGGAAATTCCTCTACTGCGAAAGTTGAAAAACGGTATGTATTTCGACCTGCAAAGATAATTCCCTTCCCGTCTTCTACAGAGACTGTAAATGTATCAGTAGGTGCTTTTTTAAAAAGTTCCCCTACGACTTTAACAGGAAGAATAGCCTCTCCTTCTTCTTCTATTTGGACTCCAGCGGCATTACATTTTATAGATGTTTTAAGATCTGTTGCCTCAAGAGTCAGAGAGGTAGTGTGAGCTCGACATAGAATTCCGGCGAGAGAACTAATAGTGCTTTTTGTGCTTGTAACTCGTTCAGTTGTTTGCCAGCTTTTCATAAAATCTGGCTTGCTCACCTGGAGTCTCATGACTTATTCCCTCCTATAGCTATTATCTCTATTATTTTAGTTTATATAGTAATGGTAGTAATAACCCCTGTGGATAATGTGGAAATCACAGCAAACCTTGATGAAGAGATGGTTTCTTAGGTGGATAAGTACTCACAACTTTTTACATACTTATGCACATTGTCCACATTAAAATTGTGAAAAACTTAGAAATAACTTTTATTCACAGTTTATCCAGAGCATTTTCACAGCTTAGACTCAATGTTATCCACAATTTCTTTCATTCGAGGTTGTTCTTCTATAAGCTTTGTTATTTTTCTTTGGGCGTGGAGAACTGTAGTATGATCTTTTTTTCTAAAGGCTAATCCAACTTGTTGTAGACTGGATTCTGTAAGTTTTCGACAGAGGTACATTGCCACTTGTCTTGCTAAAGCAATGTCCGAAGTTCGACGATTTCCAGTCAAGTCTTCCACAGTAAGGCTAAAATTTTCTGCGACAATTTGTTGAATGGTGTCAATACTTATAGGCCCTCTTGCGTCGTGACGAATAATATCTTTTAACCATAGTGCAGCATTGTCTTCCGTAATAGGTTCCTGGTTGAGTTCAGCACAGGCTACAACTCTATTTAAAGCTCCTTCAAGTTCACGAATATTACTGGGGACGTTTTGGGCCAAAAAGGAGAGAACATCTTCGGGAACCTCGTAATTTCGTATTTGGGCCTTCTTCTGAAGAATAGCGATGCGCGTTTCTAAATCGGGCATCTGAATATCAGTTACAAGTCCCCATTCAAAACGACTTACAAGACGATCTTCTATGTTTTGAATCTCTTTTGGAGGACGATCGGAACAGATGACGATCTGCTTTTTGCTGACATGAAGCTGATTAAACGTGTGAAAAAATTCCTCTTGGCTGCTACCTTTATTGCCGAGGAACTGAATGTCGTCGATAAGTAAAATATCTACATTTCTATATTTAGACTTAAATTCTTGAGTCCTGTTGTTTTTAATAGATTGAATAAATTCGTTAATAAATTTTTCTGAACTCACATATGTTACCTTCAGAGAACTATTTTTATTGAGCACGTAGTGCCCAATAGCGTGCATAAGGTGAGTTTTTCCAAGGCCAACTCCCCCCCATATAAAAAGAGGGTTATAAGCTTCACCAGGTGTTTCGGCGACAGCAAGACTAGCTGCATGAGCAAGGCGGTTTGATTTGCCCACAACAAATGTATTAAAAACATAATTCGGATTCAATCCACTGTGAGAAATTGCGCTTGTCTGCTGAGCAGCCCTTTCTGCTCTTTGTTGCTCATCCTTTCTTGTTTCTGACGCTACTTTGAGATCAAGGTTATGTGCGTACCCATTATCTGTAAGAACATCTTCAATAATATTTTGGAAACGTTTTGAAATTTGTTCTTTTACAAATACATTAGGAACATCCACAACAAGAACATCGTCAACGATAGAGAGAGGGACACATGTTTTAAGCCATAAGTCTGCTGTCCCTTCTGGTATAGTCTCTTCTATTTTGTTGATAACGTCATCCCAAATGTCACTTATCCCTTTATCCACCAATTTATTCACCTCGACCGATGGATTTACCTCATCTTACCACAGCTCATCCACAAAAGTTATCCACATATCCACGATATATCCACGATTTATTAACATTGCGCAAACCCGCGTGATATCTCTCATAGTGAAGTTTTTAGAAATTAAGTGTCAAAATGACTATTCCTTACCATTCCCAGTTAAGGGGGGATACGAGCTTATCCACAACTTATGCACTTCTTGTGGATAAGTGTGGATAAATTACTTTCTTTTTCAAGAGAAAGCAGAACATTTTATATGCAGGTGGAATCATATCATATTTTTTGCCACTTCTTGTGGATAATTTTTACACATCTTTGGAAAAGACGGGTTACAATAATATATTCTAGATAAGATTATTATGATGCGGAGGAGGGATAAAATGACCGCCAATATTTGTCATATCATTAGTCATACAGACCTTGATGGAATTACTGCTGCTGCTGTAGCGTGGCATCATTATAGAGATATAATGCCCATAAAAGTTTCTCTCACAGGATACGGCGGTGTGGATGGACTTGTTCTGGAAAGTCTTAAAGCAGAAGAAGAGGTGGTTGTTTTAGATCTTTTCTGCCAAAAAGAACGCACCATTGAAGAAATTGACCGCCATTTCCGCGAGGACTCGTCCCCTTTTCTTTTTGATCATCATGAAACGACAGCCCAACGATATGCCAACCGT
Organism: Aminobacterium sp. UBA4908; assembly: GCF_002398115.1. Lineage (NCBI taxonomy): Bacteria > Thermotogati > Synergistota > Synergistia > Synergistales > Aminobacteriaceae > Aminobacterium > Aminobacterium sp. UBA4908. The sequence goes on from NZ_DHCG01000004.1 coordinate 142,721, forward strand.
CCATGGCTTGTTGTGGACACCTCTATGTGCGCCGCTCAAGTGTATTTTAACTGGATTATTCATAGATATCCCCAAACGCCAGCCTCTTCTTTAGCCGATCTGGTCGTTATAGCTAATGATAGAGATTTATGGTTGAACGAGAAGGAAGAGAGCCGTCTTTGGCAAGCTATGATTACTTTATGTGGCCCTGAAAGCATACTGATGCGCTTAACAGCGAACCCCTCCTCGAAGCTTCGGTCCTTTGAAGAAAAAGCGGCGCGTTATTTTATAGAGAGACAGGAGAATCGTTTTACTCGAGCTCTGAACATTATAGGTCATTCCAAGGATATAGCTTTTGTGGAGGATGGAATATTGGAGTTTGGAGATGTATCGGATTTTGGAGGCCTTGTGCTAGATCGTCTCGAAAATCCCCCTTTCCTCGTAGCTGTGGCGGCGCGAAGGGCTATAGGTGACTGGGTTCTTTCATTACGCAGTCGCAGTGGCATGGCTGGGAAAGTTGTAGGAATCTTGCGGGATGGTAAGAAAGTTCGAGGGGGAGGACATGATGATTCGGCTGCCCTTTATTTCCCTCCTTTTTACTCTCAAGATCAGATCAAAAATTCGCTCTATACTGCAGTGCAGACAATTCGGGAGCGGGAACGATCAGTGGGTACGAACTTGGGAGATTTGTTGAGGGCGGCAATGGGAGAGGATCATTCTTAAGAACGTAGTGCGGAGGTGAAAGCATGAGCTTTTCCTCGAAACGTCTAAAAATTCTTCATTTTTTGGGGCTTCGACGAAGTATGATTGGTCTTTTGTCGATGGTAATTTTTGTAGGGCTTGGAGAAAGATTGGCAGAGCGATTCCTTCCCATTTATCTCATCGCTTTAGGGGGGGGGTCTTTCTCTGTAGGAATCCTCAATGGACTTGATAATCTTCTTTCCGCTCTTTATTCCTACCCTGGTGGCTATTTAGCTGACCAACTTGGAACGAAACAAGCGTTGGCTCTTTTTAATCTCTTAGCCATGTCAGGTTTCTTGATTGTGGTTTTAGTTCCCCATTGGTGGGCTGTTATTGGAGCATCTTTTCTTTTCCTTTCATGGTCGGCTGTCTCTCTTCCTGCTACGATGAAACTCATTTCGGAGGTACTTCCTCAAAATAAACGAACGATGGGTGTCTCTCTCCATTCTCTTGTAAGACGAATTCCTATGGCTTTAGGCCCTGTTATAGGGGGTATTATGATAGGCCTTTGGGGAGAAACGACAGGGGTTCGTGTCGCTTTTGCCTTAGCCTTACTTTTTGCCGGAGTAGCCCTTGTTTTGCAGCAAAAACTTATTCAAGAGAATCAGAGTGCAATCGAGCGCCCTGAAAAGAACCCTCTTGTTGTTTTTCGTCTGATGAGTCCTGCACTGAAAAATTTGTTAATTTCTGATATACTCGTACGATTTTGTGAGCAGATTCCTTATGCTTTTGCCGTAGTCTGGGCTATGAAAGTGATTGAGCATCCAGTATCGGCTTTCCAGTTTGGTATTTTAACCACTATTGAAATGGCGGTTGCTATGTTGATCTATATTCCAGTGGCTTGGCTAGCCGATAGAGGTGGAAAGAAAATTTTTGTAGTTATTACTTTTTGCTTTTTTACAATCTTTCCTCTTGTCCTTTATCATGCTCGCTCTTTCTGGCCTCTCGCAGGCGCTTTTGTCATAAGAGGATTGAAAGAGTTTGGGGAGCCGACGCGCAAATCTCTTATTCTTGATCTCGCCCCTGGCGATAAAAAAGCGGCAATGTTTGGGCTTTACTACTTAATTCGGGATGTGATAGTGTCAATAGCGGCCTTTGGTGGCGCTTTTTTATGGATGGTCAGCCCAGCCTTGAACTTTTACGTCGCTTTTGCTTGTGGCGCGGCAGGAACTATATGGTTTGCCGTAAAAGGAAAGGATTTGAAAAGGAGTACCTTGTAGAAGACAGAAGAAGTTGGTAAAAATAAGGCCGATATAAGAATCTAAAAAGATTGGTGGGATCGAGGATGGCAGTGGTCAAAATAGTAGAGTATCAGGGGCCTGATCCCCATGAAACTTTTGCGTGGAAGTTTACTGACAGAACAGGCCGATCTGATGAGCTTTCTACATGGACTCAATTAATTGTACGGGAAGCTCAGGAGGCGATTCTTTTTAAAAATGGCCAGGCCTTCGATCTCTTTACAGCTGGGCGACACACTCTTAGCACTCATAATATTCCCCTCCTGGCTACGTTTATGAACCTCCCTTCAGGGGGAAAATCTCCCTTTAAGGCAGAAATATGGTTTGTAAATAAGCTTTACTCTCTCGATATAAAGTGGGGCACTCCAACTCCTATTCAAATTCAAGATCCTCGCTACGGAGCATGGCTCCCAGTTCGATCTCATGGTCAATTCGGTATCCGCATTGCTGATTCGAGGAAGTTCCTCATCAAACTTGTAGGAAGCGTAGCGGCTTTCAATAAGGAGAATCTCGTTCAATTCTTTAGGGGAATCCTTACGACTCGCATTAAAGATCTTATTTCGAGCTATATAGTGCTAGAAAAGAAGAGCATTTTGGAATTAAATGCCTTCCTCAACGAATTTTCCACTCACATGGAAGAAACTCTTCGTCCCATATTGCAAGATTTCGGCATTGAGATGGTGAATTTTTTTGTAAACTCTATTAACGTACCTGATGATGACCCTGCTGTAATCCAGCTCAAAAATGCTTTAGCCAAACGAGCTGAAATGGATATCTTAGGATATTCGTATCAACAGCAAAGAAGTTTCGATACATTGGAAACAGCTGCTAGTAACGAGGGGGGCGGGGCGTTAGCTATGCAGGCTGGTTTAGGGCTAGGAATGGGAGTTGGGCTAGGAAAAACATTTGGACAAGTCTCAGACCAGATGGGCAACCAAATGGCAGTTACAGACTTTGGGTCGTGCCCATCCTGCAGAGCAAAGCTTCCTAAGAACGCACGTTTTTGTCCCCAGTGTGGCTTCCAGATTAACAGATGTCCACTCTGCGGTAACCCCGTTCCTCAAGGGGTATCTGAGTGCCCTCATTGCGGAGCCCTTTTATCTGTAGAGTGTCCTCATTGTAAAAGGGAAATCAACCCAGGAATGAAATTCTGTCCTTTCTGCGGAGAGGCTTTATGTAAAGTTTGTTCTGTTTGTGGTGAAAAGATAGAACCACAGGCCCATTTTTGTCCCTCTTGCGGCAAAAAAATTGAAAGAGACTAGCTTTAGCTGGGAAAGGAGTCTCTCATGAAGACGAAAAACCGTATAAGTCTTGTGTTGCTTTTTGTCATGGTAGTTGTACTTACGGCTCTTGTGTCCATATCTTTCTTGACAACTGATACAGCCAGCAGGACCGGGTATTTCTGGATGACCTTCGCTTTTCTTGTTCTGGGAATAGTTCTTTCTGGTGTTTTTGGTTTTTTGCAGATTCGGATTCATTTGGACCATGGTCTCCCAACTCCTGCATTTTTCAGTATTGGAACCCTTATTGTCCTCTATGACCTTTTTCTAGTGATAAACCCTGTCGTATCATGGAAAGGTTTTGAGTTTTCCCTTATCGCCTATAGTGTTACTCATATCGTTGGTTTGGCTATGTTTTTATCTCTATCAGGAATGGCTCTTATGTCGGCCATGTCCATTACAGAGCGCGAAGGACGCGAAACAAAGGGGAGATATACAATTCGCTTGTGGGATGACCAGATCAACCGCATGATTCGGCAAGGGAAAGCTAATCAACTCGATGAAGATCTTATAGAGATGCTCCAAAAGGCATTAGGAAAGGTACGTTATACAGACCCATTAGGTTCTGACGAATCAGCCGATTTAGAAGAAGATATAGTAGAGGATATACAGTGGCTGGCTCGACAGATAGATGAAATATCGGTAGATTTTGAGGATGAGAAGAAAAGCTCTATTGTTCAAGAAATGAAACAACGAGTACAAATATTAATGAGGCGACTCGAAGATAGAGAAGCTCTTCTCGCTCGTATAAAGTAATTTTTTCAAGGAGGAACGTACATGTCGTCGGAGAACGTGGAAAAGAGGCAGGTGTGCCCTTCCTGTGGAGCCAGAAATGAAGGAAAAACAGCATATTGTGCTTATTGCGGAACTATGCTTCCAAAAGTACAGAGCGTTGAAGGGGCAACAGAGGGTGTTATTGCTATAAAACTACCTGGGGAACGAATAGCGTTTAAAAGAATTAGTGTGGGACTTGTATTATTTCTCTCCATCATTACGTTAGGAGTGTATCCGGCTTTTTGGGTTTTTTTAAGGCGAAATTCTTTTAATCAGTTGAAAGTAAGCGAAAAAATTCAAGACTGGCTCGCTCTCCTCCCCCTCATATTATGGGGTGTCTCTTTTGTTTTGGGAGCAAACGAAGGAGAAGGGGAACAAATTTTAGCCCTTCTGTCTTTTGTGACGTGGGTTTTCTTGTCCTTTAAAATGCGAAAAATGCTTCGTGAATATGTAGCTGGTTTTGCTGATGAGGAAGCATTGAAAAGTGTAGCGAGATCTGGCATTATGACCTTTTTCTTCTTGATTTTCTATATTCAGTACCATATAAATAGGCTTATTGACATCGGCGTCTTTAAAAGGGCAAATTAATACAATTGAAGTAAAGTGTAAAGGGTCCTCTTTAAAGGGGGGGCTTTTTTTATGTTTGGTGATAATATATATCTATAAATCTTATAACGGATGGTGAAACAGTATGTCCATCTATTTAAATAATGCAGCAACATCATGGCCGAAACCTCAAGTGGTTCCACAGGCTATGTATGATTTTATGGTGAATTCAGGAGCCAATTTAGCCAGGGGTACAGCGGCGAAGCGAGATCTTGGCACTATGGATCTTGTGCTGGAATGTCGCGAAATCTTAGCAGAGTTTTTTCATGGATTTGAAGATGGAGATCCTCGTTATGTTACCTTTACTGCCAATGTAACTGAATCTCTTAATGTAGTGCTTAAAGGTTATCTCAAACCAGGAATGAGAGTGCTTACAAGCAGTATGGAGCACAACGCTTCTATGCGCCCTCTCAGACGTCTGGAACAACGGGGCGTAATTCTTTCTGTTCTTCCTTGCACCCAAGAGGGAGATCTTCCTCTTCACGTTTTAACAGAGGCTTTAGAAAGTCCTTGTGATTTGGTTATGATCAATCATGCAAGTAACGTATGCGGCACAATTCAAGATCTTGAGGGGATAGCAAAACTATGTAAAAGTCATAACGTTCCTCTTGTTGTGGATGCAGCTCAGACAGCAGGTATTATCCCTATAGATGTAGCAGGTCTTGATATTGCTTCTCTTTGTTTTACAGGGCATAAAGGCCTTATGGGCCCCCAAGGTATTGGCGGCATTATATGGCGTCCCGACTTTGCAGAACAAGTTGATTGTTTTATTGAAGGGGGGACAGGGAGCTTTTCTCACCTTGAGTATCAGCCAGATCTTCTTCCTGATAAGTTTGAGGCTGGAACCCCTAATTTGCCTGGCATTGCTGGCCTTCGGGCAGCAATGAAATGGCTTATAGCGGAGGGAATTCATAATATTCACGCCAAAGAAAAAGCTCTTGGATCCCGTTTCCTGAAGGGAATACAGCAAATTCCTGGAGTTCTTCTGGCGGGGAAAAAAACGATGGATAGGCGGCTCCCAGTCTTTCCTCTTAATTTTCGAGGTCTGGACCATGCTCTTGTGGCAGCCGATTTAGTAGAAAAAGCAGGCATCGAAACGAGGCCAGGCCTGCATTGCGCACCGACAGCCCACAAGACTCTTGGTACGGACAGCATGGGAGGAGCGCTGCGCATATCCATGGGCTACTTCAATACGGAGAAAGATATAGATTGTTGTCTTCAGGCCCTTCAAGCTCTTTTAACAGCACCTATGAAGCTCTAAAGGGTTAAGCGAAAAAATCCTGCTCCATGGTCCTGTTTACTGGGGCAGGGTTTTCTTCTTTCCCTTCCTCGAAAATAACGGTTTGTTTTCCCCCCCTCCTCTTAGCCCTATAGAGAGCCTTATCCCCGTCTTGGAAGAGGGTATTTATAGAATGATATTGAAAAGAGTGGGCAACAATACCTATGCTGCACGATAGGTGAATCGTTGTTTTCCCTGCTTTAAAAGGTGGTTCCATACTATTTTTTACCGCGTTACCGAAAGCAATGCCTTCCTCCCAGCTTCTTCCAGGAAGAAGTAAGGCAAATTCATCACCTCCCAATCGGGCTAGAATGTCTTGGCTTCGTAGAAGTTTTGAAACTCTTTTTCCCACTTCCCGCAGAACCCTGTCACCATTTAAGTGCCCAAAAGTGTCGTTAACTGATTTAAAGTTATCTACATCCAACATAACGAAAAGAAAAGGGATTTTTTCCCCTCGTTTATTGCCTTCAATCATGCGATAAAGTTTTTCCATAAAACTGGCCCGATTGGGAAGCCCTGTTAAGGAATCTCGGTACGCCATATGGTACAGCTTGTTCTGTAGATTTTTTCTCTTCGAAATATCTCTTGCAATGGCGAGGATTAAGTGGTTATTGCCAAGTGTAAGTTTTTGAACATACATCTCTACTGGCAGTTTCCCTCCATTTCTTTTCGTTAAAATTGTCTCTCTCGGAGCGAGGAGAGGGAAATGAGCTATTCTCATGAATGAGGATAGAGGTTGATTTACGAGCATATTGCTTTCATAGCCAAGGGTATGATGAGCCAGTTCATTAGCGAGAACGATATTCCCTTCATAGTTGCAAAGAAAAAATAGGTCAGGAGCTTTATCTATAAGTTTATGAATGTTTTCGAGCATCGAGTTGATGTTTTGAGAGAAAAAACCAATCTCGTCTTCCCCTTGATCATCCAATCGAAGGTGGAGGTCAGCAGTTTCAGATATGTTCTGGATCTGTTTTGCCATAGATTGCAACCGAAATAAAATTGTAGTGTGAAAAAGTAACAGGAGAAGCATAGCGATAGCTCCTTGCGCTATAGTGAACCAGAGAAGAATAATGCGTACGGTCATTTTCCCAGATTGAAAGAGAAGTCTAGGTTTTGAGGCCGTTAAACAGAAAAGAGGGGCTCCCGTAATGTCAGGAATTAATATTTTACCCTCAACACGGGCGTTTGTTTTTCCTAAAAGCACTGTTTCCCAATTTCTATGAGAAGAAGACATCTTTTTATCAATAGGTTCGATGCGGAGGAAAAGACCAAGCAGCGATCCGATGTTTTGAAGCTGTTCTTCTCCAAAAAATTCACCTATAACAAGTGTCCCCATGGGGGGACCGGAATAATCACTTTTAAGCACGGGTGCTACGGCTAAGATCATGTGTTCTTCTATACTGAGGAACCCTGTTGCTTTCCACTCTTTTCCTACGTCAAGAGTAGAAAGCATATGTTGAATCTCTTGAACGTGGTCATCGCGAAGAGGTGTTTCCTGAACTTTTTTTAGGTCAAAAAGAGTACCATAAGCAAGCTTTCCCTCTCTATCGAATAACAAAAAAATGTTGAGGTGGAGGTTTTCGAAAGTTTCATTCATAAGATTATTTTTTATAAAAGAAGTGTTATTTCCCTGAAGAAAATTATACGTAGCATCCCACGGAGCCCAGTCTCCTGCAATACTTTCTAGTCTCGTGCGAAGAGCATTAAGGGACTGTAAGATTTTTTTGTTATCTTCTTCAAATGAAGCTTCTTCCAATCCAATAAATTTCTGTAATACCACATGGTCAGCTATAAAGAAGGCGACGAGAGTGCTGGCGATGAAAGCCAACAATATTATTAAGCAGGTTTTGACGCGTATGGACATAAGGGGCACCTACTCTTTCTCTTGGCAAGCAAGATGGCTCCAACATTTTCGCAAGTCAAAGAACGATATCGTTTAAAAGTTTAATCTCGAAATTGATAGCTGTCAAAGAGGCCTTGACAAGATAAAGAATTTAAGTACTATAATTCTTGAATTGATTATTGGGGGTTATTTTATGAATACTATTATTGCCATTTCAGAAGCTGCTTCTTTGGCTTTCCACGGTATGGGGCTTTTGGCGATTTCAGGGGAACGTATGAGTGCAAGAGAAATAGCGGAAAGAATAGGCGTTTCAGAAACACATCTTGCCAAGGTTTTTCAACGTCTTGTCAGAGCAGGGCTTGTTGTGTCATCTCGTGGTCCGGGAGGTGGATTCCAACTTGCTCGTTCAGCTGATAGTATTTCGCTTTTTCAGATTTATGTGGAGATCGAAGGGGAACCTTCTGGAGAATACTGCCTTTTAAAAGCGGAGGAATGTCCTTTTGCTTCCTGCCTTTTTGGAGGGGAGTTACAAAAGATGACACGAGCGTTCATAGAGTATTTGAAAGAAAAAAATTTAGCTGATTTTATGAGAAGTGGAAGAAGAGAGGAGAGAGGGTATGAAACGGAAAATTATCAAAATTGATGAAGAAAAGTGTAATGGGTGTGGAATATGTGCCCATGCTTGTCACGAAGGAGCCATTCAAATAGTGAATGGAAAGGCCCGTTTGGTAAGTGAATCGTATTGCGATGGTCTTGGAGACTGTATTGGAGAGTGTCCACAAGGAGCCATTACTTTTGAAGAAAGGGAAGCGGCTCCTTATGATGAGGAAGCGGTGAAACTTCATTTGGCATCTAGAGTAAAAGATAATACGTCTCTTCTTTCTTGTGGCTGCCCAGGATCTATGGCAAGAGATTTGAGAAACGTTTCTTCTTCAAGTAAAATAAGAAACACAATAGAAAAAGAACCCATATCGTCTCGCCTCGGAAACTGGCCAGTTCAAATTCGTCTTATACCTGCTCATGCTTCATATCTTCAAAATGCGAATCTTGTAGTAGCAGCAGATTGTACAGCCTATGCCTTTGCTGACTTCCACAGACATTTTCTTGAAAAAGAGGACACGGTGTGTCTTATAGGATGCCCTAAGCTCGATGATGCTCAAGAGTATGCCGAGAAAATGAGCCAAATTATTACTGAGAATACCCCCCCTACCATTACGGTTGTACATATGGAAGTTCCGTGTTGCAGTGGCCTGATTCATCTTATGGGAAACGCTATTGAGAAAGCAAAAGTAAATCTTACTTTGAACGTAGTAAAGATAGGCATACGCGGAGATATTTTAAATCGCGAGTCTATAAAATATATATTTTCTTAATAGAGTCGATGAGAGAAGAAAAGGAGGGGAACGAAGAAATGTACTGTTATCAATGTGAACAGACTGCGAAAGGGACGGGTTGTACTGCTTTTGGAGTATGTGGCAAATCGCCGGAAGTTGCCGATCTTCAGGATTTGTTGATCCATATTACAAAGGGAATTTCAATGTATGCTCACAGATCGAGGCTTCTCGGCTCTAGTGACCATGAATTGGACGTTTTTGTTGTAGAAGCTCTTTTTACAACAATTACGAATGTAAACTTCGATGAAGAACGGATGGAGAGCATGCTTCGTCGGGCTGCGGCAATGAAAGACAGAGCCCGTCATCTCTATGAGGTTGCCTGTTCTACTGCGGGGAAGATCCCAGAAATACTTGTTGGGCCAGCACGTTATGTACTGCCTCAAAACAGAGACGATATGATCAGAGATGGCGCTACTGTTACCCCTGAAGCGTGGAGCGCAAAATATGGGGAGGTTATACAGGGCCTTCGGGACTTAATATTATTCGGTCTGAAGGGAAGTGCAGCCTATACTGATCATGCTCATGTTCTTGGAATGGAAGATCCGGCAATTTACGGTTTTTTCCATGAATTTTTGAGCTATCTCAGTGGTGAAACTTTTACCGTAGATGAATTGGTAGGGAAAGCTCTTGAGGCAGGGAAATGGAATATTTCCGTTATGGAACTTCTCGACAAGGCAAATACGTCTACCTACGGCCATCCAGAGCCTACCGCTGTTCGAGTAACCCCGCTTAAAGGCAAATCTATAGTAGTATCAGGTCATGATTTGCGAGACTTAGACCTTCTTCTTCAGCAGACGGAAGGGAAGGATATCAATATCTATACGCACGGCGAAATGTTACCATGTCTTGCCTATCCAAAGCTGAAAAAATATAAACACCTCGTGGGGAATTATGGTGGGGCCTGGCAAGATCAACGGGAAGAATTTGATCGTTTCCCCGGTGCTATTCTTATGACCACAAATTGTATACAGAAGCCCAAGGACTCGTACAAAAATAGGATTTTTACTACAGGGCTTGTTGCTTGGCCTGGGGTAAAACATATTGGTCCTGAAAAAGATTTTACCCCTGTCATTGAAGCAGCCCTTGATGCCCCTGGATTTCTTGAGGATTCACCAGAACATCGAATTTCCATAGGATTTGCTAGAAATACAGTTCTTTCTGTTGCTAATAAAGTTATAGACCTTGTGAAAGCAGGTAAAATACGCCATTTCTTCCTTATTGGTGGATGCGATGGGGCGAAGCCTGGACGGAGTTACTATACTGATTTTGCTACGATGACACCTAAAGATACGATAATTCTAACTCTTGCTTGTGGCAAATATCGTTTCAACAAGCTGGATTTCGGTGAAATCGAAGGGATCCCTCGTCTTCTCGATATGGGGCAATGCAACGATGCCTATTCGGCAGTACGAGTGGCGATGGCTCTCGCTGATGCCTTTAAGACAGACGTAAATAGCCTTCCCCTTTCCATGATACTTTCGTGGTATGAACAGAAAGCTGTTTGTATTCTCCTTTCCCTGCTCTATCTCGGTATTCGAGATATGCGACTTGGTCCAAGTCTACCAGCTTTTGTGAAAAAGCCTGCCTTCGATATCCTTCATGAAAAGTTGAATCTCATGCCCATTACGACGCCGGAAGAAGATTTAAAAGCCATTCTGGGGTAACGAATACTTTTAGAATTACCGAGCGTAAACATTTTTACAAGAAAGCCAGGAGAAATAAGGACTCCTGGCTTTTATTCTAAAAAGAAAGAATTGTGAATTTTTTTCGTCCTTCCTGGGAAAAGTGATTGCCAGAAGTGTGCTTTTAGGTATACACTAAATTAAAATATTACGATTATACCAGGAGGTGGCTCTTAATGCATAATGGCGTCGTAAAACTCGACGGTTGCTCTCTTACTATTGAAGATGTCGTACGAGTTGCAAGGTATAATGCCAAAGTGGAATTAGACGAAGGGGCTCTTGAGGCGGTTGAAAAAGCTTCTGCTCTTGTTGCTGAATGGGCTTCAGGAAACGACGTTATCTATGGGATCAATACCGGTTTTGGCGACTTGGCCACTGTTCCTATTTCGAGAAAAGATCGTCGTCAACTTCAAGAAAACCTTCTGAAAAGTCACGCTTGTGGCATAGGAGAACCCTTTGACGAAGAGACAGTTCGGGCCATTATGCTTCTTCGGATTAACACGTTGATTCGTGGGCACTCTGGCATTCGAGTGAGCACTTTACAACGCCTTACTGATTATCTAAATAGTGGAATTCATCCTGTTATACCTTCTCAAGGATCTGTTGGATCCAGCGGTGATTTGTGCCCTCTTTCACATCTCGCTATAACCCTCTTAGGCTTGGGGGAAGTTTTTCATCAGGGGCGCCGTCAGCCTGTTCGACGAGTTCTTCGTAAACTTGGCATGACACCTCTCTCCCTAGAAGCGAAGGAAGGACTTGCTCTTAATAATGGAACAACTGTCATGACAGCTATTGCTGCTCTTGCTGTATATGATGGGTACAATACGGCTAAAATAGCGGATATTGCGGCATGTGTCTCTCTTGAGGCCCTTCATGGCGTTCCTTATGCTTTTGATGAAAGGACCCACGCTCTTCGTCCATACCATGGTCAGCTGACTGTCGCTTCAAATGTACGCCGAATAGTTTCAGGAAGCCAAATTATAGAGAAATTTAAGAAGAACAGGGTCCAAGATGCCTACTCTCTCAGATGTGTTCCTCAAGTTCATGGAGCAAGTAGAGATGCTCTCGACTATGTTCGAGATAAGGTTGCTGTAGAAATCAACGCTGTAACAGATAACCCTCTTATATTTGTAGACGACAGAGAAGCAATTAGTGGGGGGAACTTTCATGGGCAACCAATAGCATTAGCTATGGATTTCTTCGGCATCGCCATGGCCGAATTGGCTAATATTTCAGAACGTCGAGTTGCCCGTCTTGTAGATGGGTCTCTTTCAGGGCTACCTCCCTTCCTTATCAATGAAAGTGGCCTTAACAGTGGTTTTATGATTCCCCAATACGCAGCAGCATCTGTAGTCTCTGAAAACAAGGTCCTTGCGCATCCTTCCTCTGTGGATTCCATACCTACCTCTGCCAATCAGGAGGACCATGTTTCTATGGGAACGTATGGGGCAAGAAAAGGTCGAATGATCTTGAATAATACCCGCAAGGTCTTAGCTATAGAACTTCTTACTGCTGCTCAAGCTTTGGACTTCAGCATTTTGTTGGAACCGGGGAAAGGAACGAGAGCCGCTTATGATTCTATTCGGAGCGCAGTCCCCTTCTTGAAGCATGACGACTATATTCACCCCCTTATTCGGAGAGTTATCGAGCTTATGGATCGCAGCGAAGTGCTTCATGCAGTTGAAGAAGCTGTGGGGGTATTGGACTGACGTTTCGGAGAAAATTATGGTGTAAGATGGTAAAAGGAGGTGAAGAAGTATGAGGCTTCAACATATGACGGTAGCAAGTTTTGTGGATCAGCTCTCTGCTGGTACCCCATCACCGGGAGGAGGCAGTGTTGCTGCTCTGTGTGGTGCTCTGGCATCAGCGCTGGGAGGTTTGGTGGCCCGCCTTACTCGCTCGAAAGAGGGGTATAACCATGTGTGGCCTGATATGGAACATATTCGAGACAAAACAACGGTCTTTGCCGAACGATTCCTTTACCTTATGGAAGAGGACGTTCAAGCCTATGCTTCTTTTCTCGAGACAGGCCATCTTCCCACAGAAACTCCGGAAGAGGAGGATATTCGAGATCATTTTCGAGAGCAGACCATGAAAAAAGCGGTAGTGGTGCCTCTGGAGGTCTTGCGATGTTGTCGTGAAGTTGTCCCTTTGCTACGAGATGTGGCAGCTTTGGGATGTAGAGTTGCGGTGAACGACGCCATAACAGGCCTTGCTTTAATTAGAGGGACTGTGGTGTCATCGTGTCTTACGGCCATAACAAATCTTGCTTTACTTTCGGATGAAGAGTTTTGCGCATCTGTTCGAAATGAAGCCTTGTCTCTTATGTATGATCTCAACATGGAAATAGACAGAACTCTGGAGAATTACCTTAAAGCTCTTGTCGGGCACTCTCAAGAGACGTTACCATAGCGCTTGGAATGGACAGACTATTCTGAAAAGTCTCGTGATCCTTGCGTTCTGTGAAAAAAAACGCATAATAGGAGCAAATTAATTTAGGGGGCTGTGGAATGATAAATAATGCCCGCATGCTTCGTACTTTTTTGGAGCTTGTGCAAATAAAAGCAGAATCAGGTAGGGAAGAAGCTGTTGCTCAACATTTGTCTCCCCGTCTTCATAGGCTTGGGCTTTCGGTAAAAAAGAACGGAGAAGACAGTAGTGGTAATGTTATTGCGACTCTTTCTCCTACCCCTGGACGGAGTGGGTGGATTGCTATAGCTGCTCATATGGACACGGTCCCTTTAGAGAACCCTGTAAAACCTGTATTGCGAGACGGGGCGATTTATTCTTCCGGGAATACTATTCTTGGAGCTGATGATCGAGTGGGGATTGCTTCCATTCTCGAGGCCCTCGAAACGGTTATAGAAAAGAGATTGCCCCACCCTGGTATCGAAGTGATTTTTACCGTGTCAGAGGAAGAAGGGCTTGTCGGGGCCAAGCGTCTAACAAGCGAAGATTTACAAGCTTCTATGGCTTTTATTGTAGATAGCTCTTCCGATCCAGGCCATATCGTAGTACAGGCGCCTTCTCATGTGAACCTCTCGTGGATTGTTGCCGGAAAAGCGGCTCATGCAGGAATTGCCCCTGAAAAAGGTGTGAATGCTATTGTAGCAGCAGCTGAAGGGATTGCTGCCATGAATATTGGCAGAATAGATCATGAGACAACCTCGAATGTGGGTATTATTCGTGGGGGTACAGCCACAAATATTGTTTGCGATAGCGTTTATGTAGAAGGAGAAGCCCGTTCTTTCTGTGAAAAAAAGCTGGAAGACCTTGTAAAGAGCATGGTAGATGCTATGGAGGCAAGGGTAGCAAAACGTGGGGCTTCCGTCCAGACGAAAGTTCAAAAATCCTATACAGGTTTTTCTCTAAAAGAGACCTCCCCAGTGGTACAGTGGGCGACCTCTGCCGTTAGGAGAAGTGGGTTGCTTCCAGTGCTTATCTCCACTGGAGGGGGAAGCGACGCTAATATCTTTAACGAAAAGGGTTTGCCGGCAGTGAACCTCGGAACTGGAGCTCAGAATGTCCACACCACAAAAGAATATATTTCCGAGCGAGATCTTTATACAATCGGGGATATTATTGTAGCTATTATGACAGGTGCATAGCGAGTTCTCTTAGTTGCAATAGGAGCATCACCGTAGCAGGAATATGTAGCAGATCGAGAGGGCGTGGCTATTTTTTCTTATTAAAATATCCGCCCCATATGCTTCGAATATCGACCATAAAGACAAAGCCTCCGGCCTGACTCCCTATTTGCATTACCTTTTGACGATCATTCCTGTCGCAGATGACCTTAAGAATCAGCCGGGGGCCGTCTTTCCCTTCTCCTTCAACAATAGTGGTTCCAAAGCCTTCATCTCTAAGCCTTTCCGCAAGATGACGACTTTCTTCGGTATCGTTTAGAATAATTTCTACGATAGTATGTCCTTTTAAAAGCTTTTCTTCCAATAAAGAGCCTAGGAAATTTCCCGTAGAGAAACCAAGAGCATAGGCGATAAAGCTTAAAGGACTGTTTAAACCCGCGTCGAGAACATATTTTAAACTCATGAGGTAGAGAGATATTTCGACGAAACCAATGGCCGATGCCTTGAAGCGCTGGCCTTTGACAAGAAGAAGCATACGCATTGTAGCCAGAGAAACATCAGTACATCGGGCAAAAAATATTAATATAGTGGCAAGATTGAGTTCAAGGGACATATTTCTCCCTCCTCCGTTTGCCTATGACGAAATGTTCACTCCAGTCGGTGAATAGAAAAGCTCCCCATTCTCCTTCTCAGTTGTTGCGTTTTATGGCAAGCTCCGTGCGAGACATATATACTGGATGAGCTACACAGAGAGTTTCTACCTCTTCTCTGAATTCCTGGATCTTTTGGGGCTGGGAGTTTTCTAGAATTTTTATTATGAGCTGTGCCACAGCTTCTGTTTCTTCTTCCCGGAACCCGCGGCTCGTTACTCCGGCCAATCCAATTCGAATGCCACTTGTTACGGTGGCTTTTTCTGGGTCGAAGGGAATGAGGTTCATGTTTACTGTAATGCCAGCTTTTTCCAGTTTCTTTTCAGCCTCCCGACCTGTTATACGTTTATTGCGCAGATCCACAAGCATGAGATGATTGTTCGTTCCCCCTGAGACGATGGTATAACCGTGAAGCTGAAGTATTTCGGCCATCTTTTGGGCATTTTTTAAAATTTGGCGGGAATATAATTTGAACTCCTCTGTCATGGCGAGCTTAAAAGTAAGAGCTTTTGCCGCCATTATTTGAGGAATGGGGCCACCCTGGATCCCAGGGAAGATAGCTTTATCGATACGGTCAGCATATTCCTTTCGGCAAAGGATGTTTCCTCCCCGTGCTCCTCGAAGAGTTTTAGTAGTGGTAAAAGTTACAAAATCAGCGTGTGGAACAGGGCTAGGATGGACGCCTGCAGCAACCAGCCCTGCAATGTGGGCCATGTCCACCATAAAATAAGCGCCAACTTCGTGAGCTATACGAGCGAACCGTTCAAAATCGATATATCTCGAGTAGGCGCTGCCGCCGGCAATAATGAGCTTAGGATGAAGGGTGTGGGCCATTTCTTCCACGTGCTCATAATCTATAAGGCCAGTTTCTTTTTTTACTCCATAAGAATGAGCTTTAAAAAATTTCCCCGAAATATTGACGGGTGTTCCATGAGAAAGGTGTCCTCCATGGCGGAGGTCCATCCCAAGGATAGCGTCTCCAGGCTCTAAAATAGCCATAAAAACCGCGAGGTTAGCATTAACGCCAGAATGGGGCTGAACATTGGCATGATCAGCGCCAAAAAG
Source organism: Aminobacterium sp. UBA4908 (assembly GCF_002398115.1). Classification (NCBI taxonomy): domain Bacteria; kingdom Thermotogati; phylum Synergistota; class Synergistia; order Synergistales; family Aminobacteriaceae; genus Aminobacterium; species Aminobacterium sp. UBA4908. The sequence continues at coordinate 158,839 of NZ_DHCG01000004.1, forward strand.
TTTTTTAGCCCTTTCGATGGCAAGATTTTCGACAATGTCAATAAACTCGCAACCACCATGGTATCGCCTCCCAGGGTATCCTTCAGCGTATTTGTTCGTGAGGAGAGATCCCTGGGCTTCAAGAATAACTTCTGGAACAAAGTTTTCTGATGCGATGAGTTCAATGGTCAAATTTTGGCGCTGTTTTTCCCCTTCAATAGCAGCTCCCAACTCAGGGTCAATAAAGTGGATCAGGTTCATTTATATACCTCCCTCTTTAGTGAGTAAAAAAGTGGCGCCGTGAAAAACAGCTTGAAGAGTGAGACCATATAAAGAAGGGTGGAAGGAAGGAAAAAAGAACAAAAGAACAAAAGAACAAAAGAACAACAAAATAAATCTCACCCCTTTAATTGCCCTTATTCTACGCCAAAAGGACGAAAATTTGCAATTGTATATGGCATAAACTCATTTCCTATCTGGTATTCCCCCAATTGCAGTAGCGGGTTCTCCATAAAGTTGAGATTTGTACTCAATATAGTATTCATTTTAAGAATTTTTCATGACAAAAACTTTACAGAGAAGGGTATTTAGACTATAAAAGATACTAGTTTGAGAACTATATCATTGTGAATGCAAAATAAAGAGAGGAGGAGAGTGATTTTCATGAAGAAATATGTACTGAACATTCCAGATATGGCTTGTGGACATTGTGTAAAAAGAATTACAAAAGCTCTTGAAGAAAAGGGTTTTAGAAACTTTGAGGTGATATTGGAAAATAAATCTGTCGTTATCGAGACCGATAACGTTGCTTTTGTTTTGGAAACTCTTGAAGAGGCAGGATACTCTGCTTCTGTGGCATAAAAGAGAAATAGAAAGTATAGAAAGGGAGCTTCGTTTTTATATGGTACATAATCGTTCTTTTTTTTATTGCGTTGCAGCTTTTGTTTTTCTATGGGGACCCGTTCTTTACAAATGGTATGGAGGACCTGGTCGAGATATAGTCCTTCTTGTATGGGCTCTGCTTTTAGCTTGTGTTTGTCTTTTGAAGGACCGTTATGTTTTTGCTGTTCCTGCAGCAAAGATTCTTGCGTGGTTTCATTCTGTTAATTCGGGGGAAACAGTGGATTTGCGAAATTCCGCGCCAGATTCTATTACGAAGAAATCTTCTTTGATGGGGCAGTTGGGACGTATGCTTACAGATTTCATAACGACATTCCGAAAGATTTTTTTAGAAATAATACAAAAATTACATTCTTTCACTTTTGTTTTTTTTCGGCTTGAAAGAAAGCTAGGTTCTTTTTCTCGTGCTTTTGAAGAGATGGCTCGAGAAGTAAACGAGGGAGTGCAAGCTGGGAATCAAGTTACAGATGCTATGCAGGCCCAATACGCTAGTTCAGAAGAGATTTCAACAACGGCTCAATCCCTTGCCCATCTAGCGGAGAATCTGAATGAGGTGGTAACCCGTGTTTCTGATCGGGCTGGCGATGGGCAAAAGAAGCTCGGCGATGCAGAAAGTTCTATTCGAGAGCTTGGCAAAGATGTCTTAGGAGTGGCTCAACGATCGGCCTCTCTCTCTGAAAAAGTGGCTTTAATCCAATCTGTGGTTCAAGTTTTGACAGGTATTTCAGATCAGACAAACCTTTTGGCCTTAAATGCTTCCATAGAAGCGGCTAGAGCTGGAGAGGCAGGACGAGGTTTTGCCGTAGTGGCTGAAGAAGTTCGTAAGCTGGCAGAGGAAAGTCGCAAGGCGGCTCGAGATATAGGGGATAATCTGGAAGAGCTAGTTTCCGAAGTTCAGGGAGCTTCTAACGACGCTTCTGCTATTGTAGAGCGAGTAGAACAAACTGTAGTTCATGTTTCTGATGCTCTACAAGGAGTGGGAGATATTTTGAGCGATATTACAAGTGTCACTGAATCCACTCATCAGGTAGCATCAAGCGCGCAGGAGCTTTCTGCTTCATCGCAAGAGTTGGCGACTTCTGCAGAGACTGTTACCAAACTCACTGGTTGCATGAAGAATGAATTTCAGCTTTTAGGGAGGAATGTAGATTCTTTCACGGAATCGGTGGCAGAACTCCTTGCTTTTACTCAGGAAGGCTCAAGTCAAGCCTATACCCTTTTAAAAAATATGGCTCGTGTCCAAGTAATAGAACGATGTGATTTTGCCGAAATTGCCGATGGGGCTATTCAAGCACACAAAGGATGGATCTCTCACCTTAAGGAGTATATAGACGGAGGGAAATGGGATGTGGAAACAGATCCTACTCGATGTCAATTTGGGATATTCCTTTCCTTTATGGAGAAACCAGAAGTTATTGATGAACACCAGTGGAACGATCTTATGAAATGCCATGAAGAGCTGCATCGTCTCGGTCACAGCGTTTTTGACGCTATGGAAGCAGGAAAAAGCCAAGATGCTAAGAATGTATGCGCTCAGGCGTTAAAGATAAGCCAGACATTGGTAAAAAGCTTGGAACATATGAGCGCTCTTTGTCGACAGGGAGAAGAGTGTCGAGACTATCGGATAGGTCTTGTTCCTGTTGGAAAATAAGAGGACGAGTGTAGATTGGTAGATATATAATAAAGTACCTTGGCAAGGGCCGATTTCTTTCTGAGACAGAGAGAGGTCGGCTCTTTTTACATACATATATAGGGTATTATGATATGATATTTATAAATCCTATCTTTTTGATAGTCTTTTTATAGAGAGAAAAAGGAGTGAAGGAAATAATGGGAAATGGGGAAAGCGCTAAAAAAGTTTCTTTTTCTGTAACAGGTATGACATGCGCAACCTGTGCCAGAATGGTTGAACGATCTCTAAAAAAAGTGGATGGTGTCATTTTTGCCGGAGTGAATCTTGCCACAGAGACGGCATTTGTTGTTCTTGAGAAGGACGTTCCCATGGAAATTTTAGAAGAAGCAGTTCGTAGCGCTGGATATAATGTCTCCTACGAAGCACCGGAAGATCTGGATCGTCGTCGTTACCAAATCGCGCGTAAAAATTTAACCCTCAGCTGGATTATTACTGCCCCTCTAATGGCCTTCATGTTTGCTCATATGGCAGGTTTTCATATGTCGTGGTTCCCATTTATAGAAATTCTGGGCGGTGCTATTGTCCTTTTTGGGGCGGGGCGCTCTTCTATGAAAGGGGCTTGGATTGCTCTTACACATTTCCATGCGAATATGGATGTTCTTGTTTCTTTAGGTGCTCTCGCAGCATGGGCTACTTCTTTTCTCTCTTTGAGCGGTGTGCATGTAACCTCTTTTGGGTCTATTGGAGCAATGATTATTGCTTTACATGTAACTGGCCGTTTTATTGAGTCTCACTTAAGAGACCGGGCTTCCAAGGAGATAAAGGCCTTATTGGAAATTCAAGCTCGAGAAGCACGAGTTCTTGACGAAAACGGCAAGGAAATAGCTATTCCTATTGAAGCAGTAAAAGAAGGCTTTACCCTCGTTGTTCGCCCAGGAGAAAGAATTCCTGCAGATGGGCGTATTACAGATGGAATCACATCAGTAGATGAATCTATGATTACTGGGGAATCCTTACCTGTGCAGAAAAAACAAGGTGACGGAGTAACGGGAGGTTCTCTGAACCTTACAGGTCCCTTAAAAGTTCAGGCGACACACGTTGGAGAGGATAGCTTTCTTTCACAGATGATCTCTCTTATTCAGGAAGCCCAAGGGGCGAAAATTCCCATACAGGCCTTTGCCGATCGTGTAACGAATTATTTTGTTCCTGCCGTAGCAACTCTTGCCCTTATAAGTGCTTTTTTCTGGTATTTTGGAGTGGATCGGTTCGGCTTTTTTCTTGATACCGCTGCTCGCTACCTCCCATGGGTTACAACTGTCAGAGATCCCCTCTCTCTTGCCATTTTTGGCTTCATATCCACCATTGTCATTGCTTGTCCCTGCGCCTTGGGGCTTGCCACTCCTATGGCTCTTATTACGGGGACTGGCGCGGCTTCAAGGAAGGGACTTATTATTCGAAATGCCGAAGCTATCCAAACGGCAAAAGAAGTTGGGATTGTGCTCATGGATAAAACAGGGACTCTCACCCAAGGGCATCCTTCTGTTGTAGATATCCAGGTCTCAGAAGAGGATTTAGAAGCTGTTGCGGCACTAGAACGACATTCTCTCCATCCCTTGGCAAAAGCTGTAGCGGCAGTGAAAAGAACAGACATAGAACCTAATTCCGTGGAGGAGATTATGGGAGAGGGAGTTAAAGGAACCATACGAGGAGAGGAATACTTTATTGGGAAACCTCAGGATCCTTCAAGGTACAATGAACAGCTTCTGTTGGGGCGTACAGTAGTAGAGGTTCAAAAGGGTGGCGTAGTTGTGGGGTTTCTTGCGATAGAAGATTCTCTTCGGGAGGATGGGGTTCGGGCAGTATCTCATCTGAAGGAGCTTGGCATCGTTCCTGTAATGGTGACAGGAGATAATGAAAGGACTGCGCAGGCGGTTGCCAAGCAAGTAGGAATTAATGAAGTTTATGCCGGAGTTCGACCGGGAGAAAAATTGGATATATTGAGAAGATATCAAACTATGGGACGAAAAGTTCTTATGGTTGGAGATGGGATGAATGATGCGGCAGCATTAAAAGGCGCAGACATTGGCGTAGCTATTGGCTCTGGCACTGATCTTGCCATTGACAGCGCAGATATGGTAGTAGTGAAAGGTGGAGTTTCTGCTATTGTTGATGCCATTCATATCTCAAGGCAAACTTTTACGGTTATTCGTCAAAATCTTTTTTGGGCTTTTGCCTATAATATCATTGCTATTCCGTTAGCCATGGGGGCCCTGCTCCACCCTGCAATTGCTGAAACAGCCATGGCGTTTAGTTCCATCTCTGTTATTTTGAATTCCATGCGGATTCGTTCCTAAAAGATCCCGATACAAGAGTCAAAAGAACACATGGACAAAGCCCCCTTCTAAAAGGGCTCTGCCCACTTAAAAGTTAGAAGAGACCGCCTTTTTAGGCGGTCTCTGTATTTTCTACACTAGCAATGACCGTGACAGCCTGAACAGCCTCCACCGCATCCACTGCACCCGCCGTTACGGAGAGCGTCGATAGCAGGTACGAACACATCTAGAATGTCTTCCAGGTCGTTCACCCCTTCATCAGCATCGGTGAGACCAAAAGTTTCTTTTACTGCAGGAACTGTATCAGCACCATCTACTATAGCCTGCACTATGTCACGGAGCGTAATGTCCTTCGACTTAATGACCACAGTTTCTCCAGGAACCATACCCCAGTCCATCTTCTTTACCTCCTTATAGGAAACATGGTGGTATTGTAAAGGAAAAGAAGGGAAAAATAAATAGAATATTTTTTAGGCTCTCCTTTTCTGCCTGACTCCTTTATTTACATGAATGTGAAGAGTATTGAGGTCTCATTGTTTTTATCTTTTTTATCTCAAAAATATTATTAATAAGGAATAATTTTTTATGAAAAAAGAGAAAATGCTTTTAAAAAATAAATTGTATTGACTTTTTTGTCGAATAGAGTGTAAAGTAATAAATACAATAAAACTTCAGCAGGTGTACGGGAAGTCCGGTGAAAAGCCGGCGCGGACCCGCCACTGTGTGCTTGACGATGGGACCACATGCCACTGGAAAGAGTTCTTTTCTGGGAAGGGGGCCCAAAGAGTGAGAGCAAGCCAGGAGACCGGCCTGATGAAGAGATGCAAGTTCCCGCGAGGATTCGGGAAGGCTTGTGGAAAAGCCTCTCTTGAAATAAAGGGGCAATTTCGCTTTTAAGCTCTTAGCCTTTGATGGCCGTCCTCGGGGGACGGCCATTTTCTATTATAGGAGGATGAGAGTTATGAAGCGAGAGCACGTGGATTTGTTCCAGAACTCCGTAAATCCAAGTGGGTTTACTTTGCTTGAGCAGACGGTAAATGCGCTGGAAGCAAATGACGCGTCCCTTCCAGAAGAAGATACACGCAGCACCATCCTTTCTTCCATAGATCGATACATTTCCTATGTGAACGGATCTTTGAACAGGGACGGAAATATTGTAATTTCCGCAGATTTTCTTGAGAATACGCGCTTACTCATTAACACATTGCGGAAAGATATTGAGGCTATTTCTGTTCCTCACGAAGAAGACATCCAACTCAAGGGCAGAGAAAAGGCTCTCTTTGTTGAAGCTCACCTCAATCTTATCAATGCTGCTCGAGATTGGATGAGCGCTGTTGCTTCAGAGTCTTCAAGCGAGACAATAAAGATCTATCTTTTATATTGCCGAGCCTGCCTCCGTTCTTTGAGGCTTTTAGAACCTTTATGGTGTAGTAGTGAAAAGGAGGCCATCGCATAATGAATTGTCAGAACCATCCCCTTTCTCCTCTTTTTGCTCCACGTAGCATTGCTATTGTGGGTGCGTCTGCCAATCTTGATAGCCTTACTGGACGTACGGTTAAAGCGTTACAACATTTTGGATATGATGGGACTATCTACCCTGTTAACCCCAAGTACAATATAGTGGGAGGCCTCCCCTGCTATAAAGATTTAGCTCATATCCCTACTTCAGCTGATGTGGCTCTTATTAGTGTTAAGGCCCATCTTGTCCCATCTATTTTGCGAACATGCATTGAAAAAGATATTCATCATGTGATTATTTATTCTTCTGGTTTCGCTGAAGCTGGCGACGGATCGCTCCAAAAAGAAATGATGGATGTCGCTCGTAAAGGAAGTATCCGCATTCTTGGGCCTAACTGTCAAGGGCTTCTGAACCTCTCTGAAGGAATTCCCCTCACTTTTTCAGGAGCTCTTTACAATGCAGAACCCCCAGCGCCTGGACACGTGGCCTTTGTTTCTCAAAGCGGAGCTTTTGGTTTCTCTTCCTTTGGAGTGGGGCTTGATCATGGCGTTCGATATCGATACGTAGTGACGACAGGGAATCAAGCTGATATTGACGCTGTAGAGTGTGCCGGATATGTTATTACCGATCCGGAAGTTCGCCTTCTCATGATGTATCTCGAAGGCATTGAAAACGGGGAACGCTTTTTGGAACTGGTTCGAGAAGCGAGAGAACGAGATATTGCCGTAGCCGTCTTAAAGGCGGGGCGTTCCCCCTCTGCTCAGGAAGCTGCACGAAGCCATACGGCCGCTCTTACGGGAGATGATGCTGTCTGGAACGCAATTTTTGCCCAATATGGCGTTATTCCTTTAAAAGACATGGACGATATTATTGGTATTGGACAGCTTTTTGGCGCTTCTCCCCGCACTGCTGGTGATAGGGCTGCTATTCTCACGACTTCCGGTGGTGCTGGTATTGTCATGGCTGATTGTCTTAGCGATTTAAAAATGAAGGTTCCAGAGTTTTCAAGTCAAGCTCGCCAAGAGATTGAGAAGGCGATTCCCTCATTTGGCGCTTCGAGAAACCCAGTGGACATGACCGTTCAAATTTCAGAAAAGCCGGAGAATTTCCGTCACGTTCTTAATGCGGCTCTTCATGATCCTAATATAGACATGGTGATCACCGCTCTCTCCATGATTGTTGGCGATGCGGGGGCCCTTATGGCAGATGAGTTGGTTAAGAGCTACCAGAATACCAATAAGCCTCAAGCAGCGGTATGGATGATTGATAACGATCATGGAGGAGCCTTTGTTGAGCGCCTTAAAACATCCGGTTTCCCTATATTTCAAAGTTTCAGACAGTGTGCACGGGCTTTGAAGGCTTTAAGAAATTGGGAGAATCGACTCCCCTTCCCTATCACGAAAGTAGCGTATCGAGATCCTATATTGCGCTCTTTCCCTCCTAAATTGACAGAGTACGATGCAAAGCGATTACTGGATAGATATCGTATTCCTATAACAAAGGAACGGCTTTGTCGCGATATGGAGGAGGCTTTTGATGCGGCAGAAGAATTTGGTTTTCCCGTGGCACTCAAAGGTATGTCTGCAGAAATTCTTCATAAAACGGAAGCTGATATTGTCACATTAGATATTCGCTCTTTTGATGAAATGCGCCATGCTTTGAAAAGGACGAGAGAAAATTTAAAAAAACATGTTTCAGATCACGAAATACAAGGGTTTCTCGTTCAGGAAATGGTAAAAGGCGGCATGGAGTGTATTGTGGGAGTAAAGCGGGATCCAGTTTTTGGCCCTATTGTAGCGGTAGGTTTAGGCGGTATTTATGTAGAGGTGCTCAGCGACGTATCTCTTCGTCATGCCCCGGTAGATGAAAAAGAAGCCCTCTGCATGATTAAGAAGTTGAAAGGCTACGGTTTCCTCTCAGGAGCGAGGGGACAGCGCCATAGAGATGTGGAGGCGTTGGCGAAAATTGTGAGTAAGGTCTCTCAGTTGGCATGCATAGAAGAAGATTTACTAGAGCTCGATATCAACCCTGTTTTCGTTATGCCTGAAGGAGAAGGGGCAATAGCTGCAGATGCTCTCGTAATTCGGCGAAATGGATATTGAAAAGAAGCAACTTTTTCCTCAAGGCACGTAGACGATATGGTGCAGCTTGTAAGACCATGTAGATGCCGTCATTACCCATTTGTTCAGCACCCCAAATGTTAGATTTCAAATCTAACATTTGGGGTGTACTTTTCTGAAGGTCTAGCCCTTTTTTGGTTTATCCAGGATTTAACGGTATAATATATTAATGTCAAACTATATAAACAAATATAAATATACGAAGGAGGAATGATCAGTGGCCTGTGCTCCCGTTTACGAAACAAGGCCGGTACGTATTCAGCGCGATATAAAACACATTGCTTCATTGGGGAAAGACAAGGCCGGACGAACCTGTTTTACCTATAGTCAACAGGACAAAGACGTTCGTGATTTTTTGATTGAAACGCTTCAAGGTCTGAATCTCTCTATTGCAGTGGATGGGGTAGGTAATATTCGTGCTCGATATGAAGGAAAGAACCCTGATGCTCCTATAGTGATGAGTGGTTCTCACATTGATTCTGTGCGACAGGGCGGAAAATTTGACGGTGTGGCCGGTGTTGTCGCGGCTCTTGAAGTGGTGCGAACAATGGTAGATGAAGGGATTGTTCCGATACATCCGGTGGAAGTTGTTATTTTCTCTGAAGAAGAAGGGTCGAATTTTGGGCCTTGCTGTGCTGGCAGCAAAGCTATGATTGGCCGATATACAGTGAAAGACTTGAAAAAACTGAAAAACCCAGCGGGTATGTCTATGTACACTATGGCTCAAGAGTGTGGCTATAATCCGGATTCCATGCCTAACAGTGTTTTACGTCCTGGAGATGTGAAAGCTTTTTTAGAGCTTCATATAGAACAGGGGCCATCTCTTGACGCAGCAGGTGTTCCAATAGGAATTGTAGAAGCTATTAACGGTCTTCGGCAGATGAGGGTAGATGTTCAGGGTGTGGCGAATCATGCCGGCGGAACTCCCATGGCCTTGCGGCAAGATAGTCTTCTTGCTGCTTCCCGTATGATTTTAGCGGTAGAAGAAATTGTGCGGAAGGAAGGGGCTGATACTACAGTGGGAACTGTAGGACACATAGAGTGCAGCCCAAATGTATGGAATATTATACCGGGGAGAGCAACTTTTTCTATTGATATTCGCGATGTTTGTGAGAAGACGATGGATAGGATTGTAGAGAAAGTGAAAGAGCGCATCCAAGATATTGCAACAGCATGTCATGTAGAAAGCAGGATCTCTTCCCTTGCTTCTTTGGAAGCGGTACGTCTCTCCCCTCAAGTTATCGAAGTTTTAGAGAAAAAAGCTAAAGAGCTAGGTACCCCTTACAAAAAAATAAATAGTGGAGCTGTTCATGATGCGGTACTGCTTCGGTCTATAACTGATGTGGGCATGATCTTTGTCCCGAGCATTGGGGGGCGAAGTCATTGTCCAGAGGAAGAGACAGACGTTGAAGATATTAAGAAGGGTGCAGATATTCTTCTTGCTTCTATTCTGGAATTAGCAGGTTTTGTGGAAGAATAGCGCATTCGTTATGCCAATTCTCTATTCCACAGCGCTAGACCTAGAAGGGATGCCCCTTCTAGGTCTGGATAGGACGTTTTTACAGAAAAAGTTAAGCGAGCCGTTTTTTCTCCTGCCCATGAATGAGAGCATCTTTTGCTGCCATAATTAAAAGTTGTAAACGGTTGTCGTTATTTGTTCGACTTGTACCGGGATCGAGGTCGAGGCAGAGCAAATCCAGCTCAGGGTAGAGCCGACGCAATACACCTTCCACTCCTTTACCTGTAATATGGTTGGCAAGACATCCAAAAGGCTGAAGGCATACGATATGATTGATGCCCTTCTCTAACATATCAATCATTTCTGCGGGGAGTAACCACCCTTCTCCAGCCTGGTTAGCTAGACTGGTGACGCGAGTTACTTTCTTAGAGAGGGCTTTAAGAGTTTGACGAGGCAGTGCGAAACGGAAATTCTTTAAAACGGCCTCTAATTTACTTTCAAAATAACCTGTTAACGTTTCCATAAAGAGATTTCCTAGAACATCGAGTAATCCTGGTTCACACAGATACGCCTTCCAGTTATAGACATCGCTTCGGAACTTCATAAAGAAAAAGGATGAGAGAGGAGGCAGCACTGGTTCAACCCCATGGGCGATAAGTTTATCTACAAGAAAATCTTGGGCGAACTCGTTATAATTTACAAATATCTCTCCCACAATTCCTATTCGCGGAATATCCTCTTCTTTCATGGGAAGCCCATTAAATGTAGCGACTGCTTCTTCCATAAGGTCTATAAGTTCTGAAAAAGTTCCTCTATTTTTAAGGAAATCTCCAAGATGGCGAAGGTATTTCAGGTAAATGGTCTTTGCACTTCCACCTGAAAACTCTCTTGGGGCCGTAGAGAGAAAGAGAGAGGCTAAAAGATCAGCTCCGAGTAAGCCGTAGAGTAGGCCCTGTGCGGCATCTTTTTTAGAGACATAAAATCCCGCCGTTTCAAAATTTTCTACACCGAAAGTAGGGACTTCCACATCGGGGAAACCGGCGCTTGCTAAAGCTTTTCGGGCGAGTGGCACATAATTGGTTGCTCGACACTGTCCCCCAGTTTGAGTGAGAAGAACAGCGGCGTTTTTAGCTGTATATTGCTTTTCCATAAAGGCTTTGAGAATGTCACCAATAACTACAATAGCTGGATAACACATATCGTTATGAACATATTCCAACCCTATGTCTACGGATTGTTGCGTTTGCGGAGAAAGAATTTCTGCTTCTAGGCCTAATCCTTGTAGAAGAGAAGGTAACAAAGGTGAATAGAGAGCAGAAAACCAAGGCATAACGATTTTCTTTCGTGAAATCTTTTGTTCCTCATGGAAGAAAATTTCATGTTTTTGTGAAGGTGAAGGTCGATTGAATTCAAGAATGGAGCGGAGTCGAATTCTTGCTGCTCCAAGATTAGCGATCTCATCTATTTTTATGAGAGAGTAACTGCATCCTGCTTCTCGTACGATAGCTTCCAGCTCATCTCCTGTTACAGCGTCAACCCCACATCCAAATGAGGATATGTGAACTAAATCGAGGCCTTCCTTGGCGGTAGCCTTGGCACCAGCATAGAGACGGTTAGTATAGGCCCATTGAGTGACGACCTTGCAGTTACTGAGACTATGCCCTGGGAAATGTGCTGTTAGGAGGTCAGCCGGTATGGCATCAGCCCCGAGATCAGCGATAAGGTCAAATATCCCATGATTAATGAGAGGGTCCATATGGTAAGGGCGACAGGCTATGGCCAATATATGTCGTTTCGCAGCTCTGCTTTCATCGAGAGCTTTTTGGGCTTCCTCTCGTACCGTTTTTTCGTAATGTTGTTGAGCATGGAGAGCCATTTTAAAAGCAACTGCCACACGATGCCTGTTTATTCCCAAGAACTTCCCATACTCGTGGACTTGTTTATTGAAAAGGACGAGTTTTCTTAAGGAAAAAACAGGGCTATCCAAGGGGATGTGATATTGCCCTTCGGGGTCGAGAGCGCTTCTGATTACATCGGCGTAGCTACAGACGACAGGGCAATTATAGCTGTTATTTGCTGTTCTAATTTCATTCCGCTCATGAACAATAATAGGCATAAAGATACGGTCTACTCCCATTTCCGTAAGGGCTACAATATGACCGTGAGCAAGTTTTGCCGGGAAGCAGATGTTTTCAGCCATAACGGACGATACGCCTCGTTCATGGATGTTTTCATTGGAAGGGGGAGAAAGTACCACTTTATAACCACACTCTCTGAAGAACGTGCACCAGAAAGGATAAAGCTCATACATGCTTAATGCCCTGGGAATCCCAATGGTCCCCGCGGGGGAGCCTGTCGGCTCTGTGGGACAGTTGAAGAGAGTGTCGTAGCGAGTCTTGAAGAAATTATCCCCTCGAGTAACTCTTTGTCCATTATTGAAAATCTTTCTGCATCTGTTCCCAGTATAAAATTTTTGCCCACTTGAAAAAGTAAGGCTTGTTACGGTACAGCTGTTGGTGCATCCATGACAGCGGAAATTTTGGGCGGAAGGTTCTTCCCATGTCTCCAGAATATGGAAAATATCCTTATGTTTCCCTTCCACCGCTTCCTCCTGCCACTGCTTTGCTACATAAATAGCTGCTCCCCATGCCCCCATAAGACCAGCTTCTACTGGCCTTACTACGCGGCGCTTGGTAATGACTTCGAGTGCTCTTAGGATTGCAGGATTTTGGAATGTCCCTCCTTGAACGACAATAACAGGTCCAAGTTCGCTATAGTCACGTATTTTAAGGACTTTATGGAGAGAATTTCGTATTACAGAGTATGCCAAGCCTGCGGCAATGTCTCGAATATCTCTTCCTTCATTAAGAGCCTGCTTCACGCTTGAGTTCATAAAAACCGTACATCGAGTTCCAAGATCGCAAGGGTGTCCAGCTTCGCAAGCATATTGAGCAAAAGATTCCATAGAAAGCCCCAGAGACTCGGCAAATGTTTGGATAAAGCTTCCACACCCAGAAGAACAGGCTTCATTGAGTTTTATAGTTTCTAGGTGGTTGTCTTTGATGCTCATGGCCTTCATGTCTTGTCCACCGATATCGAGAATAAAAGAGACGTTGGGGCATAGGGTGCGAGCCGCGATAAAATGCGCCATAGTTTCTACAAGGCTATGGTGAAGGTCCAAAGCTTTCCTGATTAAATCTTCCCCGTAACCAGTACTGGCTCCTGCCACAATAGAGAGGTCTTCTCGATGGTTTCCCATGAGAGTTTTCTTAAAACTGGTCATGGCACGATGGGTAATTCCCAGAACATCCCCTTTATTTGTTTCATAGTGGGAAAGAACCATCTTGTGATTTTTGTCTATGAGGACGAGTTTTGTAGTAGTGGAACCAGAATCTACACCAAGAAAGAGAGGCCCCTCTGCTTTTTGGACTGAAACGGAAGGAAGGGCGTATTGTCTGTGACGTTCTTCCCAAAGGAATCTCTCTTTTTTGCTCTCGAATAGAGGAGGTAAATCCGTCCTAATGATATGGATATGCCCCGATTTTTCTGATAAACGAGATATAAGTTTGCCCAAAGATACGCTATTTTTCTCGTTGCTTTCATGAAAAAGGGCAGTGCCGAGGGCTGGCAATAATCTGGGATGGTCATATGCAGCAATGTCGTGATTTTGATCAAGGCCCAGATAAGAGATGAAAGACTGGCGCAAGCCGGGGAAGAAGGAAAAGGGGCCGCCGGCAAAGAGTACTTGACCGCGAATGGCTCTCCCACGAGAGAGTGAGGAGAGAACATGAAGGGCAATAGACTTAAAGACAGAGGCGACAATATCCTCCGGTTTAGCTCGTTGTGCCAGAAGAGACTGAATATCTGTTTTGGCAAAAACTCCACATCGAGAGGCAATAGTGTAAATAGCTTTCCCTTTGGAAGAGAGAGTGTTGAGAGAATCGAGACCAACACCTAACAACGATGCAATTTGATCGATAAAAGCTCCTGTCCCACCGGCGCAAGCTCCATTCATGTTCATATCGGGGTTGAGGTTATCGTCGAAGAAGATCATTTTAGAATCTTCTCCGCCAAGTTCTATCATGGTTCGCACTTTCGGCATCCTGCGACGAATATAGCGAGCTGCTGCCACTACTTCCTGCACAAAGGGGAGGGAAAACTGTGAGGCCATATTCATTCCTGCCGAACCGGTGATAGCGACGTCAAGAGCCATATCTCCTAATTTTTCAGCGCATAAGTGAAGAATGGAAAGAAGAGTTCCAGAAGGATCTGTGTTGTGTCGTTCATAAGCAGAAAAAAGCAACTGCCCCTCGGGATGACATACCACAACCTTCACTGTAGTTGAACCAAGATCAATGCCCATAGGAAAAACTGTTTCCATGAATATCACCTGCTTGGCACAGCTACGATGAAAACAATGCTATGCTTATAGTTCTTTAATTGTACCTTCCAAAAGGGTAAATGCACAAGGAATTACAGATAATAGCATGAGGAAGAACGCGGTTAATCTCTTGTGAGAGGCATTTCGCTGCCTTTATTGAAAGAAATCTCTACTTTTTCCCCGTCACTCCTCTGGCGATCTTTCCGGCTTAAAATATCTACTTCAATGGTTTGCCCACTTACGTCCACAAAATAGGTTGTTATGGCACCTTTAAACTGGCGCCCGCTAATATATCCTGAAAGGATGCCTTTCTCATAAGAGAAAGAAAGATCTTCTGGGTGAATGGCTACTTTCTCTCCCCCCTTGAGGGTTATGATGTTGCTTCGTCCAATAAAATCGGCGACGAAGGAGTTTTCTGCGCGCCTATAGATGTCTTGAGGGGGCCCAATTTGTATGATTTGTCCTTTTTCCATAACGACAATCCTATGGGAGAGAGCTAGGGCCTCTTCCTGATCGTGGGTAACGTAAAGGGTTGTAATTCCTAAACTACTTTGAATCTGGCAAATTTCGCGCCTCATACGTACCCGAAGCTTCGCGTCAAGATTGCTGAGAGGTTCGTCAAGAAGAAGAACTTTAGGTCTTGTTACAAGAGCTCTGGCAAGAGCGACTCGTTGCTGCTCTCCTCCGCTTAATTGACCGATTGTTTTTGAGCCGGAGAGAGGGAGTCCTACTTTCTCGAGCATCTCCATTCCCATAGTACAGGCTTTTTCCCGGGGAATTTTTCGAAACTTAAGTCCGTATATTACATTTTCAAGTACTGTCATATGAGGGAAAAGAGCATAGCTTTGAAAAACAGTAGCTGTTGGTCGTTTTTCCGGAGGAAGAGCTGTAATATCGTCCCCTTCGAGAATAATGTGTCCATTGTCTGGCTTAAGAAACCCTCCCACCATGCGGAGCGTTGTGGTTTTTCCACAGCCACTTGGACCAAGAAGAGCTACAAGTTCCCCTTCTTCTATATCAATAGAAAAATTGTGCACAGCATAAAGGTGCCCAAATTTTTTATCGAGTCGCTTCAATTGAAGGTACATGGTTTCTCCTCACTTTTTTAGACGAATTCTTTCCCTTGTGAAGCAAAACATAAGAGAAAGCAGCGTTAATGATCATTACCACAATAATAATAACGGAGGCCATAACAGACCCTACTCCTATATCCCCTTGTTGTATGGCATCGAACATTTCGACGGTGGCAACTTTTGTATAAGGGGTAATTAAGAAAATAATGCCACCAATAGTAGTCATAGTAAAAGTAAAGGTGTTAATGAAACTTACCAAAAAAGTAGATTTTAAGAGAGGCAGAATAACATCTTTTAACACGTAAATATCGTTTCCACCCTGGTCTTTCACGGCATCTTCAAGCTCTGTGTTGATTTGATTGAGCACAGAAATTCCACTTTTTATGCCCAGAGTCAACTGGCGGTAAATACAGTTCGTGATAACAAGGAAGCCAGTTCCTAGAAAAAACTCTGGTAACCAGTTAAAGGCGAGAAGGTAGGCAATCCCGAAAAATGGACCCGGTAAAATAAAAGGGAGGTCGGCGATGAAATCAATGACTCTTGCCATAGGCCTATTCTTTCTTCCTAAAAACCAGGCGAGAAGGACTCCCATAATGCCTGCTGTCAGCGCTGCTATTACAGAGTATTGGATGCTGCGAATAAGGCTGCTGAGTTTGGCGAGCTTCAAGATTTTTATATGCTGAAGGGTGAAAGAAAAGTTCACTCCCCAGGTTTTTGTAAAAGCACCACAGAAAATAGTTCCATACTTCATAAGTTCAAAGAAAACAAATCCCCATGTACCAATAAAGACTATACAGTTGACCCATAAAGGCAATCCAAGTAAGTCTTCATCTACGCTTGCTGTTTTTGGAGAAAACATGGGAACTTTTCCCAGGATTTTTCTGTACAGAAGGAAGACGATGAAAGCAGGGATTAAAAGAAGCGTGGAAATAGCAGAGGCTTTCGGGAAATCGTAGCTCCCGATGGCAGTCATATATGCTTGCGTAGCTAAAACATTATAATTCCCACCAATGAACATAGGAGTTCCAAAGTCAGAAAGGGAACGAATAAAAACAATAAGAGCTGCCGTGATAATTCCGGGCTTTGCTAAAGGAAGGGTAATGTGCCAAAGAGTATGCCAACGGCTGGCCCCCAAGTCAAGAGAAGCCTGTTCCAGACTTCGATCAACTCCCCGAAGAACAGCAATAATTAGGAAGGCAGCAATGGTGGCAAAACTAATAGATTCAATGAGAATAACGCCATGGGGGCCATAAGGACTCCAATGAAAGCCCAGCAGTTTCCATGTAACGAGCCCACGTCGGCCAAAAAGCATGATATATGCCAATGACGATACGAAAGGGGGAGAAATAAGAGAAAGAAGCAGAACCGCAAGCACTACCTTTTTACCCTTATTTTTTGAATGGGTAACATAAAGAGCACAGCAAAGGCCGATAAAGAGGGCGAAAAAAGTAGTCCATAGTCCTACAAAAAGGCTGTTACGCACAAGAAACTGATTGATAGTAAAAAGATCTCTGTAGTGTTCAAGGCTGAAAACACCATGAACAAAAACGCTCTCTTTCAATACAGCTAAAGTGGGCCAGAGAATGAAGATAAAAACATTAACGGCCAAAAAAAGATAAAGACAAAAGGGGGCATCAAAAGATGCCCCGCAAAGTTTACTGTTCCGCTTTACTGCCAAATTGCTTCTGCCACCTTTCAATGATGCTCTTTCTCATTTCACCGGACTTTACAGCATCGACAACAACAATCTTGGCCTCTTTAAGCCCCCGCAAATATTCTGGGACATCTGCGTCAGGTCTTGTCCCAACTTTGGCAGTGTGAGCCATTTGGACTTCTTGTCCTCGCTTTGAAAGACACCAGTCGACGAAAGCTTTAGCTGCTTCCATATTTTTTGCGCCCTTCATGATAGCAATGGGTGAAATAAAGCCAGGTGTTCCTTCTTCTGGAAAAACTGATACTACAGGGTACCCTTGTTCAATAAGCTTTACGCCACAGTCATAGGGATCGATGCCAATGGCGACTTCTCCAAGAGAAGCTTTATTAGGAGGGGCAGCTCCTCTTTTAGTATAAAAGGGGATGTTAGAGTCGAGTTTATTGATGTACTCCCAACCTTGTTCCTCTCCAAAAATTTGAATAAGGTGAAAAAGGACAGAGTAATTTGTACCGGAGATAGCAGGATTGCTCATAAGAATCTCCCCTTTATACTCTGGTTTCCCAAGGTCTGCCCAGCTCTTTGGCATAGGGAGTCCTTTTTCTTTCATAACGTCTTTATTAATAAGAAAATCCACTGCGCATACAGATAAACCAGTCCAATATCCGTCGGGATCCTTATATTCCGCAGGGATTTTTTCTGATTCTGGGGATATATAAGGTTCGAGGAACCCCTCCCGTGCTGCTTCCACGTAGCTATCGACCCCACCACTAAACCAGGCATCAGCAAGAATTTTGCCTTTAGCGGCTCTCAGACGAGTGAGCACTTCGCCAGAAGACATGTTTAGGTAGTTTACCTTAATGCCAGTATCTTTAGTAAACTCTGCCATAATTTCATCAATACCGGTAGCTGCAATAAAAATACTGATAGTCTGTCCAGCCAAGGTCTTATCGGCACTGGCAAAAGCCATGGGGCCAGAAAACATAACAAGACAGGCGAATAAAAGGGCTGCAAGTACTTTTTTCACGGTGTGTCCTCCTTAGTCTATTTGTTTAAGTAATATGCATTATTCCAAGGACTCATATTAAGTGAAAAGGGAGTAGTAGTCAATATCGCCATGAGTGTTATTCATATGTTTATTATGTGAGTTTTTGGCAGCAACTTTAAATTGCTTCTCTTCCTTATTTTTTGGGGGAGTTATGTACTGTAATTTGGAATTTCTTATCATATAGAATTGAATTATAAATATAGAACAAGAGCTGTCTTGCAAGACAGCTCTTGTTCTAGCGTGTATTGGGAGGTGTGGTGCTTTTGTGTTTCCCTATTGCAATTCTTTTGATGCGATAGCTTTGAACTCTTCGTCTGTAAGAAGGCGACGGTTCTTTATGCCAAAATCCTTAACTCCAGCAAGAATATTCCGCATCTGGTCTTCTGTTGCTTTTATACCGAGTTTCTCAAGATTGACTTCAACAGATTTGACGCCGCTCTTCTTCCCAAGTACTATCTGAGGCTCATTTCCCACAAATTCCGGATTCAGAGAGAACATGGCAAGAGGTTTTTCTCTCAACATCTCAATGCCGATGCCAGATTCTCTGGTGAAGATGCGATCGCCAATAATAGGTTCATTCCCTGCAAGAGGGACGTTGCACATAGCAGATATTTCATCGGCAATTTTTTTGAAGGCTCCAAAGTCTGTGCCGTAGTCCATATTAAACATAACTTTTAGTGCCATGAGCACCTGGAAAAGGGATGTGTTTCCAGTACGTTCGCCTAAACTATTCAAGCATGTGTGGATAACGTCTGCTCCTCCTTCCACAGCAGCGAGGCTGTTGGCTAGGGCCATGCCAAAATCGTTATGTGTGTGGACTTCAACAGAAAGTCCGGTAAGGTTTTTGACCCTGCGTACAAGTTGGAACATGGCTCCTGGAAGGATACATCCTGTAGTGTCAACAACTCCCACACTGTCGGGAGCACAATAGTCGCAAACGGAGCCTAGAAGGTTCTTAAGATCTTCCCAATCAGCTCGGGTTGTATCGTAAGGGAAAAGCACCGTATATAAGCCAGCATCTTTCGATGCTTTGACTGCTTCTTTCGTTTTTTTTGCCACGTCTTCCCATGTCCAGCCAAATTGATAGAGAAGCTTGGGCTTTCCTATAGGAACCTCAATGACGACTCCATGAGCCCCACATTCCGTAGCCATCTCTATATCTTTGACCATAGCTCGGGCAAATGTGAATATTTTTGCTGGAAGATTGTCTTTTACAATAGATTTAATGGCTTCCTTATCTGCCTCGGATACGGCAGGCATACCGGCTTCAATACGTTCAACACCCATATTGGCAAGAATACGAGCGATCTTCAGCTTGTCTTCAGGAGTGAAGACAACTCCTGGAGTTTGCTCCCCATCTCGAAGGGTTGCGTCATGAATTTGAACATGCTCAGGTAGAGCCAATGTTTGACGATATTCTTCGTTGAACGGGCTTGTCCACCAGTTCTCTGTTTGGTAGTGTGTCATTTTATTTCTTCCCCTCCTTTAAAACTTCCGGGTTGACAATATAATCTGGTTTTTCTCCATTTAACACGCGAACAACGGCTTCTGCAGCACCTGTCGCCATCCTATAGATGGCTTCATACGTTAAAGCTGCGCTGTGAGGTGTCATAAGAACATGAGGAGCTGTGAGGATGGAGGAATCGGGACGAGGTGGTTCCTCTGGGAAAACGTCTACTGCTAATCCCCCAAGATGTCCATCACGAAGAGATTGAGCTACAGCGTCTACATTAATGACAGGGCCACGAGCTGCGTTGATGAGGATAGCGCCTTTTTTCATAAGAGAGAGCTCTTTTGTGTCGATCATGCAATGTGTTTCTTCTGTGAGAGGGGTATGAATTGTTACGAAATCAGAACTCTTCAGAAGCTCTTCGAGTTTTTCAATGCTATGAACATCCTTGGGCATCTCTATGTATGGATCATAGATGACAACATTCATTGCAAAACCATCATGGGCGATACGATACACGGCCTTGCCGACCTTTCCAAAACCAATAATGCCAAGGGTTTTCCCATTTAGCTCTGAGAGCCCTATATGGTCTCTTTCTCTAAATTTCCCCTCTCTGATAAGGGAGTCGCTCAGAGTATATTTTTTAATGAAATAGAGCATCATACCAAGAACATGTTCTGCTACAGATACAGCATTGGCATAAGGGGTGTTTCCCACAATAATGCCTGCTTTTGTAGCGTAGTCGAGATCGATGTTATCAACTCCTACACCATGACGACCAATAACTTTAAGATGTGGAAGTTGAGAAAGGAAGTCTCCTTTCAAAGGGGATGTTCGGATAACAAGCCCTTCAATAGAGTCTTTATTCTTTTCGTTGAGTTCTTGCCGTGTAATAAGGGTGTGACCAGCTTTTCGAAGAATGTTGAGTCCATCTTCAGATATAGGGTCATATATTAATACAGTGCTCATAATAGGCTTCCTTTCTGCTAAAAAATCTAATCGATGGTTCGTCCGCCATCAATGAGGATAAGTTGGCCTGTAATATAGCTTGAACAGTCGGAGGCGAGGAAAAGAACAGGGCCAACAATATCTTCCGTTTTCCCAAGACGTTTCATGGGAATTTTTGAAGTCATTTCTTCTCGAACGCCAGGTCCATTGATCAGTTTCGATGTGAGCGGAGTTTCAACAAAACCAGGTCCAATAGCGTTGACATTTACGTTATATTGCCCCCACTCATGGGCGAGCACTTTGGTCATTTGATACACTCCGCCTTTGGCGCTGGCGTAAGGTGCTCGTTTCAGGTGTCCTCTTACAGCAGAAACAGAAGCGGTATTAATGATTTTCCCTGATTTTTGCTGAACCATAACCCGGCCTACAGCTTGTGCGCAATAAAACATCCCGGAAAGGTTCACATTAATGACTTTTTGCCACTCTTCAGGAGATATGTCGAGAGCAAACTTCCTAACGTTAATACCGGCATTGTTGCAGAGGACATCTATTTTCCCATATTTTTTGAACACGGAATCGATAGCAGTATTTACCTGCTCTGCATCGCTGACGTCGAGAAAAAGGAAATCTGCCTGTTTCCCTTGAGATGAGAGATCGCTGGCAAACTGAAGGCCATCTGCTTTGTTTACATCTGCAATAACTACAGTGGCTCCTTCTTCTGCAAAGGCCTCTACCATGGCCTTGCCTAAGCCGCTGGCACCTCCTGTGACGATGACAACTTTCGATTCAAGTCCCAGGTCCATAATAAAACCACTCCTTCGTAAATCTAACTTTTTATGCAGCAGTCAAGTTTTTCTTGCTCTGCTTATGATTCCTGATAATTGGAATGGCTATCAACAACAGACTCAGGACGAGTAAAAGAAGGGTTACAGGGCGGGTTACAAAAACACCCAGATCTCCTCTGTACATAAAAAATGCTCGTCTAAAGTGAGTTTCTGCCATACCACCAAGAATGAAACCAAGTACCACAGGGGCCACACCATAATGCAATTTATTAAAGATATATCCAATTACACCAAAGACCATCATGACAAATACATCGAATAAACTTCCGCCAACACCGTACGCACCTATAGTGCACATTACAAGGATAAAGGGTGTCAACATGTATCTGGGTATTTTGAGCATTTTTACGAAGAGCCTGATCCCGAAATATTGGAAGGCAAACATGAATACGTTGGCCAATAGCAACATAGCAAAAATGCCATAAATAATTTCAGGGGTATCTTTAAAAAGCAAAGGGCCAGGGCGAAGTCCGTGAATAAGAAGGCCTCCAAGCATAACAGCAGTAGTAGAGTCTCCGGGAATGCCGAGAGTGAGCATGGGCACAAGGGCTCCCCCTGTTACCGCATTGTTGCTTGTTTCTGAAGCAATAACACCATCTATACAGCCCTTCCCAAATTCCTCTGGAGTTTTAGAGAGCCGCTTGGCCTGATCGTAAGATACAAAGGAAGCAATGCTACAACCAGCGCCGGGCAAAATTCCTACAATTGTCCCAATAACAGCAGAAGAGAGAATGATCCATTTCCTTTCCAGAAGGGTAACAAAAGAGGGGAACTCTCCCTTGAGTCCCTTATTGCTCGTTAGTTTAACAGAACTTCCAATGGTTTCAGCGTCTTCCAGCGCTTTTGACACGGCGAAAAGTCCAATAAGAACCGGCAAAAGATTGAGGCCGCTGAGAAGATTAGGAATTCCGAAACTATAACGTACCATTCCTGTAACAGGATCTGTCCCAATAAATGAGATAAAAACGCCAATAAACCCGGCGATAACCCCTTTGAGAAGAGATTTAGAGGAGACGCTGGCAATAACGGTAAGACCAAGTACTGCAAGAGAAAAGTACTCTGTTGGTCCGAATCCGAGAGCAAAACGGGCTAGTTTAGGAGCAATAAACATGAGGATTCCCGCGCTGAAAAGACCTCCGATGAGGGAGACGAGAAGGGATGTCCCCAATGCCAGCCCCGCTTGCCCTTTTTGGGCCATGGGATACGCATCGAAAGTTGTGCAAATGGAAGCCGGTGTCCCAGGAATGCGAAGGAGAGTGGAAGAAATGGATCCTCCGGCTGTCCCACCGCAAAAAGCCCCCATAAGCATGCCCATCCCAGCCACAGGAGAGAGCCCGAATGTTACAGGGATCAGTAGCGCTACGGCCATAGTGGAAGTTAACCCCGGCAGTGCTCCGAAAATAATGCCAAGGATAGTCCCTGCTGCAGTAAAAAGAATTGCTTCTGGTTGAAAGGCACCAATAAGGCCCTGAATAAGTGCCGTCATTTTTTATATCCCCCCGCTTCCTTATGGAAGTAATGTGTGGAAAAATTTTGTGAAGAGAAAGAACAGAGCCACTGGAGCGACAGCGGAAAAGAGAAAGATATTTAATACTTTCTTCTTGTCAAATTTTCCATAAAAGAAAAGCCCCAAAGCGCTCATAAACAGAACGGAAGCAAACACAAATCCGAGCTTCTCTAAAAGTGCAACGTAGATGAAAGCGATAAGAAGCGTAACAAATACCTTAGCTCTCCCCTGAAGATCCAATGTAGTCTCTTCGGAAGAAGCTTTCTCTTTCCTACAGGAATAAAAAAGCACCAGAAGGGAGAGCAAAATTATGCCTGTAAGAACTACATATGGGAAAAAACGAGGACCAAGTATAGCTCCAGAAGCATCTTTGATTTTTGTTGTTTGGATTAGAAAAAAGCCAGATACACATATCATGGTAAGGGATGTTGCTATATCGGCCTTACGCATAATTACATTCCTCCTTGGTTCTAAAAAAGGGGCGAGCCTTAGATAGGTTAAGAGAGGGTCGCCCCTTGAAAAGTGCTATTCTATTTCTGTTTTAAACCGAGCTCATCAATGAGAGGATAAATCCAGTCTGCTTCTTTCTTGAGCCAGTCTTCGAAATCATCCCCACCTATGAAGCTTGTTCCAGCGCAAAGGATCTCGGTGATGTCTTTTCTAAATGCTTCAGACTGCTGCACTTTGTCGAGAGCGTCTATCCATGCGGCTTTGATATCTTCAGGCATATTTTTAGGACCAGAAATTCCTCGCCACTGGAAAAGTTTCAGATTCAAACCCTGCTCTTCGCATGTCATAACATCTGGGAAGAGTACGTGGCGAACCTCACCCATGGTGCCGAGAATCTTTACTTCACCGCCCTGCCAGTGAGAGAAAATTTCTCCAGGTTGCTGAACAATAACATCGACGAAACCGCCAAGGAGACCTGCGACTGCTTCTGCTCCGCTGGAATATCCGATTCCGTCAATCTCGATCCCAGCCGTTTTGATGAACTGGTTAGCGGCAAGATAGGTAAATCCGCCAATTCCAGCAAATCCGATACGAAGCTTACCGGGGTTCTCTTTTGAATAGGCAATGAGCTCTGCAACGTTGTTCCAGGGAGCGTCTTTTCCTACGCAAATGGTTTCGTCTTCAACAATGACACGTCCTAAGTTCGTAAAATCGCTATACTGAAAGTCTACATTCCCAATGCCACCTAAGGTGAGAAGGGAACCGTTGGAAACGACAACGGTATAGCCATCTGGTTTACTTGTCATAGTTTTGACATACCCCACAGCGCCGCCGCCGCCAGGGACGTTCTGAACCACTACAGGATGACCGAAAACAGGCTCAAGATGTTTGGCGAGAAGGCGGGCAAACGTATCTGTGGAACCGCCAGGGTTGTACCCTACAATAATGTTGACAGTGGTTTTGGGCCAACCTTCCTTGGCTAGTGCTTGGTTGGAAAAGCCAAGACAGAAAACGAATACAGCGATAAAGCACATAACAATGGATAAAGAAAAACGTTTTTTCATACCTGAATCCCCCTTAATTGTAAAAAATGCTGTGTTTATATCTTTTCTGGGTTATGCCTCATCCCGCAGGATGGCACCCTTCCAGACACTCTCAACTTCTCTGCTGTATCGACGTAAGTATTTGCTGTCTACTTTGCAGGGAATGGGTTTCCAGTTCTTTTTCCTTTCTGCTAGCTCTTCTTCGGAGACGTGTAACTCTAAGGAACGATTTGGAATGTCAATAGTGATCATGTCTCCGTCGTGAACCAAGGCGATTGCTCCACCCTTGGCTGCTTCAGGGGCCACATGCCCTACGCATGGTCCATGAGTACAGCCGGAAAATCTACCGTCGGTAACAAGAGCGGTGCTCTCTCCGAGACCTGCTCCCATTAAAATAGCGGTTGCTCCGAGCATCTCTCGCATCCCAGGACCACCTTTGGGTCCTTCGTAACGGATAACGACAACATCTCCTTCTTTTATGTCACCATTGAGCATTGCAGTGATAGCGTCTTCCTGGGAATCAAAAACTTTGGCTGGTCCAGTATGTTTTTTCATTTTGTCTGAAACGGCTGTTTGTTTTATTACGGAGCCTTCAGGAGCAAGGTTTCCTTTCAGTATGGCAAGGCTCCCTTCTTTGTGAAGAGCTGTTTCGAGGGTTCGGATCACATCCGTATTTGTTATTTTTGCATCTTTACATAGCGTTTTCCACGATTCACCCATGATAGTTTGGGCACTAAGGTGAAGGTGCGATTCCCCAAGTTCTTTTATGACAGCAGGAATTCCACCGGCAAAATCGAAATCCTCGAGGGAGTAATATCCTGACGGTTTTACGTTTACGAGATGAGGAGTTTTTTTACAAAGGCGCTCGAAGTCGTCGGAATCAAGGTGGAGACCAAATTCTTGAGCAATAGCAGGAAGATGTAAAACAGAGTTTGTAGACCCGCCAATAGCCATATTTACAATAACTGCATTCTCAATGGAGTCCTGGGTTACAATATCTCGAGGGCGAATATTTTTTTTCACGAGGTCTACAACAATTTCCCCACTCAGCTTGGCTTGACGAAGTTTTTTAGAGTACACTGCGGGAGTTGTTGTCGAACCCGGGACAGAGAGACCTATGACTTCTGTGAGACATGACATAGTGTTTGCAGTTCCCATCATGGAGCATGAACCGGAAGTGGGGCATACATTATTTTCAAACTCTTTGAACTCTAATTCGGAGAGAAGTCCCTGCTTTACTTTCGCCCCAGCTTCGCGTATTTCGTAAATAGCAACATCTTTACCCTGGAATTTGCCCGCTAACATAGGCCCACCAGTAACAATAACAGTGGGAAGGTTCAAACGGCCAGCTGCCATCATCATGGCAGGCACAATTTTATCGCAAGAGGCGATTAACACGAGGCCATCAAGTCTTTGCGCTTCTGCAATGACTTCGACAGAATCGGCTATAATCTCGCGGCTTGGGAGAACATAACACATTCCAAAGTTACTCTGGGTAATTCCATCGCAAATAGAAATAGTGTTAACTTCAAAGGGAATACCACCTGCGGTGTAGACCCCCCGTTTAACCGCCTCTGAAATTTCCCGGAGATGTTTATGCCCGGGATGCATTTCATTGAATGTATTAATAACACCTATAAAAGGTTTGTGCAGATCTTCTTCTAAGAGACCAATGCACTTAAGATGGCTTCTGTTACCGGCATGGTCGAGTCCATCAACAACATCTTTGGTACTTCGCAACATATTCAACGCGCCCCCTCCATTACTATTGGTGAAATTTTCTGAGTCCTTCAAAGTATCCATTTTTTAATTTTAAAAAAATCCCTTATTCTTATTTTATGTGTTATGAGAAGTTTCTATGATTCGAAGAAATGTCCAATGTCAACAAATCTTTCTTTGTAGCTCATTCGTATATGGGTGATCATTTCTTGGCGAGCTTTTTCAGGATCCCTTGATGCAATAGCATGAATAACACGAGCATGTTCGAGGTAACTTAAAGGTTTTTGGGAAGAAAGAGGGAAAATCTCGGTGGAGCTTGAGTAAAAACTAGAAAGGTAGAATGTATAGAGTTGGGACTTCCAAAAAACTTGTCGGAAAAAACGTTGTAAATAAAGATTCCCACTCATTTGAACAATTTTGCTGTGAAGTTCTTTATTGATAGCTGTATACGCCTTACGATCGCTATTTTTAAAAGATTGTTCTTCTTTTACGTTTAATTCCTTAAGATACGCAATATCTTTTTGAGATATGGATTGAGCAGCTTCAAAAGCCGCTTCACCTTCAAGCAGTTCTCTCATTACGTATACGTGTTTCATGTCTTGAGGAGTGAGGATAGGAACAACATACCCCTTTTCTCGATGGGGATCTTCAAGAATTCCCTCGGAGACGAGGCGACCGATAGCGTGACGTACTGGAGTACGACTTACTCCAAGTTGTTCTGCCAGCTGGGTCTCGTAAACGCGTTCTCCAGGTTTTATGTTATGAGACATGATTTCATCAACAATATATTGTTGAACCATATCTTCTACTTTTATTTTCGAGTGTTTTTTTTGCTCAAGAGACATACTTTTCTCCCCTCACAAAAAAACTATAAAGTAGCCACTTGCGTATCCATTTAAATAATAATCAAAGGAGGGGCTTCTGTCAAATAAAAATCCATACGGCGTGTCGATGCCCATAAACACTGACTTGCAAATGATACGTAACGTCTCTGCCTAATGAGAAAAAGCGAGTCCAATTGTTCTCGAGAGTAGAGCAGCCCGTTTTTTCATGTTTTCTACAAAAAAAGAAAAGGCTCCCGAAAGAAAGTCCGGGAGCCTTTTCTTTTTCTGATCCCTACTTTTCAAGCACTGCGGGGTCGTCTACTGTGTCAAGATAGTGGAACCCCCAATCCTTTACAATCTGTACTACCATGGGTTTTATGACTTCTCCCTGTTCTGTAAACTTGCTGACGCCAGTAAGGCCTTCAAGTTCAGAGGCGGCAATGGCATCTCTGATTTTCTGTGTGTCCAGCTCTCCTGCCACTTTAATACCGTTTATAATGACCATGAAGGCATCATAGGCAGAAGCACCTACCATACATGTATCTACGCCAAAACGTTCTTTGTACTGGCGAAGGTAATCCTGAACAAAAGCTCGTTTGTCATCTCGATCAAGGTTGGTGACAATTACAAAATCTTCTGCTGCTTCCCCGGCGATTTTAATCATTTCTGGGGAGTCGGCGCCTTCCTCACCGATGAAAGGAGCTGTAATGCCCATTTCGCGGGCTTGCTTCACCATTGGACCTACCTGGAAGAAATAACCACTGGAGATAACCACGTCTGGATTGGCTTCCTTGATCTTGGAAAGGTACGCTTTATAATCTTTTTCTGCGAAAGGATAAGCTTGTTCTATGAGTATTTTTGTATCTGGAGCGTGTTTTTCAAGATATTCTCGTGTTCCAGTTGAGAGGGTACGTCCGAAGTCGTTGTCCGCGTGAATAAGAGCCACAGTTTTGGCTTTAAAATTATGAACGGCTACATAGGCACAGGCACGTCCTTCCACGTCTCCAAGCATACCCACGCGGAAGCAAAATTCTCCAGCCGATGTAACTTCCGGGTGAAGGGCATAGGCTGCTACAAAAGGAACTTTCTCTTCTTGAAAGATAGGCGCTACTGCTCTGCTCGGAAAGCTGTAAGATCCTCCTACAACCCCTATTACACTGTCGCGCTCAATGAGCTTATGAGCAAGGGCCACAGCTTCTTTAGGGTCGGCGCGATCATCATAGGTTACAAGCTCTATCTGTTTCCCGAGGATGCCTCCTTCTGCATTGACTTTCTCTACTGCCATGACGACAGAGTTTTTCACGTTGATACCGTCGTCAGCAGCGGGACCTGTGAGGGGAGCTAAAAGTCCGATTTTAATGGTTTCTTCCGCTAGAGCCATACCGCTTAATACAAGGGTGAGGCAGCATACTAAAGCAAAAACCTTGACCAACCGACTGCATCTCATGAACAGCACCTCCAATAAAATTTTTAAGTAACCTACTCAAATGCCCAGGTAGGCTTCCCGAACTCCTGGGTCATTCATGAGTTCCTGAGACGTCCCTTCCATGACGAGGTTCCCAGCTTCCAGCACATATCCTCGATGGGATATCTGAAGTGAGGCGAGAGCGTTCTGTTCCACAATAAGGATGGTGATGCCAAATTCCTTATTAATATGCTGTAATACTTGGAAAACTGTGTTGACAAGCTTAGGCATGAGCCCCATGGATACTTCATCTACAAGCAAAATGCCGGGGCTTGATATAAGGGCTCTGGCAATGGAAAGTTGTTGTTGCTCTCCCCCGGAAAGAGTGCTTCCAGCTTGAGAATTTCTTTCTTTTAAAACTGGGAATAGAGAGTAGATCCAATTCAGGCGTTGTTGGAGATCAATGTGTTCTCTCATTCCGTAAACACCTGTAAGGAGATTTTCATACACGGAGAGGGATGGAAAAACCCGGGCCCTCTCCGGCACAAGTCGGATGCCTTTTCGAGCTCTTAAATGAGCCCCAAGAGATGTAATATCCTCTTCACCGAGGAAAATAGAACCGCTATGAACTGGGACGATG
This sequence comes from Aminobacterium sp. UBA4908, assembly GCF_002398115.1. Classification (NCBI taxonomy): domain Bacteria; kingdom Thermotogati; phylum Synergistota; class Synergistia; order Synergistales; family Aminobacteriaceae; genus Aminobacterium; species Aminobacterium sp. UBA4908. Next base: position 187,706 of record NZ_DHCG01000004.1, read on the forward strand.
CCCATAATGGCATTCATAAGAGAGGTCTTTCCGGCCCCGTTGGCTCCGATAATGGAAACAAGCTCCCCTTTGTCTACATGAAAAGAAACGCCATGAACAGCCTCCACTTGCCCGTATGTGATATGGAGATTTTCAATGCGCAGCAGCATGATCCAGTTCTCCTTTCCCCAAATATGCTTCGATAACATCTGGATTCAATGTAACGTCTGACGGAGAGCCTTCTGTAAGCCATCGCCCGTGGTCTAAAACCACGATACGATTACAAAGCTTCATGGCCACTTTCATGTTATGTTCAATGAGAAGGATAGAAACACCTTGGGAAACGAGTGAAAGAACAAACTCTTCCATCTTGACGATTTGTTCCTGTCGAAGCCCGGAGAAAGACTCATCCAAAAGGAGCAATTTGGGGTTTAGTGCTAGTGCCCGCCCGATTTCAAGGCGGCGAAGGTCGCCAAGAGGAAGGGTTGCCGATTGTTTAAAGGCATAGCTCTCCAGTCCGACCCGTTTAAGAATAGCCATCCCTTCATCAACAACAGAGGGGGGACGCCATTTATGAGTTATATCCAATAGAGAAGCATAATGCTGGACCCCAAGAGCTACCAAAATGTTTTCTAGGACGGAAAGGTTCGAAAATGGTTTTACAATTTGGAACGTTCGCCCGATGCCGAGACGCGCAATGCTATGGGGAGGTAAACCATCTATACGTTGTCCATCCAAATAAATTTCCCCGGAAGAAGGCTTGTAGATGCCTGAAATCATATTAAAACATGTGGTTTTCCCTGCTCCGTTAGGGCCGATAAGTCCTAATATGTCTCCAGGATGAATCTGGAAAGAAACATGATCCACTGCCTGGAGACCACCAAATTTTTTGGAGATGTTTTCTACGGAAAGAAGAATTGGACGACCCATCATCGGTCTCCCCTCTCTTGGGATGGGAAAAGGGAAAGAAGGAGACTTCCCTTCCCTAAAAGTCCTTGCGGCTGGAATCGGATCATGAGCAGTAATAACACACTATAGAGAAGCATTCGATAGTCTGCTAAAGGTCGAGCGAGTTCGGGAAGGGAACCCAGGATAATAGCTCCCAACAAAGGTCCCCAAAGGGTTCCCATTCCGCCAAGTACAACGAAGGAGAGAAGCATTACGGAAACTGGAAATCCAAAATCTGAGGGTGCGATAAAGTGCATTTGATGAGCGTATAGAGAACCGCCAATCCCGGCGATGACAGTTCCCATAACAAAAGCTATGAGCTTAAAACGTATGGGAGAGATTCCCATGCTTGATGCTGCAATTTCGTCTTCGCGAAGGGCAATACACGCTAATCCCATCCAGCGTTTGGAAAACCATCGGTTTATAAGAATAACAAGCCCTAAAATAAAGATGCAGAGAAGAAGATAACTTCCGCTTTTAAGTTTCACTCCTAAAAAAACGACCCTGGGGATGCCGCCAAGACCTAAAGCCCCACCGAAAAAAGGGATGTAGAGGAAGATAGCCTCTACTATAAAGTTGATTCCAATAGTGGTAATGGCCAGAAAATCATTTCGTACCCGCAAGCTTGGCAGGCCGCAAAGAATACCTACTACAGCACAAATAATAATGACACAGGGGAGAGCCCCCCAAAAAGAAAGCCCGGCTTTCGTGGTTAAAAGAGCTGCCGAATAGGCCCCTATGCCAAAAAAAGCAGCGTGTCCGAGGGATATTTGCCCGGCGTACCCCACAATGATATTCAGGCCATAGGCTACAATAGCCTGAATAGCGATAAAAGTGGCGATGGTAATAGCGTAACTCATAGTTGTCCCCCCTTAGCCTTTTCGACCAAAGAGACCTTGAGGTCTCCACATGAGCACGATAATCATGGCAATGAAAGCCAGGGCATCTCTGGGAAGAGGCACATGGGCATAGCCTATAAGAACAGTTTCTGCCACACCCAATGCGAGGGAAGCAACTACAGCTCCAGGCACGGAACCCAACCCCCCTACAACAATAAGAGCTAGGGCTTTATAGGCAGGGACAGCCCCCATGCCTGGGGAGACAGTATTGTAATAAATTCCCACGAGAATACCTGCCAGAGCTGCAATGGCTGAACTTATGAAGAAACTCAAATCTACTATTCGCTGGCTATTAATACCCAAAGAGCTGGCTACAGCCATATCTTGAGACGCAGCCCGCATGGCAAGTCCTGTTTCTGTTCGAGTTGAAAAATACCAAAGCATTAGAAAAACTGCTGCAGTAATAACATAGATCCCTACTAAGTTTGAGGAGATAGCTATCCCCTTTAGCTCAAAGTGAGGAAATGGAAGGGTTAGAGAATAGGTTTGAACTGTAGGACCGGCGACGAGACGTACCAGCTCTTCCATACCGGTAAATATTGCGATACTGCTGATAAGAGGTACATAGGGAGGAAATTTGAGAAGAGGGAAATACACCAATCGTTCGATAGCTATGCCGAGGCATCCACAGGCTATCATACTGATAAGGGCGGCGAGAAAAATATTTCCTGTTACAGTATATATGCCAACGCCTATATAAGCCCCAGCCATATAAATCCCAGCGTGAGCTACGTGAAGAACGCCGAGAATGCCATAGACTAATGCGAGACCAAGAGAGATGAGGGCGTAGGTGGATCCAGTTGCAAGGCCGTTCAGAATCTGTTCTGTAAGCAAATACATTCCACAATTCACCCCAATACTATGCAAAAGTCATCTTTCAGAAAATTTTAGCACGATGAGTGCGACAAAAAACTTAAGGAAATAACGCGAATATAATTAGCGAAGCGAAGAATTTTTTCTCCTCGCTTCGCATTTTTTATGTCTTATCGTTTTTCCCAGGCGTTTTCTACGGTTTGTTCTATAAGTTTTGTGTTAGGTATGTATGGAAGGGTAATGTGATAGGAATTGTTTTGTGTCTTATTGACTTGAGTCGCTACTTCTATTGCATGTCCGCAGCGTCCCCAGGCGCGGCGAGCGACACCGCCAAGCACGTCCCACATCATGGCAGACTTTATGATTTCGTCAGTTTCAGGGCGACCGTCCAGTAACAGGCCAAAGCCGCCGTTGATACACTTGCCGATGCCTACTCCGCCGCCATTATGGAGTGCACAGAGTGTCATACCACGAGCGGCATTGCCGGCAAAGCAGTGGGAGGCCATATCGGCGCAAATGTTACTGCCGTCCTTAATATTGGATGTTTCGCGGAAGGGGCCATCAGTACCGGATACATCGTGGTGATCTCGCCCCAGCATAACAGGACCGATTTTACCTTCCCGAACAAGTTCATTAAATTTCAGGGCGATGCGAGTACGACCTTCGGCATCTTGATAGAGAATGCGAGCCTGAGTTCCTACTACGAGCTTGTTCTTTTCAGCGTCACGAATCCAGACCCAGTTGTCATAATCTTGACCGCGGCGATTGGGATCGATACATTCCATGGCAGCCTTGTCAGTAGCTCGCAGATCCTCAGGTTTGCCGCTCAGGCAGACCCAACGGAAAGGACCGTAACCGTAATCGAAGAGGATGGGGCCCATAATGTCTTCTACGTATGAAGGCCAAATAAATCCTTCGTACGTGTTCTCCCCATTTTTGGCAATTTCTTTTACACCAGCATCAAAAATGGCTTTCATGAAGGAGTTGCCGTAGTCGAAGAAAAAAGGCCCTTTGTTGGTAAGCCTTTTGATGACCTCGAAATGGCGCTTCAGAGATGCATCCACGTGCTTGCGAAATTCCTCCTGATTTTCGTGAAGCATTTTTGTGCGCTCTTCGAAGGTAAGATCGGCAGGACAGTAACCGCCATCGTAGACAGCATGACAGGAAGTTTGATCAGAGAGAAGGTGGATGTGAATATTATTTTTGTCGGCATACTCCAATAAAGTAACGATGTTCCCATAATAGGCAATAGAGAGAGGCCGTTTGGCTTCAAGGGCCTTTTGAGCCATGGCGAAAGCCTTCTCGGCAGAATCGGTGATCTCGGATACCCACCCCTGCTTGTGGCGGGTTTCAATGCGGGAGTAATCGACTTCGGCAACGATAGCTACAGCCCCGGCAATTTCGGCTGCCTTGGGTTGAGCGCCGCTCATGCCGCCTAACCCGGAAGTAACGTACAAAATACCAGCAAGGTTCTCACGGGGACCGACGCCAAATCTTTGGCGGGCAGCATTGAGAATGGTGTTGAAAGTGCCGTGAATGATACCTTGAGGCCCAATGTACATCCAACCCCCAGCAGTCATCTGTCCGTAGTTTGTCACTCCAAGTTGCATAAGGCGATGCCACTCTTCTTGATTGTCAAAAATTCCCACTAAGAGACCGTTGGTAATAATGACTCGCGGTGCATCTGGCTTAGATTTAAAAAATCCCAAAGGATGGCCTGAAGCTATAACAAGAGTCTGATCTTCAGTAAGTTCTTCCAGATATTTTTTTATGAGCCTGTATTGCATCCAGTTTTGGCAGACCTGCCCGGTTTCGCCATATGTAACCAGCTCGTAGGGATACAAGGCTACGTCAAAATCCAGATTGTTGTCGATCATAACCTGGAAAGCTTTCCCAGCCAAACATTTCCCCTTATACTCCTGAATGGGCTTGCCATAAATTCGTCCTTGAGGCCTGAAACGATATCCGTATATTCTTCCTCGTGTCTGTAGCTCTTTCATAAACTCTGGAGCGAGCTTTTCGTGAAGTTCCTCCGGTATATATCGAAGAGCATTTCGAAGGGCCAGCGCGGTCTCTTTTTTTGAGAGGGTCCAGCCACGATCAGGTGCTCTACGAATGCCTTCAACAAAATCAGGATATTTCGGAAGCTCTGGTTCAAGCTTGATAGTCATGGCCTCAGCAATGAGACTGTTTGTTAATTCCATATGTAACACCTCCTATATACAAGATTTAAAGGCGTTTTACGCTACTCGAACGCCTTTTTTGTAGACGGCAAAGACGGGAGATACCCCTGCATGATAGGCGAGAACAGCGGGAGACTCTCCGTCGAGAAGCAGAAAGTCGGCTTGTTTCCCCACGCTCAGACTTCCTACTTTCTTTTCCATCCCTAAAGACCACGCTCCATTGAGAGTGGTTCCTACAAGGGCCTCTTCAACAGTCATATGCATATTCATAACAGCAAGGCCGAAAACAAAAGGCATAGACTCTGTGAAGCATGAGCCGGGATTGCAATCTGTGGCCAGAGCTACAGGGACACCCAGTTCTATCATGCGTCGAGCGGAAGCGTAGGGTTTTCGGAGACTATAGGCAGTGGCAGGCAACAGGTTGGCTATGACTCCTGCATGAGCCATGGCATTTAGGTTCTCTTCTGAGGCTGCAAGCAAGTGTTCTGCTGAAACTGTGGGAAGTTCGGCTGCTAGTTTTGCTCCTCCTGTGTCGTGAACCTCATCTGCATGAATACGAAGCTTCATCCCGTATTTTCTGGCTGCTTCAAGAATAGCCCGACTTTGACCGACAGAAAAAACGCCTTCCTCGCAGAAGACATCACAAAACTCGGCAATTCCCTGTTGCGATATGGCTGGAATCATTTCTTCTATCATGAGGTGCACATATTCGTCAGGATTTTCTTTATATTCTTTCGGTACCGCATGGGCTCCCATAAAGGTAATAGCGACGTCAAGAGGTGTCTCTTTTCGTATTCGTTGGATAACCCGAAGCATTTTGAGTTCTGTCTCCGTAGCGAGGCCGTAGCCACTTTTGATTTCAATGGTGGTGGTTCCTAGCTCCAGGGCGGACAATACGTGGGTGAGGGTCGATTCAAAGAGTTCATCTTCGCTGGCTTTTTCCACAGCATGTACAGAAGAAAGAATGCCGCCTCCGGCTTTAAGAATTTCAAGATAGGGAGTCCCGGCGATGCGAAGAGAGAACTCCTGTTCCCGACGATTTGCAAAGCAGATATGTGTATGGGGATCTACGAAGCCGGGAATGAGGCAACTTCCCTCACAATTTATCTCCATGTCAACCTCGTCTGAAGAGAGTTGGCGAAGAACATCTTCTTCCTCCCCTACTTTTTCGATGATTCCATTCTTACAGAAAAGAGCCCCTTTTTTATAGCTTGTTACGTGTCCCTGCGTAACGCCGGAAAGAGGGACTGGGCTATCTACAGGGCTGTAGATAACTGCATTTCTGAAGAGAGCAGATATCATGCGTCTCCCTCCTTTCCCATAAGTTCAAGGAGCTTGATTTCTAAAACCTGATCTCGTTTAAAGTCGTCGATTTGCATGTAATAAGCGGAGCTCTCTAGGATTGCAGCAGAAGGAACCATGCCATATACTTCAGTGCCATTTACTGTTACTCCCCATCGGGCAGCTTCTGCCTTAATGAGTTCCAAAACTCGGTACATAGCCGTGCTCTCGTAATCTACAAGGTTCATACTCACCTGTACGAGCCCCTTTTCTTCTAATGCAAGCCCAATGGCTTTGACGCTTGTGAATCCTCCGGAAGAAGCTCTGAGATGTCTTGCGATAGATTTTGCAATTTCTACATCTGTGGTATTCAGATTGACATTGAAGGCTACGAGGAACTTTCGTGCTCCAATAACAGTGGCTCCTGCAGTAGGATGAAGCTCAGGTTTCCCTATATCGGGATGACGGTCGGGGTTTTTTACATCCGCTTTAAGAGATTCATATTGTCCCTTCCGGATCACTTCCAGACGCCTTCGTTCCGGCTTCAGCGCAGCTTCTTCATAAAAATAGACTGGGATGCCCAATTCGTTGTAATAGTACTCCCCAAAAGAATGGGCGAGTTCAACGCATTCCTCCATGGAAATGCCAGATATGGGGGTGAATGGTATAACATCTATGGCGCCTATACGGGGATGAGCCCCATGATGAACGTTAAGGTCTATGTGGTCTCGGGCTATTTTAGCGGCCTTTAGAACTGCATCACAGATGGCGTCTGGGCGGCCAGCGAGACTTACCACCAAACGGTTGTGATCTACGTCGGCGCGGGAATCAAGAAGATAACATCCCTTTTTACTTTTCAATGGGGCCAGAATAGCCTCCATTACATCTTGTCTCCGCCCTTCACTAAAGTTGGGCACACACTCTATTAACTGTGACATGGGCTTATCCCTCCCTGATTTTTTCTCATAATTTAGGTGATATAGCACTGACAGCTTCTTTGAGAAGAATGAGGAGATTTTCTACCTCTCCTTCAAAACTTGACGATAGGCCAGCTATTCCAAGTTGACAGACAAACTGCCCTCTATGGTCAAAAATGGGAACACTAAGATCCCCAGCGTTGGTCATCCATTCTTCTTGACTGAAAGCGTAGGCTTGTTTTTGAATTTGCTCTATCTCTCTCTGTAAAATGTGAGGATCTGTTTTTGTTTTTTCTGTAAAAGGGACTAATTTTTGAGCTAGAACCCGCTCTTGAATTTCAGGTTTGGCATAAGCAAGAAGAATTTTCCCGGTGGCCCCAGCATATAAAGGAATATTCATCCCCTTATGTGCTACAAATTTAAGAGCGGTGGCCGGTTCCGCAGAGAGGATGCACCTTCCCACAGTTCCATCAAGTACGGAGAGAAGAATAGTCCGTCCTGTTTGAGCGAGAAGTTTTTTCATGTGAGGATAACAAATTTGGACAAGTTCATCGTAGTAGGCGTGGCGATCAAAGAGAAGAAAGAAGCGAATTCCAGTGCGAAATTTTTCTGTTGCAGGGTCTTGATAGACCCAATCCGCTCTTTTGAGTGAATGAAGGAAGCGATGAACTGTAGCCCGGGGAATACCAGTCTGTTCTTCTATTTCCCTCAGACTCAATAAATCGTCGGCAGTGCAAATTGCTTCCATGATACGTGCGATGCGTTGCACAGTATCTTCTCGAGGAGATAGAATATTCATAAGGCTCTCCTTTCAGAATGAGACACTCTGTCCCATTTCTACCTATTCACAAAGTACTCCAAGAAAGAAAATATGTCAAATAGTTGGAAGGAAACATTTTGTTTCTCTTTGGTATACTGGGGATGGTATCGTAAATACGAAAAGGAAGAGTGAAAGGGGGAAAAAGGATGCTTTATAGAAAAATGCCTGGTATGGATGAGAATTTGTCTATTCTCGGTTTCGGTTGCATGCGCTTGCCTGTAACATCAGAAGGAAATATTGACGAGCCTGTGGCTACGAAAATTCTTCGTTATGCCATTGATCATGGAGTTAATTACATCGATACAGCATGGACATATCACAATGAGGAAAGCGAGCCTTTTGTAGGGAGAGCTCTTGCTGGCGGCTACAGAGAGAAAATATTCTTAGCTACAAAACTTCCCTCATGGCTTGTAGAAAAACCGGAAGATATGGATATGTTCCTAAATAGACAGCTTCAGCGTCTTCAGACCGATCATATTGATTTCTATCTTATCCATTCCCTCAATAAAGAACGTTGGGAGAATGTAGTAAGACATGATGTTTTTTCTTTTCTCGAGAGAGCCCTTGCAGATGGCCGGATTCGTTATGCAGGTTTCTCCTTTCACGGAGATTATGAACTCTTTGAAGAGATTTTGAATGCGTGGAAATGGGATTTTTGTCAGATCCAGTATAACTATCTTGACGAGAATTATCAGGCGGGAACAAAGGGGTTGAAAGAGGCTGCCTCCAGAGGGCTTGGCGTTGTTGTTATGGAGCCCCTTCGGGGTGGTAAACTTGCACTCAATGTCCCAGCTCCTATTCAGAATATATGGAAGGAAGGGGATGAATCTATGAGCCCTGCGTCTTGGGGGCTTCGTTGGGTATGGAATCATTCGGAAGTGTCGGTAGTTTTGAGTGGTATGAATTCCATGGAGCAAGTGGAAGAAAATATTGCGGCAGCAAAAAAAGCCCTGCCTGAAACCTTATCTCCTCACGATCTTCAGATTGTGGAAAGAGTGAGGGACGAATATAAAAAACGAATGAAAGTAAACTGTACGAACTGTCGTTACTGCATGCCTTGCCCTCAGGGGGTCAATATTCCCGAATGTTTCAATCGCTATAATATAGCTTTTATGTTTGATGACGAAAAAATGGCCAAAGACACGTATTTTGTCTTCGTGAAAGAGCACGAGAGAGCAAGTCTCTGCGTAGGATGCGGTGCCTGTGAAAAAGTATGCCCTCAAAATATCTCGATTCGTAAACATCTAAAAGATATTGTGGAGCTTTTTGAAAAAAATGGGGGGCAAAGTTAAGGAGAAGAAGAGATCCAATTCCCTCTAGCGGGATTACAGATTATAGATAGAGCCCCTCTGAGAAAGTTCCACAGAGGGGCTCTATCTGTCATAAATGGCAGCCCCTTGGTTTTTATTGCGAGCAAATTTTTACTCGTCTAAAGAACAGCTTTTACCATGCCGCCATCGGCAAGAATTGTTTGACCTGTAATATAACTATTCGCTTCTGAACAGAGAAACACGGCTAATCGGCCGTATTCGTCAGGATCACCATATCGGCCTAATGGAATTTGAGCGAGGGCTTCCCTATTCACTTCTTCCACTGAAATCCCTCGTTTCGATGCTAAAGCCTGATCGAGTTGCCGGATACGTTGAGTGTCAAATCGGCCAGGTCCAATAGCATTGACGAGAATGTTGTATGGCGCAAGTTCTTGCGAGAGGGTTTTTGTTAGACCAATGACTCCAAGTCTGAATGTGTTTGAGAGGATTAGATTTTCTATAACCTGCTTTACCGATGAAGATGTGGAGTTAACAATTCGTCCCCATTTTTGAACCTTCATGAAAGGCAATACCTCTCGAATAGTGCGGACATAGCTTAATAAGTTGAGTTCGAAAGCTTTTTGCCATGCTTCATCGTCAAATGATTCGAAAGTTCCTGCCGGAGGGCCTCCCGCGTTATTGACTAAAATAGAAATAGGGCCAAGCGTTTCCGCGGCAGTTCGTACAAGCGCTTTAATTTGCCCCGGTTGCGCAATATCGCATACTTTGTAATAGGGAGTGACTCCAATTTCATCGGAAAGTTCCTCCACTGTCCGTAAAAGTTTGTCTTCATTTCTGCTTGCCATCATTACAATAGCTCCTTCCATGAGGAAACGACGAGCTATGGCTTTCCCCAGGCCAGTGCTTGATGCCATGATAAGGGTTACTTTCCCTTTTATTCCTAAATCCATGTACTCTCCTCCCTCTGCTGGTTTTATGAATAGTATTCTGTATATTCAGCTTTGAATCAAGGGGGAAGTTGTGGTTTTCGGCATTTTATCGGATTAAAAGCGCAAAAATTCGTGATAAACTCAAAACTATAATCGCAAATGAAAGGAAGAGAATGCTATGTCGAAACAGGTCCTTTTTATAGTCGTTGTGGCTGGGTTAGCTATTGTCCTTCTGTTTTGGAGCACTGCTAGCGCTTCGGCCTTGCCACGCATTATTCCCCTCGAAGATTTTTTTAAAAATCCTGAAAAAGTTGCTTTTTCCATCTCTCCAGATGGGCAATATTTAGCTTTTATGCAGCCGTGGCAAAGAAGGCTTAATGTGTTTGTGCAAAAGATAGGGGGCGTAGAAGAGCCTGTACGTCTCACAGATGAAAGAAATCGAGATATAGCAGGTTATTTTTGGAAAGGGAATAATCAGATTATCTATATGAAGGATTCAGGTGGCGATGAAAATTATCATCTTTTCTCCGTAGACATATCTGGCGCAAATCGGCGGGAGCTCACACCTTTCCCCAAGGTAAGAGTTTCAGTGGTGGACGATCTTGAAGATGTAGATGACGAAATGCTTATTGCCATGAATAAAAGAGATCCCAGGGTTTTCGATGTCTACCGCATAAATGTGAAGACCGGCACGATAGATTTAGTGGCTGAAAACCCTGGAGACATAGCAGGGTGGCTTACGGACCATAAAGGGAAACTTCGTGTGGCTGTAAAAACTGATGGAGTGAATACAAGCCTTCTTTATCGTGAAAAGGAGGAAGATCCTTTTAGAACAGTGGTTACGACAAATTTTAAGGACTCTATTGACCCTCTCTTTTTTACTTTTGATGATCAACACCTTTACGTGGCATCAAATTTAAACCGTGATAAAAGTGCTATCTATCGTTACGATCCGACAACAGGAGCTTTTCTTGAGCGAGTATACGAACATCCTGACGTAGATGTGTATAGGCTTCTTCAATCAAAGAAACGAAAGATTGTTACGGGTGTTCGCTTTACTACGGATAAAGCACACTATGTTTTTTTTGATCCTGATCGAGAACAATTACAAATAACTCTTGAAAAGAAACTTCCGAGCTATGAGGTTGTTGTAGTAAGTATGAGTCGAGATGAAAAGAGAATGCTTGTCTATGCAGGAAGCGACCGCACTCTGGGAGCCTACTATTTTTACGATATGGAAAGTGGAGCTTTCGAAAAACTGGCAGATTTAAGTCCTTGGTTGAAGGAAGAAGAGATGGCAGCCATGAGGCCGGTTCGCTACAAGGCACGGGACGGCCTTCTTATCCATGGATATCTCACGATACCAGTAGGAGTTGAGCCTAAAAACCTCCCTGTAATTATTCTCCCTCACGGTGGCCCATGGGCTCGAGATTCATGGGGATTTAGTCCGGAGGCTCAGTTTTTTGCCAATAGAGGATATGCCGTACTATCTATGAATTTTAGAGGTTCTACTGGATATGGGAAACAATTTTGGACGGCTGGTTTTCAGCAGTGGGGACGTGCTATGCAGGACGATATTACCGATGGGGTGAAATGGCTTATAGGCCAGGGTGTAGCAGATCCGAAAAAAGTGGGTATTTACGGTGCTTCTTATGGAGGATACGCAGTCCTTGCAGGCTTGGCTTTTACTCCGGATGTGTATGCTTGTGGCGTGGATTATGTGGGGCCCTCCAACCTCTTTACGCTTCTCGACACTATACCGCCATATTGGGAGTTAGGCCGACAAATGATGTATGAACAGATTGGCCACCCGGAGAAGGATAAAGCTCTGCTTCAGGCGGCATCACCTGTTTTTCATGCCGATCAAATACGATCACCTCTTTTAGTTGCTCAAGGAGCAAATGATCCTCGGGTGAAAAAAACAGAATCTGATCAAATAGTGGAGGCTCTCCGCAAGCGGAACATTTATGTGGAGTATATAGTGAAAGACAATGAAGGACATGGTTTCCGAAACGAAGAAAACCGATTTGAGTTCTATCGAGCCATGGAAAGATTTTTAGCTATTCATTTGAGGGGCCGTATGGAGTAAAAACAAATAAGTCTGAACATAAGAAATCAAGTCTTTTGATAACGATAAGAGGCTGCCTTTTATAAAGACAGTCTCTTATCGTTTTATTACCTCCTTACGTTTTGCTATTTTAAGGAAGAATATCTAAAATGGAAAAGATTTGTTGTAAAAGCAGCAAATAGCAGCGGAGGCTGTTTGCCCAAGAGTCTCGAAAAGGGAGATATGAACGGATTCATTCCCCTCTTCTTTTTCCCATAACGCGACAAATCCTAGGAGTTTTGTCTTTTTATGAATGAGAGGAATGACCCACTGAGCTCCTATTATTTCAGGGAAGTTTAAAAGCGCAGGTACTTTGAGATAATGAAAATAAGATCTTGCCATCTCTAAAGAAAAAGAGGAAGGCATACTTCCTTTGTCCATGGAGAAAAAAGGAAGTTTTATGGACCGAGTAGGTGTTTTTATTTTGCCATGACAATATATTCCGCGAAGGGTATAGCTTTGTTCCTCCATGTCCCACAGCATAAGAAGACCTTGGCGGCTTCTGGATATTTCACAGAACATATCCAAGATGGCCTTACAAAGATGATGTATATCAGGTTGTTCCATAAGTTGAAGAGTAGCTTGATGAAGAGCTTGCAATGCATAAGCCTGTTCCGATAATTCTTTCAAGGCTGCGTCGCGTTCTTCATGGAGGCACGATATAGAGAGCGCTTTAGAAGCTACGTTACCTAGAAGTTCCAGGAAGTTCAGGTCTTCTTTTTCTAAGGAATGATTCCACTTCAGAAGGCAATATAATTTTTGCTTCATGCTGGGAATAGGTAAAAGCACAGACCATTTATGGGCAAGTCTGGAATATCGTTCCTCTCCGAATATCTCAGCGTGATCAGAATCAATAGGTATAGGTGAAGGGGTAAAAAGGCGAGTAAACAGATTTGCGTCCCGCTTGGGAAGATTGAAAATATCTCCCTCCAGAGAGGTAAGTTTTTCTCCATCGTCATGAATGATTGCCAAATCTGCGGGAAACAGACTCTCTCGTATTACATCGCTTAGAAAGGCGGCAAAGTAGTCGAGGGGCATCGGTTCAAAAATTGAAGAAAGGGTATTTTTTGTGGCAAGGATCATGTAGGCAAGGCGAGATAAGCGTTGTTCCATTGCTTCCCGACCGTTGAAATCTTGCCAGAGCTTTATCAGTCCTTCAATAGCAGGTAAGTTATTGAGAAATTGCTGAGAAGGGCGGTGACTAAAAAGGAAATAGAAGGTCCATTCCTTTCCCTTCAAAGGAATTCCCCACCCCCATTTATTATTCATTAAAGAGAGATTTAATGGCGTCATAGAAAGAGAAGGAGTTCCATAGAACGTTTGTTCCAACGAATACCTCTCTCCGGAAATGATCAAGTTTGGTGGGGTGATGCCTATGGCTTCGAGAACAGAGAGATCCTCTCCTCGTGGTTCAAGGATTACGGCCTGTGGAGATGTCTTTGACATTTGGTCGGCAAGCATATCGAGAATGCCGCCATGAAGAAGAAAAGACATTTTTTCGAACAGTTCGTGCATAATAACACTCACGCCCTTCAAGCCTTATTAAATTTAATATTTTGCCTTATGGTACCTGAATAGCTTGTTTGCGTCCATATTTTTGTGAAAGGATATAAAAAATTATAGTAAAAAGTTATAATAAAAATACTGTAAACAAAGAGGAAATGGGAAGTTGGTCGTATATACTTTTTCTATATAGCCTTAGAATGAAATATTGAAGATGAAAACGAAAAGTGAGGATTGTCTACAATAGAATGAAAGAAGAGCCCATTCATATTCTTATTGCTGATCAAGATCTTATGACTGTTTCTGTAATGGAGCGATATATCTCTGCAGTTCCAGGATTTGTTGTTGTGGGAATAGCTTCTACCCTGCCGCAGCTCTGTCTCCTTCTGCAAAAAAAGAAGATAGACGTTATTTTCGTAGAGCCTGCAGGTCTCGCTTCAGATATGGCGGAAACGGTGGGGCGAATTCATCGTATCTCTCCAATGACAGCTATTATAGTTGTTTCTTCTCTCCCAGGTAGAGTTTCCATTCAACATGCCTTAAGCTTAGGTGCTTTCGATTATATTCTCAAGCCTTTTTCTTTTGAACGTTTTAGGCAATCTCTTCATGGTTCTAGGGACAGGCAACTTTTCTTCCAGACTCTTCCTCCTTTATGTACCCAAAAGGATATTGATGATCTTTTCCCTCTGCGTGGAGAGAAGAATCTGTGTAATCATCTTCCCATTAGCATTCAGCAAGAAACTCTTGACCATATGGTAGATGTTCTGTCCACAGTCGATGTCCCTTTGACTATCGGCGACATAGCACTTGCCACAGGCTTCTCTCGTACGACTACGTGGCGGTATCTCGACTATCTTCTCAAAATAGGCAGCGTCGTTTCAACGTTAGAATATCGCCCGACAGGACGTCCTCTAAAAAAATTTAAATACCTCAAGTAGCATGTTTTTATTTTCAAAAAAAGGTTATATTTTTTATATAAATTCAAAAATGTAATCCCTACCCTTATGAAATAAAAGGATAATATGAAAAATATTTAGTTTTTTTCTTGCCTGGATTCTTTAAATCCTTAGACTTATAGATTGATTATACGAGGATTTATAGGAATTACGCCATCATTTTTAATATTCTTTGGGATCATAAGGAGGGGAACAGACAACGTGACCATTAAAGCCAGACTTTGGGGTATGCTTGCTGCTATTTTGGTTGTAATTGCAATAATGACTGGCATTACGTACTATCGAGGGACTGCTATTTTAGTAGACACTATCAGCAAAACTGGCATGGAAACGGCACAAAAGGGATCAGGACTTATTGATAGCTATTTTGATCGTTTAACAGGCATTCTCGATTCGGTAGCAGAATCAGTACGTTATAACTGGCTGTATCATCATGTTACGGATGAAGATGCCGTGGAGGCCTTCCTTTCACGTCTGACACAGCAAAATAAAAAAGAAGGAATCACCAACATATTTATGGGACGGGAAGAAGATGGTCGCTTCTCTGATGGGACAGGATGGAGGGAGCCAGAGAGTTTTGATGCTCGGACTCGTCCGTGGTATCAACAGGCTGTATCGGCTAAAAAGATGATCATTACAGATCCATATGTGGATTCTATTTCAGGAGATTTGGTTTTATCTATAGCGACTCCTATCTACAGTGAATCGGGATCCCTTCTCGGAGTAGTTGGAGAGGACGTTAATCTTGAAGCCCTGACAGAAATGGTTGCTTCGTTGAAGGTTTATGGTACGGGAGAAGCTTTTTTGCTTGATCGCAAGGGAACTGTTATTGCATCTCCTCATACGGAAGATATTATGAAAGTAAACATGAGCCAAGATAGTAAATTCCCTGATGCTCTGAAGATTGTGGCTCAAAAAATGATTGCAGGTGAAACCGGTTCGGCGACCTACAGTTACGGCAATGAAGAGAAAATGGTTTTTTACGCTCCTTCAAAACATGGGCTGCCTCTAGCTATTTTTTTCCCAGTGTTAGTTATTGCACATATTATCCATTCTTTGACGTGGATGCTCTTGGCAGTATCTGTAATAGCAGTTTTTGTTGTGGCTCTTCTTGTCTTTACCATTGCTCGAGGATTGTCTCGCTCTATTCGTCATATGGAAACAGCGACAAATTGTATTGCCAAAGGGGACTTAACTGCTCGTTTTAATACAAGGGGTAAAGACGAGATTGCTCGTATCTCTCACCATCTCAACGAAATGGTGGATCGTCTTCGGGAACTTATTGTTTCTGTTCGCCATGAAGCCGTAGAAACCTCTCAACGAGCAGAAACACTTGCATCTCTCTCGGAAGAAACAGTTGCTTCCATGGAGGAAGTTGCCGGTTCCATCGACCAGGTTTTGGAGAGAAGTGAAAACAGTTCGTCTGCGTTGCAAGAGACGAATGCTTCTATTCAGGAAGTAGCTGCTGGTGCTCAGGCGGCTGCGAAATCGGCTACTGACGGGGCGGAAGGATCATCGAAAGCGGTGAATATAACGGAAACGGCAGTAGAGGATGTGGATCGGATGATAGAAGGCATCTCTTTTGCTGTAAAAGAATCCCAAAAAGGGGCAGAAACGATCCTTGATCTTGCACGTTCTGTGGACGATATCTCAGGTTTTGTTGCCACTATTACCTCCATAGCCGATCAGACGAATCTCCTAGCCCTTAACGCTGCTATAGAAGCAGCCCGAGCTGGCGAAGCGGGACGTGGTTTTGCCGTTGTCGCTGAAGAAGTTCGAAAATTAGCGGAAGAATCAGCTTTGGCCGCACAGAAAGTTCAATCTCTTATTAAGGGACTTCAAGCAAGTTCTCAGCACTCCATTTTGGCAGCACAGGAGAGTGAGAAGACTCTTGGAAAAACTATGGATCAAGCTTTGTCTGCCCAAGAGAAGCTGAAGGAAGCAGTGTCGGCCGTGGCGAGAGTATCTGAATCCGTTCAGAGCATTGCGGCTGTCTCAGAAGAACAGGCAGCTTCCAGTGAGGAAATGACGAGCGCAATTCAGACAGTTACCGATGCTACAGTGGAAGTAGTGCAATCTATGAGCAACATAAAAAATGCCTCTGGAGATACGACAAAAGCCGCAGAGGGTATAGCGTTGGAATCTCAAAACATGTCTCGGTCCGCAAGTGATTTGCTTCGTCTCATCTCCAAATTTGTAGTGGGAACGGAGACAGAAGGAAAAGACAATACAACAGGCCTCGTTCCTTTGAAATAACACGATCAAGGGATTTCGACCTCCCATACATAAACGAGGAAACCCCGATCTCGGAGAGATGCAGAGCTCTCTGGGATTGGGGTTCTTTTTTTGAAAAATAAAAAAAGAACGTCAAGGCTTGAGATTTAATTGTTCTAGATTAAACTGTATGTACAATGAATCTTGTAATTTTTCTTCAAGGGGGATGTGGATTCTATGGGTTTTAACAGACTTGGCACTCGAGTTACAGCTATTGTCGTTGCTCTGATTCTTGTTGCTGTGGTTGGCGTGGGCTTTTTCGCTGTTCAAAAAAGCTCTCAGGCTCTTGAAAAAGCGGCTGTTGAATACGAAAATGCCGAAGCGGAACGGATCGCCAGTGCTTTGGATAATACTTTCGGTCGATTTAATGGCCTCTTGTTGGCCCTTAATGCGACTGTTCGAACTCGTTTCAAGCCTGTAATGGCTAAGGCTCTCGGAATGGAAGCTTATGTAGCTCAGTTTGCTGCCACTAACGTTCAATTCATTTCGGAACTGGGAAGCCAGGTAAAGGAAACGAGGGAAATTTTTATCTGTTTTAACCCTGAGGAATTCGATTCAGATCAAGTGCACATGGTTTCCTTCTCTAGGGAAAATGCCGATTCAATCTTCACTTTCTCCGATAAAACAGTATATACCGCACAAGATCTTCTTAATAGGAAAACACAGCAGACATCATGGTTCTGGCGTCCTCTCGATACAAAACAGCCAGTTTGGGGTGACGTTATTACCAACGATGTAGAGGAAAAAATCCCCTATTCGATGCCTGTAGAGATAGAGGGTAAAACTATAGCGGTTATCGGCATGGTTTTTGATTATTCCTTTGTCCAGAATACATTAAAGGACGTGAAATTCTACGATACGGGGTATGCTTTCCTCCTCAACAGAGATCTTCGTTTTATGTATCACCCAGAGTACTCCTTTAATGGGCCTACAGCCTCTGAAATAGAGGGAGGGCTTCTCGCAGATTACGTTAAAGGGATGCTCGCCAATCCAGAAGGCACCTTTTTACATGAAATGAAAGGCAAATCTGTATCTACGGCCTATCGCGCTTTGGAAAATGGCTTTATTCTTGGTATCACTGCTCCTAAAGACGAGGCGTTAGCAGCAATTCCTGTTCTTCGAAAAGCTATTTTGATTGGAGTTCTGGCGGCAGTAGCCGTAGCTGTTATAGTTGTCTTCTTCTTTTCACGAAGCATTTCGAATCCTCTTACTCATGTGGTGTCTAAAGCGAAAGAAATAGGTTCTACGGGTGACCTTTCTGTCCAGATGGATACCTCTTCCTCCATTATGGAAATTCAGGAACTGGTAGGTGCTTTTAATACGCTTATAAATAGTGTGGGGCATGTGGTCCTCGCCATTCGGGATAATGCAGAAGAGGTTCTAAATAAGGCGGAACATTTAAGTACCTCAGCAGAACAAGGTTCCGCTGCGGCTCAACAGGTAGCTGCCCTTGCGGATAAAGTTAGCCAAAATACGCAGGATTCAGCGGCAGCAGTGGAACAGGCCAATGCCGGTGTTCAAGAAGTGGCTGCCAGCGCTCAGGCGGGAGCGAAGACAGCTGCAGAAGCAGGGGAAAGTGCTTCCCAGATTTCAGAGGTAGCTGATCGCGGAGGGAAGGCTGTTGATGATATTGCCTCTTTGATTAACGAAGTAGCAAAAGCCGGCGAAAAAGTAGGATCGGCAATTGGCGAGCTCTCGGGGTCTGTAGAGGGAATTACAGGATTTGTCAACACCATTACTCAGATAGCAGATCAGACGAACCTTTTGGCTCTTAATGCTGCTATTGAAGCGGCTAGGGCGGGAGATGCGGGGCGGGGTTTTGCTGTTGTGGCTGAAGAAGTTCGAAAACTTGCGGAGGAATCAAGTCGTGCTGCATCTCAGGTAAGCGACGTTATTTCAGAAATCGCTAATAGAACGAAGGCGGCTATCTCCGATCAAAAGGGTTCAGAAGAAAAAGTGCGTGTTCTTGTTGATAAAGCTGCTGAAACAAAGGCAGTGATTGACGATGTTGTAGAAAAAATAGCGGTCGTTACAGAAAGCGTTCAGACTATTGCTGCTACCATGGAAGAGCAATCTGCAAGTGCTCAGGAGATGACAGCTGGTATGGATAATGTAGCGCGAACAAGCCAGGAAATAGCCGATCAGGTCGGCTCTATTACCCAATCTATGGATGAACAGGGACGAGTTTCTCAGTCTATTTCTGAAGCGGCAGAAGAGTTGGTTCAGCTGAGCGGAGAAATGCAGAAATCTGTAGCGCAGTTTAAGCTGAAAAAAGAGATGGAAGATATGAAGGACATGGAAGGACCTGAAAAACTTGAAGAGTCAGAAGAGCGGGCGGGGCTTCTTCCTGCATAATAGATGAAGAGAGCGCGAGGGGAGCAGCTGCTCCCCTCGCTTCTTTAGCCTTTCTTTATTTCCTCTCCATGAGCTAAAGGAGATCGAGTCTTCTTCGTGTTTCTTCCGTTGGGATACCCTTTTCATCCCATCCTCTTAAGCGATAGTATTCAGGAAGCATTTCTGGAACCCTGCTCAACTTTCCTTTCCCAGGGCCTTCAGGAATAGGCTCTTTGAGAAGGCGGGGTGGCAATGTATCTTCTTTACTAGGGTTAAGCCCTTCCCTGAGATTAAAAAGTCTTTCAAGGTTCCAAATTCTTTCACCACAGGTCATGATCTCGTCAGCGGTGTAGTCAAATCCTGTTCCAGCTTTTAAAAATGCAGCATAATCTGCCGCGTCTAGAGCAAAAGATGTAAAGAGACACATTCCGGAAGAATCAATGGCAGCTGTAAGATCATGAAAAATTTTCCCCCACATGGGTTTTTGAGAGATATCGTCTGGGTCAAGCTTTTCTGGCGCTCCGAGAATTTCTGGAGAAATAAGGTACCCTCTTACATGACATGCTCCCCGGTTGCTTACTGCGTATGTAAGACCAATCCCTTGAATACCACGGGCATCGTAAGCGGGCATTTCCTGCTTTTTTACAGTCATGGAGAGTTCAGGATGTCCGTACATGGTACAAAGACGCCAAGACCCCTGATTTAGTTTTTTGCCAAGCCCCTCTCCTTTCCCCATTTTCTCTGTCCAATACGTTATGGCTTCTTCATTCCCGAACAGAAGCTCTGGTCCCCCCTCAAGTTCCTCTTTTTTAATGAACTTTTTTTCGTAAAGCTCCATGGCAGCAGCTATAGTGACTCCGGTACTAATAGTGTCGAGCCCATATTCATTACAAATATAGCTAGCTTGAATAATAGGTTCAATAGACGCTATCCCGCAGCAAGTTCCAAAGGCGAAAATAGTCTCATATTCTGGCCCTTCCCCAGCCTTTTCTTTTACTTTTGTTATCCGTCCGCAGCCAATAGGACAACCGAAACAGTGGTAATTTCCCGTAAGATATTTCTCGGCGAGAGTTTCTCCAGATTGCTTGTCTGCATCTTCCATATAAGATCCCTGCCAATTTCGGTGGGGATACGCTCCAGTCTGGTTGATTATATTGACTAGAATGGCAGTGCCATATGCAGGAAGTCCCTGGCTTGTTACTGGGTGTTTCTTTAATTTCTCCAATCTTTCTTTCAAAACTGCTGAAAGTTCTTCGGATTGAGCTACGTAAGGTCGAGATGTACCTCGTACCACTATTGCTTTCAGATTCTTAGACCCCATGACTGCTCCAACACCGCTTCGACCAGCAGCCCTATTTTTCTCGTTCATGATAGATGCTAGAGGGGAAAGAATTTCCCCTGCTGGTCCGATGCAGAGTACTCTTGCCTTCGTATCTTTTATCTCCTCTAAAATTCGGTCGGTAGTTTCATGGGTGTTAAGCCCCCAAAGATGACTGCTATCTCGTATTTCGACGTTCTGGTCATAAATATGGATATATACAGGATGATTTGCTTTCCCTTCAACTATGATCATAAACCAGCCAGCTTTTGCAAGTTCTGCTCCCCAATAGCCGCCAGAGTTACTTGATGCGATATAGCCTGTTAGAGGGCTTTTAGTGACCACCATATATCGTCCGGCAGCAGGTACTCCTCGGCCGGTTAAGGGGCCAGTCACAAATAAAAGGCGATTTTCAGGGCTGAGGGGATCTATGTTGGGAGGATTTTCATTGAAAAGAATTCTTGAACCGTATCCACGTCCACCTATATATGCGCGAAGAAGCTTTTCATCCACCGGTTCTTTCGATATCTTGTGAGAAGACAGATCTATTCGCAAAATGGTGCCCATGCGGCTCCCCATTTACAATCCCTCCTTCTCTCTTCTCTTTAGTTTCTCTCCTCTCTTATAATCTTTTCTCTACTCTCTCTCCTCTTCCTTTGCGATATTTACAATTCTATTTTCCCCGATATAGATTTCCCCCCTTTTTTTTAAAGTAGGTGGCACATATAGGTTGTTCTCTTCCCAATATCGTTCAAGAATTTCGAGACGGGATGAAAGTGTATCTCCTAGTTCTTGAGCGATACTGAGTATAATGCAATTCAAAACGCTTATTGGCGCAGCAAAGGAATCAATAAATGAAATAGGTGTATAAGGTATGGTTACAACATGAAGGGCATATGTAGCTAAAGGGCTTGTATATTCGTCAGTTATAGCTACAGTCTGTAGGTTATTTCCACGAGCGTAGCGAAGGACCTTAAGGGTCCATGTGGAATACCGTGGAAAACTGATACCAGTCACAACGCTCTCTGGGGGAGCATTCACCAAGAGCTCGTAAGGCATATCAAGGGGCATTAATTTGATGTTTGGGAGGATCCATGATAGGTAAAAGGAAAGGTAATAAGCAAGAGTATAGGAACTTCGATACCCTGCGATATAGATAGCAGGAGCTTGGGTAAAAAGAGCAGCTAAGTTGCGGATTACTTTCTCATCGAGACGAGATTGAACAAGTCTCATGGAGTTAATATCCTTTCCTATAGCGGTGTCGAAGAGACTCTTTTCTCCAGATGTCCGATACTTCTCCATACGTTCAAGGGTCGTAAGATGATCTATAAGCATGTGGCTGATTGCTTGATGCAGTTCTTGATAGCCAGATAACCCTAACGTATGAGCAAAACGTATTACAGTGGCCTCACTAACTCCTACCTGGGTCCCAAGTTGAGATGCTGTTAAAAAAGCAGCCTCTCGTGGCTTTTCCAAAATAAAGTAAGCTACTTTGCGTTGCCCTGGGGATAATTCATTTATTTTTGCTGCAATCTGCTCTCTCAACATATAAGATCTCCTTTGTAGAATCATTTCCGACAAAAAGAATTGTATAAACAGCATAAAAAGAAGTGAATCATTTGTCAATTAATGAAACTACGTCATCGATATTGAAAAAAAAGACCCCTTCAGGTATCATAAAAATATTCTAACATATTCTTATTTTTTAATTATTGTTTCTTGTTATTTAATAATGTACTGTTTTTAAAGGTAAATGCGTAAAGGGTAATTTAATATAAGTAATTTTAGTATGGCTTCCTGTGGAGTGAGCGAAGATGAAAGAGAGAGAGTGGGGAGGGGGGTTTACCGACGCGAACCCCCGGCAGATCGCTCTTCCGCTGGGAAATAATCCAGATGTGGAGAAAAGGGGAGATCGAGTTTATAAACTCCCCGAAAAAGACTTTTGTTCCCAAGGAGCACTTTTATATAAGTCGATCTGCTTCGATAGTTTTTTTAACCATCCCGATATGTTATTGTGCCTTTTTGATGAGGAAGGCAGGGTTATTTTATGGAATAAGACTTTGGAACGAGTATCGGGGTACACATTTGAAGCTGTTCAGGGATCCCGTCGCTGGCTCTCCTTGTTGTATCCTAATATAGAGACGCGACAGAGACTTCTTTCGTCTCTCCATGTTTTTGCAGGCATGAAGGGCGCATCTGTCTCTTGTGAGACAAAAATGCGGGGAAGGGACGGTGAGACGGCTACTATTTTATGGAGTTGTACGACCGTTTCTTTCGCTTCAGGGCTATCGGGTATTCTTTGTTCAGGTGTAGATGTGACAGCTCGTTCAAATCGGGAAAGAAAACTTGCTGAGCGTCTTTCAACGTTGACGGAGCTTTTTAATACGATGGGAGATGCTGCTTTCTTTCATGAAATAGTAAATAAAAATACACCAGGTCTTTTTTTGGAAGTGAATGAGGGAGCTTGTCGAATGCTAGGTTATAGTCGCGAGGAGTTGCTCTCCCTTTCCCCCTTGGCCATTGAGGGCGAGTTGAGACGAGAGGGAATAAGCCATGTTATCTCTTCTCTATTCCAGAAAGGGCAGGTAGTATTCCAGACACAACTGAGAAAAAAAGATAGAACCTTTATCCCTGTAGAGATATGTGCCCATCTTTTTTGCCTTCGAGGTAAACCTGCCATTCTTTCTATTGCTCGCGATAGCACAGAGAGGAAGCAGGCTGAGGAAGCTCTTCGCGATAGTGAAGCCTTTTCTAGACGTATTTTAGCTCAAAACCCCAACCCTATTTTTGTAGTTGGTCCCGACACGAGAATTCAATACGTTAATGAGGCCTTTGAACGTGTATTTGGTTACTCTTCAGAAGATGTTTTAGAGCGCCCAGCCCCTTATCCATGGTGGCGGAGCGACTATTGGCTAAACATGGGGGAGCTTCGGCTGGCAATACATGAAGGGATGACAAGAAAAGAAAAGCTCTCTATTCGTAAAGATGGGGAAGAAATATGGGGCGAGGTGACAGCTGTCCCTATTCGCGAAAGGGACGGGTGTTTAAAATATTGTGTTCTTAGCTGGAATGACATTACTGCCCGAAAAAAATTAGAAGAGCAGATACGGCTTAACCAACATCAGTTGCAGTTTTTAACATCGGAACTATATGTTGCAGAAGAACGAGAGCGCCGACGTATAGCGACAGATCTTCATGATGGAGTAGGACAAAATTTGGCCCTTATCAGAATAAAGTTAGAAATGCTGAGTAGCTATAACTCCTATTCTTCAAGTTCAAAAGAGATTTTTCAGGAAATCCTTGCTCTTTTAGATCGTTCCATCGTGGAAATGAGGACTCTTATTTTTGATTTGAGTCCCCCTATGCTCTACGAGTTGAGTTTCCATTCTGCGGTAGAGTGGCTTATAGAGAAAATGGGAGATGAGCACGGGTTATGTATTGTCTTTAAAGATTTGTTAATGTCGGATGATATAGCTATGGACATTAAAATCTTCCTTTTCCGAGCTTTGCGGGAACTTTTAATGAATGTAGTGAAACATGCTCGAACATCTGAGGTGTCTGTATGCCTTTCTCGTTTTGACCGTTGGACTGTCGCTTTAGAAGTACGGGATAATGGCGTCGGCTTTGATCTCTCTTCTCTTCGAGAGTTAGGGAGAGATCCGAGTAACTTCGGGCTCTTGAATATCCAGGAACGAGTAAACTACATTGGAGGTTTTATGCAAATTGAATCGTCACCAGGGCAAGGAACGAATGTCACCCTTTTTGTTCCAGTAGAAAACGAAGAAGAAAGGGCCGGTGACTTTATTGAAAAAAGTGAAGATTCTGTTGGCTGATGACCATCAAATTCTTCGAGATGGTTTGCGAACTCTTTTAAACACCCAAAATGATATGGAAGTTGTAGGCGAGGCGGAAACAGGACGGCAAGCTATAGAAATGTCTGTTGCTCATTGTCCGGATGTGCTCGTTATGGATGTTATTATGCCAGAATTGAATGGAATTGAAGCTACATGCCGCCTCAAAAAAGAGCAGCCGGGAGTAAAAGTCTTAGCTCTTTCTATGCATGCCGATAGAAAGTTTGTGACGGAAATGCTGAGGGCAGGAGCTTCCGGATTTCTGCTAAAAGAATGTGCTTTTCGAGAACTGGCAGAGGCAATTCGGGCCATAGTCGCAGGGAAAGTATATTTGAGTCCGAGCATTTCAAAAGTTGTTGTGGAAGAGTACCTTGATTTTTTAAACGAGGATAAAGAATGCGTATCGTCTGGTCATGTTTTAAGTCTTCGAGAAAGAGAGGTTTTGCAACAAATCGCAGAAGGCAAAGGGAATCGAGATATAGCGAAGAGTCTTCACGTAAGTGTAAAGACAATAGAAACTCATAAATACAACATTATGCGTAAACTAGGCCTTCGATCTGTGGCAGAGCTGACAAAATATGCCATAAAGAGCGGCATTACCTCTATAGACTGACTTTAAAAAAGCTTTAAGTGTTTTCCTGATCCTTTTCTAAGTATTTCTCCCCCCTTTTTCCAGAAAAACAAAAAATTTTGTAAGGGAATCTCCTCCTTCTTCTCAGCCCTATCCTGATTTAATACTTTCCAAAAATTCAGTACCCTTAATGCGAGCTATCCGGCTCAAGCAATATCGCTAGAGAGGGGGTTATGACTATGCCCGCCGTATGCGGGTTTACCTGATAAGCATGAACTTTCTGGCGTTAAGGGAGAAATAAGGGGCACGAAAGAAATAGGGTATCTGCAGAAAAGGGAGGAAGAAAAGATGAAAAGATTGTTTCTTCTGTTTGCAGTAGCAGCCATGGTCGTTTTTGCGGCTGGTGCTGTGTTTGCCGAGGAAGCCCCCATGACCATGGAGGAGGCTGGTTTTTCACGTTGTAACCCCTCGGGATGTTCACCGTGGGATACGCTGAAAATCAATTGGAGAGTTATTCCCATTAACTGCCTGCAGATTCGGCAGGACGAGATCTGCATGGCCACCTACATCGGCTGCTGCGATGGATGGTGTGATGAGGAGTGCATTTGGTACGCCGTCGTTGCTACAGGTACTGATGAGAGAAAGATTGTTGGCAAGATCGACGTCAATATGCCCGAGCACGTAACACTGTGGGCAAAACTGAGAGCTCCTTATGGAACCAGTGCTGTTGGAACACCTAACTGGACCGAGCTTTCCACAGATTATGTGGATCTCGTGACCGGGATTTCCAAGATTTGCGGAGCTTGGGGCAAGGGCGGATTGAAACTTTGCGCCGGCGCTGATGCTCAGAAAGGCTCCGGAGTTAGAGTCCTAACCCTTCTCATTCAGGACGTATAAGAAGGAGAGAGGATATCTGCATAAGAGGTATCCGAGGGACGAGGGCGGCGTTCCATGAGGGCGCTGCCCTTTTTAGTCAAGGAGGAGACGAAAAATGAGTGGGACTACAGTAACATCGAGAATTGTTCTTCTCGTCTTTCTCGTAATTTTTTCTCCTTTGAGTGAGCGCTCGGAAGCGATGGAGCTCATCGCTTTAAGTGGCTGGTCGTCCCTCGTTATAGGGGCATCAGCTTCTAGTGGGCGAGGTTCGCGCGAGAGTGATCCTTCTATAGCCTCATTGGGTATTGTTAATGCTAAGGGGCAAGATGATATGTGGAATGTGGAGGTCAAGCTCATAGAAGGAGCTACATTGCCTGAGGGAATTCAAATATGGATTCGTCGGACAGGGAACGGTATGGGGGCTGGATGGATACGTGGCGGTACATCCTATCAACTTGTTGATCCTGCGGGGACGTTGTTTTTTACAGGAGCGGGAGATCGTAGTCATATAACAGTGCAGTTTAAGGTTTCCGGAATATCACCAGAAACACCGAAAGGGATTTATGCTCCACACATTGCTTTTACGGTGGTGGATTTATGATGAGAAAAATAATAATGAAAACCCTTTGTGTCTGTGTTATGGCCCTGTTAGCATTACCAAGTGGTGGAGGGCAGTGCTTTGCCAATATAGATATAGTGGGAGATCTTACCTATCGTTTCAATGTATCCCCCGGCCAGGAAGTGCGGGGACAAATAGCCATAAGAAATTATAGCAAAGAAGAATCTGTGCAGGTTTCTATTAATCAGAATGATTACCATTGTTATGCTGATGGACGGAACGAATATCCGTCCCCAGGGAGTCATAATCGATCCAATGCTCTTTGGATGGCTCTCAGTCCACGACAGCTTATTATTCCTCCAGATAGCATCGGTACTTTTGAATATGTTATTTGTACTCCCAAGGAAGAAAGTCTTCGTGGAACCTATTGGAGCCTCATTATAGTAGAGCCTATAGGACAGGAACGTTTACAGGTTCCGGATGGGTCAAAGGAAGATATGGCTTACAACGTTACTACCGTTTTTAAATATGCCATTCAAATGATCACTGATGTAGGTACATCTGGAGTACAGGAAATTCAGTTTATAGATAAGAGATTAAGAACGGTAGAAGGCATGCCTGTTCTTGATCTTGATATTGAAAATACAGGGGAACGCGTTATTCGCCCTGTTGTATGGGCAGAACTATACGATCAACAGGGGAATCAGGCGGGAAAATTTGAAGGTGGACGGCGATGGATTTATCCTGGTTCCTCATGTCGGTTTGAAATTCCTCTCAAAGGGATTAAGCCTGGGGATTATAAGGTTTTGCTTGTAGCGGATGGTGGAGAAGACGAAGCTTTTGGTGCTCAGTATGCCCTGGTCGTAAAATAGGGGGGGTGGGCATGATGAGAGGCAGAGAGCAAAGACTGGCAATAGGCATAGTTTGTTTGCTGCTTTGCCTATTCTCCAGTTTCGCATGGGCTCAAGGAAAGGGATATGGCGTAGAGGTTAGGGCCCGTTCCCCTTTGCAAATTAGTACAAAGCCAGGGCGCATTATTAGCGTGAGTGTTCTTATCACAAGTTTTCAGACTAGAGAAGAGACGTTTATTGAAGAAATTAAACTTCCTGAGGGCTGGCAACCTTTAGTGCCGCCAGGGCGCTTTTCCATTCCGGCACGTGGCAGCATATCTCGTGTTGTGGCCTTCCAGGTCCCAGCTTCTACAAAAGCGAATGACTACGATGTTATTTATTCTGTAAAAAATCGCCGAGATTACGGCGTCTATGATGAAGAAATTTTTACAGTCTCTGTTTTAACTGTAGAAGGTCTTGACCTTATTCTCGTTAGAAAGCCTGTTGCCATTATTGCAGGGCAGAGTTACGAGGTGGACCTTCAAGTTTTAAATAAGGCAAATACATCTCGGGAGATCCATATAGATTTACCCGATCGCGACCCTCGCTTCCCCGCAACTGTTACTCCCACAGATGTGGCTCTCGAAGCAGGAGAGAGTGCAAATTTAAAATTAAAGGGGAAAATTTTTGCCGAAAGTACATCTCGTTTCCATTTTGTGGAAGTGCGGGCTACTACAACTGGTGATAAAGGGCCAGAATCAGCAGTTCTAACAGTAGATCTTGATGTTATCCCAAAGGGTGGCGGAGAGTTGGATATTTTCCATGTCTTGCCAACAGAACTTGCTTTCAGCGTTATGGGCAATTCGGGAGGAGATGGAGCCAATATCGAATGGAGCGGGTACGGGTATCTCGATGAAGAACGTACCAAGGGTGTAGATTTCCTTTTCAGGGGCCCTGATACAGATGACAAAGGACTTTATGGTGACGTAGAAGAGTATTGGCTCACCTATTTTACCGATACATTTTCTCTTTTTCTCGGAGATCAGGGGTATCCCCTCTCTCGCCTGACCTCGTCCTCTTCCTATGGTAGAGGCATAGGTTTTTCATATGAACCGGAAAGGCTTGGCTTAGGCGGTGGAGGTCACTACATGAAGAGCCGCTGGGGGTACCCTGATAAGAAAGAGTTCGGGTTCTACATAAGTCAGAAGATGCAAGAGAATCTTGAGATACGTTTGAATATGCTTCAGAAAAGGCGAGATGCTTATAAAAATAAACCTTCTACAGAAGACAAGCTGTGGAGCGTGAGCGCCGAGTATCGACCATGGGAGCATACGCTTCTCGAATTGGAGTATGGATTCTGCGATACCGATAGGGAGAGAGCGCTTGATGATGATGAAGCATATCGTATTTATTTGAGAGGCCGCATGGGTAAAAATATGCCCTACTCCATTACAAGAGTGAGGGCGGGTACCGACTATTGGGGGTACTATCACGATTACGACTATACAAGTGCCTCTCTTGGGTTTCCTTTAAGCGATCGCTTGCAATGGAATGTGTCGTGGTACGAATATAAAAACAATCTAAATATGCGTAGCGAAAATAATACAACACAGATTATTGAAGAGCTGTTCCAAACCTATATGGACTATGAACTTTCAGATGGTTGGTATATTTCATTGGGATATGATGATTTTTCTATGAAAGACAACCTTCTTCCCGCAGAATATGATTTTTATGAAAAATCTTGGTGGGTGCGAGTGGGGAGAAATATGGAGAAGTACAGCTATTCGGTAGAGGCTCGTTACGCCGATCAGGATGATCTCCTGAGAGGAGAGAGCACCCACGCATGGAATTACAATGTTTCATTAAGTTATCAGTTAACTCCAGATTTATATGTCTCTCTGTATGGAGGCTTTGGTGATAATAGGGTGCTTGAAGATAGTTATCTTTTAAGAGCATCGACAAACAGAGGGATAAGTATTATATGGGATGCAACTCCCAGTTTAAGGCTTTCGTGCTGGTATACTCGCTATTCTTATGATGATAATGATTTTGTAGACAACAGTGAGCAATACGAATTCATGGCGGAGCAGACTTTCGCTGATGAAAGCATTCTACGTTTCCGAATTCAACGTAACGACAACAGTGGAGAAATGGAGACTTCATACTCCATTATGTACGTTATTCCTCTCGATATAAAAATGGCTAAGAAGAAAAATGTGGGTGTTCTGCAGGGCCTCATTTATGAAAACGTAGGAGATGAAAAAAGAGGAGTTCCTAATGTTGTTCTGGCCATCGAAGAGCAGACCGCGGTTACTGATGTCAAAGGAGTGTTTCTTTTCCCGTCGTTAACGCCAGGCCCCTACCTTTTGAAGATAGATCGAGCTTCTCTCGGTGGTAGCCGAGTTCCAGATGTGAAGACCCCGATTATAGTGGAGATAGCGGGGTATGGAGAGATTACTTCTATGGATATAGGAATAACTGATGGAGCAACGCTCAATGGTGCTGTAGTCCTTGTAGATCCTGAAGCTGGGAAAGATGGAACGGCTACGCTAGAAGGAGAAAAAGGATACCTCGTAGGGGATACTCTCGGCAACGATGGGGCATTACAGGCAGGGGGGCTTCAAAGTGTCTTGGTAGAAATGAAGAATGGCGAAGAGGTTCATCGAAGACTTACAGATGAGTGGGGAAAATTCTTGTTCGAAGGGTTACGCCCAGGGAAGTGGACTTTAAAGATTTACGATATAAATATTCCTTCATCTTATCATCTAGAACAAACAGAGCAGGTTTTCGAGTTTAAGCCGGGGGAAGTGGGAAGCTTTGAAGCCAAGGTTCTCCCAAGAAAGAGAACCATTCGTTTTCTTGAAGAAGGCAAGATTGTAATGGGCCGGGAAGGAAAGTGAGGTGAAGATGATGGTCTGGAGAATGTTTACTTTGGGGTTTATTGCTGCCTTCCTTCTCGCTTGTGGCCCTGTGGAAGGAGTAGATCGAACTGTGGCTACAATACAAATTTCTATAGAAGTTCCAGAGGAAAATGCCATCTCTATTCTTCAGAATCCTCTCTCGCTTAACAGCTATATTGGTAATGAAGGCGAGACGTCTCCGCTAACTTATATTGTTACAGCTACAGGAACTACCCCACGGAAAATTGTTGGTCAGATAGAAGGGATTCTCCCTGAAGGGGTACAGCTTTTTCTGAAACTTGATGCCCCTGTTCGAGGACAATCTGCAGGTTTTGTGGAACTTGGAGCACAGGAAGTAGAGCTTCTTTCGGGAATTTGGGGGATATATGGGGTACAAGGGAATGGAGTTGTCCTTCTTAAGGCAGGAAATGAAGCGGCCCGGAATTTGGGACAGATTCGAATTCGTCTCTCGGTCCGGGAAACGTAAAGGAGGGCTTATAAACATGGGGGATCTATATTCTCTGCGAAAGGAGCGAGATTATCTTTCTCGAGAATCCACAAGGAAGAACATGGATCAAAGAGAATGGGAAATTCGCTACCTGAAAGTCCTTGAAGATATTTATCGTGAAGAACAGAAGCTCCGAGGTCGAGGACACTGCTTGGATAAAAAAAGAATCCATAGTGAAGACCGACCCTATCCAGAATAAAAGAACGACTAGAGGCTTCCTTTACAGCATATGCATATAAAAGGAAGCCTCGCCTCACCTCATTTCTGTTGTAAAATAAACAGTATATTCGTAGGTCGTAATGAGGTGATGCTTATGATGCTTCGATGGAAAATCGCAAGCATGTTTTTTGCGTGTTTTTTAGGTCTTATATTCGTTGGGCCTCTTCGTGGGGATGAGAAAATCCATGTAGCTGTTTCCATTCCACCACAAGCCTATTTTGTTCAGCAAATAGCTGGCGAGCATGCTGTTGTTCAGGTACTTATCCGTCCTGGAAACGATCCGCATACCTACGAGCCGCGCCCTTCTCAAATGAAGCTTTTATCTGACGGTGCTATTTATTTTGCGGTAGGTCTTCCCTTTGAAGAAGCGTTGCTTCCGCGGCTTCAGTCATTGAGCTCCTCTCTGCGAATAGTAAAAACACAAAAGGACATAGAGCGACTTGTTGGAAGTGACCATCATAGCGGTCATGATCATGAGCTTGTGGATCCGCATATTTGGTTATCTCCATCCCTCGTAAAGATTCAGGCAGCAGCGATACGAGATGGTTTTGTTGCCTTGGACCCTGCCCATACATCAGAGTATAATCGCAACTATAGCATTTTCTGTTCCCAAATAGACCAGTTAGATCAATTAATTCGAGGAGAATTTCAGGGAAAAACAAAGAATAAATTTGTTGTTGTTCATCCTTCCTGGGCTTATTTTGCTCGAGAATACGACCTGGAACAGATTGCTATGGAAATAGAAGGCAAAGAGCCGAAAGCGGCAGATCTCGCCGCTCTTATTCAGAAAATGAAAGAAGAAGGACTCTCTACTATTTTTGTTTCTCCTCAGTTCTCTAAAAAGATAGCGGAAAGTCTTGCTCGTGAGGTTGGGGCTTCTATTGTTGTTATAGACCCTCTACCTATCAATTGGGCGGAAGGAATGCTACACACAGCTCAAGTTATAGGGGAAAGTTTACGATGAGTGACAATAATTATGTGATTTCTTTTAAGAACGTTTCTTTTCATTACGAAAATGGTGACAAGGTTTTGGATAACGTGTCTTTTCTTGTGCCACGAGGTGAGTTCCTAGTTATTATTGGCCCTAATGGCGGAGGAAAAACAACCTTGCTTAAGTTAATTCTCGGCCTTGTAAAGCCTACGTATGGAGAAATACAGGTTTTAGGGAGAACGCCTGGCCACTCCACGGGATGCGTTGGGTATGTCCCTCAAGATACCGGCCGTAGCCGAGATTTTCCTATAAGTGTTCTTGATGTAGTGTTAATGGGGCGTCTCGGGGGAGGCAGAAAGGGATTTCTTTTCTCTCAGGAAGATCATGAAATTGCTATGGAAGCTCTCGCTCGCTTAGGTATGGCAGATCAGAGTTGTGCCAAAATGGGAGAATTATCTCAAGGGCAACGCCAAAGAGTTTTTATTGCACGAGCTCTCGCTTCTCGACCCCAGATTCTTTTAATGGATGAACCAATGGCGAGCATTGACCCAGAAGCGAGAGGTGTTCTCTATGAAGAATTGGCTTCTCTGGCTGGGAGTCTCACTATTTTAGTGGTAAGTCATGACCTATCTGTTATAGCCAGTGGTGCTACGGCAGTGGCTTGTGTTTGTAGCGATGTGTATTACCACAATGCTGGTGAGATTACAGAAGAAATGTTGGCTATGGAATATGGAGGACAGTGTCCGGTAGAGCTCGTTGCTCATGGCGTTCCTCATCGTGTGCTCGCTCGCCACGACCATGCTTCAAAGGAGCTCTCTTCTCATGATTGATATGTTACAGTTTGAATTTATGAAAAACGCTTTTGGGGCGGCTCTTCTTGCCAGCGTACTTTGCGGTATGATGGGAACTCTTGTTGTTGTTCGTCGCCAGGTTATTATTGCTGGAGGGGTTGCTCACGCTGCGTACGGCGGTGTGGGCCTTGCTTTTTTTCTAGGCATATCACCTCGCTTGGGAGCTATTGGCTTTTCTCTTGTCATGGCCCTTATAATGGCATGGGTTACCCTCCATAAGCCCTCTCGATCCGACTCGATTATCGGTGTCCTTTGGGCTGTCGGTATGGCTGCAGGGGTTATCTTTATAGATATAACACCTGGATACGGCTCTGATCTTATGAGCTATTTGTTTGGAAGCATTTTGACGGTATCACGAGGTGATTTATGGTCTATGGGTAGTCTGGTTGCCATTTCTCTTCTCTTAGGTATTCCTTTTCACCGAGAAATTCTCGCCTTCGCCTATGAGCCGGAGTTCGCAAAGACTCGAGGAGTGCCTGTGGTTCTTTTGCACTTCGTTACAATTATCCTTATTTCCGTAGCTGTTGTTCTCTTAATTCGGGTGGTTGGGCTTATCCTCGTTATAGCTCTTTTGACGATTCCCCCCTCTATAGCGGAACAGTGGGCTCATTCCCTCTTTTCTATGATGGGCATTGCTTTTGTCTTGAGCCTGCTCTTTTCTACGATAGGGTTATGGCTCTCTTTCCGTTTCAATGTAACAGCAGGCGCTGTGATTATATGCGTAGCAGCTGTCGGGTATGTCTTGGCATTTCTTATTTCCCCCATAGCCCGCGGAAGCCTCCGGAAATGAGGAGAGATAGATCTAATAGAAAACCTGTGAGGGGCCCTTTCGGGGAGAAAGCAAGGTATTGAGGAACCCAGATAGGGCGATATTTATCTTTATATTGTCTTATCCCTTGAAAGTTATAAAAATGTTCTCCATGACGGTAGATTAGATGACCAAGCCGATTCCAAAGAGGGGCTAAACGATGATCTCTGAGCCCTGAAAGCGGAGCCATGCCCAAGTCGAACCATTTAAAACCGTTGTCTTTCCCAAAAAGAATGAGTTTTAAAAACAGGTAATCCATAAGTCCTGGAGATGTATCGGGTCTGTACCGCATTAAGTCTATAGAAAGCGTTTTCTTGTTCGCACCTTCCCATACGTTGGCAAAAGCTATAATAGTATTGTCTTGAATTAAAACAGCTACCGGACAGGAAGCAATATAGGATTCGGAGAAAAAACCTAAGGAGAACCCTTTTTCTTTCGTGTTTTTTGTAGAAAGCCACCCATCAGACACCTCTTTTAATTGTGAAAGGATGGACGGTACATCCTGAGGCGGATAGATTTTGAAAATCACACCCTCCTTCTCTTTTTGCGAAATAGTATGTCTTTGACTTTTGAAATGGCTCCCCTCAAGGGAAAAGTCTTCCAGAGAAACGAGGGCTTTTTCCCCAATTTTAATAAGAGAAAAACCTAATTCGATATACGTATCTATAAATGTTTCTCCTACTTCATAAAAGGCTACCTGACCACCATATCTGTCGGCCATTTCTGTAAAGAGCCATATGAGTTCTTTACCGTCATCCACATCCCCTATAGGGTCTCCCATTGCGATCCAATGAGATTCTCGTACTTGGTACATTATCATGGCATTTTTGTTGGAGCTAAAAAGGAAATATTTATCCCCTGTCAATGCAAGAGCAGAAGAGGCTTCTGGAGAGAGGGAGACGAGCATACGGGCTAGAGAGAGATCTTCAGCAGTAAGCGTTGAGGGTTTTACATGGGCTGGTCGACTTAATCTCCAGAGGGAGAAACATAACGTTAGGATCGTTACCCCCAGAAACATTCTTAAGAACCGCGGGGCGTCTTTTTCAAAGGCTACCTGCCACCAAAGTTCATGACTATAAGGAACATGTCTGAAAGAAAATAACCCTAACCATACAATACTCGCCACTGCTGTAGTGATGAGAAGGAACCACGTAAAACTAAAGGGCTGTTCCATAAAACGGGATCGTCTATAAAAAATTTTTCTAGCAGGAGCAAGAGAGATGGCCA
Organism: Aminobacterium sp. UBA4908; assembly: GCF_002398115.1. Lineage (NCBI taxonomy): Bacteria > Thermotogati > Synergistota > Synergistia > Synergistales > Aminobacteriaceae > Aminobacterium > Aminobacterium sp. UBA4908. The sequence continues at coordinate 222,372 of NZ_DHCG01000004.1, forward strand.
CGATGAGAAGAACAATAGCCTCTTCATAGTCGGCACCTTTAAAGAGAGAGAATGCTACCCCACTGATAAGGAGCAATACAACACCAGTATGGGCTTCTCGTAATCGCAACGCTAACCCTCTTGAGAGGAAGAGCAAAAAAAGGCCAGTAATGCTTCCCAAGAAATGAGAGGTTTCAAGGAGTGCAAGAGGGAAAATTTTCTTTAAAAAAAGGAGTCGATTTTCTATACCAGGGGTAGCTCCTGATGCCAAAAGAATGAGACCGCTTATAAAAGTCAGGATAGAAAATATAATGGGTATTGAAGGACTGACGGCAGAAAAAATAGAGGTTGCCATGGGTTTCCCTTTTAATAGTACTGATGCTTCTAAAAACATAAGGCTAAAAGTTGCGATAAGGAGAGGAAGAATATAGTAAATAAGTCGGTATATCAAGAGAGCCCCCATGAGGGTAGGAGATGAATAATGAGGCGACAGGAGTACAAGAAAAAGGGAATCAAAGACGCCTAACCCGCCAGGAACCTGGCTCATCCCTCCTGATAACTCACATATGACAAAAAGTCCGAGAAAAGATAGATAGTTCATATCTGGAGAGGAAGGAAGAAGAAGGAACAGAACTAAAGACGCGGAGAGCCAGTCGAAAGTGGCTAAAACAAGTTGGCTGCTTAGAAGACGTGTTGAAGGAAATTTTATAGTATGACCTGCCAATGTGATAGTCTTCCCCCAAAAACTTAAAAGAAATATCCCGGAAAGAAGAGAGAGGCAAAGTATCCCTACAGTACGAGCACTCCAATGTATTCCCAATGTAACAAAAAGAGTTGGTGGTTCCAGGAGGAACGCTCCCCCACCAAGAGCTAACGCTCCAATCCAAAAACTCATGCCGCAAAAAGCGGTGATTTGCCCGACATCGAAAAGAGAGAGTCCTAAAGGTGAATAAAGGCGGTAACGGATGGATCCGCTTGAGAACATGGAAAAACCCACATTGTAACTAATAGCATAGCTTAAAAAGGAGGCAAAAATTGTTTTCCCATAAGGAATCCGTCTCCCGATATGAAGCAAAGCAAGCAAATCGTTTCCAGTAAGAAGAAGATAGCTGACAATAGAACAGAAAAAGGAGAGCAGAATTCGTTGCGAAGGGATGGCCGTAATGGCTCTGCGAATATCGAAATAAGAAAAATGACCTAACTCTCTGTGGATAACCCAAAGTGCAGATGTAAAAAGAGCGAAACTCAAAAAAAGAGTTATATGTTTCTTTTTTAGGCCCATTTTTCGAACCCCTTTCTGCTATGGATCTTCAATAATTTTATAGCAGAAAAAGAAAACAGGGGCAGGCAGAATAGCTTTTTTGCCCGCCCCTGTAATTTGTCTGTAGAAGTTTATTTATGTTTCTTAAGCCAGTTTATAGCCATGGTTGACATGACAGCAGAGCCAATCCATAGCACGTCCTCATCTACTGCGAAGCGCGAGTTATGGTGAGGGTAAATCTGTCCTTTTTCCTCATTGCAACTCGGGTGGAAAAAGAAAGTGCCAGGAACTTCTTCAAGGAAGAAGGCAATGTCTTCTCCTCCCATAGAGGGATTTTTGATCTCTTTTACGTGCGCCTCTCCAAGAACAGCTACGGCAGCCTGACGAAGTTCCTCTGTTACGTCAGGGTCGTTTACAACAGGAGAAGGCCCTTCCCAACCATATCGGAATTCAATCTCTCCTCGCATCCCCTGAGCGACTGTTTGGGCAATAGTTTCAATCCGGTCTGCTAAAACTTTCCGGGTGTCGTTGGTAAGAGCTCTTACAGTTCCACTAATACGGCATTCTCCAGGAATAATATTAAAAGCGGAGCCGGCATGAATTTCCCCAATAGAGATAACGGCTGGTTCTACAGGATTCATCTCGCGACTTACGATTGTCTGAAGTTCAGTTACGATATGACAAGCAATGCTGATTGGGTCGATAGAACCATGAGGATACGCACCGTGACTTCCTTTCCCCTTCACTACAATCTCAAATCGATCCATGCATGCCATAAAGCTTCCTGAACGATATCCAATATCGCCTGGTTTAAGATCTTCATTCCAAAGAGAACCGGTATGAAGAGCTACTATAACGTCAGGACGTGGGTCCTCTAAAGCGCCATCATCTATCATGCGTTTGGCGCCACCATACCCTACTTTACAACCTTCTTCTCCTGGCTGAAAAATAAACTTTACAGATCCTTCCAAATGATCTTTGTTATCAGCAAGGATTTTCGCGGCTCCAAGGGCCATAGCTGTATGTACGTCGTGACCGCAAGCGTGCATGCACCCGTTCTTAGAAGCAAAGGGAAGGCCTGTTTCTTCCTTTATGGGAAGACCGTCGCAATCAGCGCGAAGGGCGAATACTTTTCCTGGCTTGCTCCCTTTAAGTACGGCAACAACTCCATGTCCTGCAACTCCCTTTCTGTAGGGAATGCCCATTTCATCCAGACAAGCACAGATATATGCTTCGGTCTGAACAGTATCCATCTCTGTTTCGGGGATTTGATGCAGGTCTCGTCTCCAAGCTACAACCTGTTCCTGCAACGCCAATGCTTCTTTCTTTGTTGTTTCCAAGAGTGACTCCCCCTCTTATCCTGTGTGATGTGATCTGAAATGTAAAATTTAATGTAAAAGCCCTTTCTTATAGAGCAAGCGCCCAAAGCCGATAGTGCCAAAAACAGAACCAATGATAACAATCCATGACTCCGCTAAAAAAGATAGGCCGATAGCGGGCCCTCCAATGAACAGGAGCAAGGGGATACCTAGTCCGGCTGCTGCAAGGGCTGGATATTTTAATGTAAATTGGCCAAAAACTGCACCAAAAATAGCCGCTACAGTGTACTGCTTAAAAGCAATAGCTATAGGTTCCGGGAAGATAGCAAGCAATGTTGCTCCAGCTACCGCCGCTAATGTAGTGAAAAAAAGGTTCGTTACCACTGAGCCAGTGAGACCAAGGGTTGAAACAATTTCAGCTTCTTGTGTCCCTGGCTTGACGCCGACAACTTCCTGTGCGACGGCGGAGCAAGGGACGCGGAGATTTCCCATGTTACCTGTGAGGAAGGTAATATAGGTACCTGTAAGACCCAATATAGGGTAATAAGACACCAACTCCACTATGTAAAATGCCCCAAAAATGGTAGCAATCATAGCCCAGGCTTTAAGTGCTACGGAGAGAGGCGGAAAAGCCCCAAACCGAAGGAATAAATATACGTTAGGTAAAAAACACATCAGCATAGGAACTATGATAGTTATAACTCCTATCTTTACAGCTGGCTTTTTCCATATTTTGTCGAATTCTTCATGACTGACCATAATAGAGCCTCCTTTAGCTAGACGAGAATAACAGCTACAGCCATTCCTATGAGCATGGCGATACCAAGGGTATATTCACGGAGCCAAGTAAGTTTTTTTGCTAAATGCATCATAAGAACCATGCCGAGCAACCCTCCGATAGCAGCATAGAGGGGGCCACCGCCACCAGCCAGGCCAGACTGAAGTTCTCGAAGTCCAGAAACTATATTTCGAGAATTGAGAAATCCAAAACACCCTAACATAGCGCCACCAGACATAATAGCAAGCCATACAGGATCTCCGCCCCCCATTTTCTCTCGCATACCCTCTAGCTTATGAGTGAAGAGAGCGGCACAGATAAGCCAACCTGTACCATTAATGGTCATGGTCCACCACGATGTGGCCAAAGCGGTTAAGTCGTAATCTGCCGACCCAAACTTAACGCCAAGCGCTTCGGCTCCAATAGTAGCCGCTGTTAACTCAGTGGGAGCGGCTCCGATAATGGAAAGCCGCAGCCATGTAATAGGCCCGCCAACAACAGACATCATACCTACCATAACAATAAAAATAGCTATGGACGGCCCAATGGCAGAAATAGCGCCAGCTCGAAGGCCGCGGACGCATTTTTCGCGGGGAAATCCAATCTGATCTGCAGCTCTGAAAGAAAGGCGGATATACAAAAGAGATTGTATTAGAACGATGACTATGATAGCAATAGCAATGCCCCAAATGAGCCAACTATTTGCTATTTGAAGAACAGCCTCTGGCATAACAAAAACACCTCCACAGTATTCCAACGACAACAGCGTTTTTTGCATATTCGTTTGTGTGCGCGCTCACACGAAACAAAACATAGTCGCAACTTTCACAAGAAATTGTATCTGTAATGGAGGCAATAAACATCGTCCCTCAAAAACAATATAAGGTTCAAGTTTATGTTCCTAAGGGACGATTTCGTTTCTTTTTTAGTTTTTATAGAAACTAAAAGACAATTATTTATCTAGATATTTGTCCATAAGATACAATTTTAATGAAAGAGCCACATTGAGGCGATCTTCACTATCATTCGTATTGAGGTCTATGAGCTCGCAAATTTTTCTGTAACGATATTTCAATGTGTTGTAATGGAGTGAAAGGTCTTGAGCTGCGGCTTTCAACTGCCAGTTGCAACGTACAATAGTCTCGAGGGTTTCAACGAGTTGATTCTTTTTCTTTTTGTCGTGTTCGATAAGTTTCCCTATATAGTCGTAATAGAAAGCCACGGCTTCTTTTGTGTTATAGAGGTTGCCGAGAAGCTTATAGACGCCAAGATCTCTCCAGAAAATAGCATGTCCGCCGCCACAGGTTGTTCGTATCATTTCCAGAGCTTTTTGCGCCTCTTCATAACTTTGGTGGCAAGCAAATATACTATCTTTTGTATTTCCTACACCAATAGTAACGGTAAAATGTGTTTTTTTCGAAACTTCTTCTTGGATTGACGTAAGCGTTCTTAATAGTTTCTTTTTAAATTCATCGTAGTCACGTAGAGATGATGGAATGATATAAGCTATGGAATCGCTCATCTCTGCGTAGGGAACGTTAGGAAAATCCTTTTTTGTGATAGAGGTAGAAATGTTATAAATCCGCTGTTTTACCTCATCAAGAGTAGCTACTGCTTCGTCAATTTGCCGAGCTGTCTCAAACTGATGCTTGTAGTTATCTATATCGACTACCATTACAGCCTGAGGGCCGCGTAAATCCCAGTCGAAAAGTTGAGCACGATTCCAGACCTCCTTCTCAAACCGGACATTTTTTAAAAGGATGTCCTGGACAAATTCATCACGATATCGTTTCTCAGCTTCACTTTTAGCGATCCGTTTTTGAGTGCAAATTAAAATAGCTGTAATAGCATGAGAAATAGAGATGTCCCAACTTTTAGGAAGGGTCCCTAAGTCCTCTACATCGAAGAAAAGATACCCGTATGTTTTATCTCCAATAACTGCTTGTCGATTAGGGATCTCACGCACAAGTTGGGGTAAACTTGTTCTCCGGATACGGTCGACAAAGTCCTCAGATTGGGCACAGTAATAATTTTGTCCAAATACCGTATCGACAAAAGCTAAATCTACATGAATAAAGTACTGAAGGTTGTCGAGTATTTCGTCGATACTTTCTCCGTTCATAATAAGCTCGTAGAAAGATTGACTAACTTTCTCGGAGAAACGCAGCTCCTGAGCTTGTGCGTTTACTACATTAGAGAGTACCGGATTAATAATATCGCTAAAAGCAAAATCAATAGGTACATTAATAATGGGGAAACGAAGCTTGTTTGCTGCTTCTATTACTTCAGTTGGGAGAGTTTTCAAAAAGCGTTCCAACTTTATGCCAATGGCAGCCATTCCTCCCTTACTTAGATTCTCGATTACTTGCACCAGGGCTGTAGGATCATCTTTGAAAATATATCCAGAGGTAATGACAAATTCTCCTCCATGAACCCATCTCTCTATATCTGGAGCATCAAGAACAGTGACCGTAGATACAAGATTCGTATCAAGGCCACTTTCTCCAGCAACAATTTTCATTCGTCTCAACTCTGGGATTCGAAGCATTTGGCGTACAGTAATGGTCATGTATAAAAACTCCCTTCAATGTCTCTTTTCTCTGTTCTCTCATGCGATCTGGTTAACAACGTCTCTTTTCTCTGTTCTTTTATAGCCCGCCATTAGAAGAAGATGCTCCAGCATCGTTTTCTTTACTAGGGCTTGGCGAGATCTCTTCAATTTCTTCTGGTTTTATTATTTGTTTTAACAGGTTTTCCATAAGTTGTTTTTTTACTTGTTCTCCCGGGCTGAGCGAGCTATCTTTCCCCTCTCCAGTCGGAAAAGATAGCTTAATGGTTATATCGTCAATTTCATCGTCTCTTTTCTCCCGTGTGAAGGAGCTGTCTGTCGGTATAGGCGATTTTTGAACAGGCTGAGAGACTTTTAAATCGTACATTTTAAGATTGTCCCATGTCCCTTCAAGTGTAAAACTAGCCTCACGAAAATCTCGTACAGAGTAATACCCGCCTAAAAGTCCAGATAGGAACTTTTGAAGCAACAGGGGGTCTGTAATATTGTCTCCCACGCTTATGAGTCCCTTGATACCGCCAAGGAGGGCATTTAAAGCTTTCAAATTAATGTCTCCCATGCATTTTAGCGAAACGGTTTTATCTCCAAATCCAAGAGAGCCGCTTGCGTTTAAATAGCGATAAACAGGATCATTAGGAAAAGCGGAAATCCTGCTTCCTGGAAGGAGATAAAGGCTTCTTCCGTCGAGATTGAAATTAGCCATGATCGAACGATAACCAATTTTATCTGTGCCGCTTACTTTCTTAACAAGAGGGAATCCTTCTATGGCCCCTTCTTTTATATAGAGAGAGCCACTTCCGAAAACAAACTTTAACTGCCCCATTGTGCCAGAAGCATCAAGTTTGAGGGTCCCTTCCCCGGAGAGTTTCCCTTCTGGTGGTAGCCAGTCTATAGAGGCTTTTTCCAAGTCAAGCCCTTCTACTATAACATTTGCGTCCCACCTAAACTTTTGAGGATCGAAACTCCCAGAGATTGTACCTTCCCCTCCGTATGCTTGAACCTCCCCATCTGTAATTAAAAATTTCCCATCAGAACTTGTTTCAATAGGAAGCTGAATTCTGGAAAGAGTAAAGCCGTATAGTTTCATCTCTGAAGAAGAGATAAGCCCACTGCCACGAAGGCCTTTTTCGCTAACTTTCCCTTTCCATGAAGCGTTAAGGAAGCCAGAAAAGCGTCCTTTCCCATTTCCATTGGCAGCGAGAAGTTCAAGGGGAATGCCTTTTTCTCCTGTCGTTAAAGAAATTTCCCATCCGTCTTTAGCAAGGTCTCCTCCGCCTAGAATGGTTACAGGAACATTTTTATATATTCCATCGAGGGAAAAAACAAAAGCTCCGTCTTTTTGGGGTTGGGCTTTTAATGAGACGTCACTCAGAACAAGTCCGCCAATACGAATATGTTGAGATGTGCCTGTAGCCGAGATAGATGGCCGTTGTAGGGGGCCAGAAATAGAAATCTCACCAGCGATGTTCCCATCTACAGGTGATTGAGAAAGCCATTGTGACACTATTGCCTGGAGATTTGTGGGAGGGATGGTAATGTTCATATTTAACCCTTTCCCCACAGAAAATGTACCTGCCCCTTCCAATAATGACCCCGCTAGCATGGCCGTAACAGTTTCTATTTGTAACTCTGTTGGCGTCCCTTCTATTTTCGCTGTAACTTTATCGAAAAGAAGGCCAGAAAGCGTCATGTTCTCTCCTTCTATGATGGCTGTTAATAAAGGAGCCCTCGAGGTGCCAAGGATGTTGAAAGTTCCATTTACTTCCCCATCCATTTTTTGCCAGCCTGCCAAGGTAGGACCCATTTTGTTTACTTTCATGTGACGTATATCCCCTGTTATATTGAGAGCTATTCCAGGTTGAGCTATGTCAAAGGTACCGGAAAGCAGAAAAAGCCCTCCCCATATCCTTCCTCTGATTGCGTCTAGCGAAAATAGATTTTTTCTATACTTTCCCGACATTTCAAGGTCTTGAAGAGGAACCTTTTCAAAAATTTTATTGTTCTCCCCTTTTGCATTTATAGTAAAAATAGGATCTTTAAGAGAACCTGAAATTTGCCATGTTGCCGATAGAGATCCTGAAGCATGAAGAGGCTTTATATCTGGTAGAAGAGTCTCAAGAGCAGCAGTGGACAGGTTGTTCATGTTTCCTCTTATGTTGCAAATGGGTTCTTCTTTTGCGAAGAGGTGTTGTATCTCCCCCCCTCCTTTAATAGATGTTTTCTGAAAAAGAGCAGCGAAAGAGGGAATAGTAGTAATATTTCCCTTTTGTATGAAATCTAGGGCAAAACTTTCCAGGATATTACCTTTTATTCGAATCCGTTTAGATCGGATCTCTCCCTGAATTTCTGGTGAAGTAGAAAGACCTTGAAGAGAAACAGCAGCAGATACATCCCCTTCGAGGAGAAGAGCTTGAAATTCCGGCGTTATTTTTTGTATATTTTTGAGAGAAAGTTTCGGCACATCGAATGCGAGATCAAGGTTCGCCCCTTTTTCTTTAATAGTAATAGTGCCCTTCCCTTTTACTGGAGTAGCATGCCACAACCCCGAAGCATCTACAGTTATGAGGTGCTCTGGAGAGAAAAAAAGTTTCCCAGTCAGCTTTTCTAGAGGGAAGCCGGAAAGGACAGCAGACGTGCTAGTAAAGGTGGTGACTCCTTCTCTCTTCCCATTATGTATTGCCAACTCTACGCGGAGGGTATCGAGAGTTCCTTGTGCAAAACGAAGCCAGGGGAAAACGCCATACCATTCAGCTGTTTTTAACTCATGTCCCGTTACGTCTATCTGAACCATTTTTTGAGGAGAGATAACGATATTTCCCTGTACGTTGCTTCCAAAGAACAATCCATTTATGTCAAGAAAACTTAACGTCTTGCCATCCCATGCCCAACGAGTTGTTCCCTGCGAAACGTCGAATCCCCAAATGTGCCCCTTCTCCACGGAAAGCTGCCCTTCCGCAACAAGGGATGGCCAACGGCCGCGAAGAATAATGCTGGAAGAAACGGTCCCTTCTAAAGGACGATCAATAGTCTTCTTAGCCGGAGGGAAAGCGAGCATGAATTTTGAGAGATTCACATTCTCTATTTTGCCGGCAAGCCCTATTTCCGGGCATACATATCCAGAAAGTTGGATAGTCCCTTCAGCTATTTTAAAATTCATATATTTAACAGAAATTCTCTCCCCTACTTGCCCTTCCATATTGATCCAGAGAGGGGCGTTATTTATTTTCACCCGCCCGTCTACTGTAATGTGTTGGTTATTTACTGATATTTTGCCTCTCCCAATATCTACAATACCTAAAGAAGAGCTGGTAATTTTCCCTTGGGATACGATGATATCCATAACAATATCTTGAGGTAGGTTCCATCTCCTAGCTTCCTCTTTTTTAAAAGATAGAAAGTGGTCTATGGAAAGAGAGAATTTTTCTAGACGAAGTCTCTTTAATCTCGGGTGGTCTGTTGCAAGAGATAATAGAGAGGGCCGAATAGAAAGAGTGCTAACCTGTCCAACAATAGCCTGACCGTTAGATATAACAACATCATTTATTGTAAACCCTCCAAGGGGGTTCCCATGAATGTCTCCTATTTCTATAGAATAAGAAGTCGCTGTTTCCAAGATTTTTTCCAAAGCTGCTCGAAGCGATGCAGTCCCGAGATCAATTTTAACGAAGGGGAGGAAAAAGATACCTCCTATCGAACAAATGAGGACGAATAGTAAAACAAAATAAATGGATCTTTTCATTGCCCACCTCTTACCCTTTCTTAGTTCACATATATATAAAGTTCACGATACTCTCTCTTGAAGATTTTGTCATCGGGAAGACGTGTAAAGAATACTCGTTTGATAATTTTAATTATTCAGTTTAAAACTACACACATATAGAGCCTTTTTAAAGGGCGTGGATATGTGGATAAGTGGATAACCCAGTGGAGAAGTCGTGGATTTAGTCCCACTTACCCCGTGCATTATAAGGATTGTGGATAACTTGTCCAGATGTGGAAATCATTTATAAAGCCACTAGGCTCTTTCCCATTAGTAGACAAGAGTAAACAGCTGTAATGGGCTATTTAGAATAATTTCACCTCCGCTATTTCCTGAAATCACCTTCCCTACCCCCTCTATGTGAGTCCCTTTTTTTATACTATTTAAAGGAAAAAGATCTTTTTCGCTTTTATATATGATAAGTGAGAGGCGTCCATCACGGAAAATATAACGTAAAGGCGTTTCTTTTACATCTTGAATTGTTGCAGAAAAAGAGACAAAATGTCCTCTCAGGAAAGGAAGGAACTCCCATATCTGTTTCGCAGTGAAACGACGATGACGAGCTAGTCTCCAAAGGCCCGCTTCCCTCTCGCAAGCGTCTCGAAAAGCATTTTGAATTCGGGATACATACTTAACATTAGGAGGAATGGTAGAAGGCATTGCTACACCCTGGCGTACGAGCTCTTCATTGACTAAAAATGTTCCTTCTTTCGTAATGCACCAAATATAGGCAAGAAGACGTTGGTAACAATCCCGTTTTTCAACGTCAAACTCTAAGAGGATTTGTCCCATTTGGAGCAGTTGTGTATTCATCTGAAGGGCTTCCTCCCCTAGTTCCTCTTCTCCACGATGGGGGTGGTGGAGTTCTGGTGTATCTATGAGAAGATAGCGCACCCGTTTTTCTGTTCCGTCGGGGAGAGACACAGAAATAGTATCTCCGTCAATAACTTTCCTCACAGAGACAGGGCAAAAGAAAGACGTGCAGGAAGCTTGTGAAGAAATAACGAAGATGGAGATAAGAACAACAAAAAGAAGCCATAACACAAAAAAGCGTTGCGTTCTTTTTTTAACATTCATAAGATATGCACCCGCCACGTAATATGTCGACAGAGCCAAGGATTTCCACCTGCTGCAATAAAAGATGTAATGGAAGAGATTTCGTATTTATTTATAGAGGGCAGAATAAGGTGTGTTACCCCTGCTGTTTTGAAGAGATGGGGAAGCCATGGAAGGCCTGGGCCTCGAAGAAAAACTCCTTTCATTTGGGAGATATATGGTTGAATGAAAGTAAACCACCTGTTTCGAAGAGTGTCTGAAGAGAGCCAACACCACTTGCATAAAGGTAATTTTTGAGGGGTTTCATCTTCAGGGAAAATATCAGGAGCCTCTCTTTCGTCATCAAGGATCACCATAGACCATCCCCAATCTCGCAGGAAAGGAGTAAGTGTTCGATCGTATCCCATAACTGCAACGTTATCGCCGGCTGGAATTCCTGCTATGGTATCGAGAGGAAGAGAAGGTCCTTCTGGAGGCAAGAGTGCTGCAGCGGCAGCAGAGGCAGCTGCGAATTCTTGAGGGTAAGGGGATGCAAAAAGAGATACGAGATCATGAGCAGTAGAGGCAAGGAGCCTTTGGGTGTGTTCTTCTCTGGAGGATAGTGGGATTTTTTCTCCAGGGGGAACCATGCCGAGCCCCCATCTTCCATCTTCAAAACTAACAATACTTGCGTGCCATCCAAGAATTATTTCTCGAACAGGAGCATCTTTCTGTTCTTTGGCTAGAGAAATAAGTTTTTCAAAAAAGCGCATAAGCGTCCCTCCATCTGTTTGGAAAACTTCCCTTTAAGGGTTATGATAACAAAAATAATGAATGAATATTATTTGATATTAGAGGAGGTTGGCTGATTGCCAGTCCAATTAAATATTGAAGAGATTCTTTGTATGGTTCAACCTTTCCGGCCAGCTTTGGATCGCTATATTGCGGGTCTTGTTTCTTTTTCTGGTCGGGTGCGATTGACAGGACCGCAGGATCCTGAAACCCTATGGGACGAACATGTTCTTGACTGTCTTTTTTCTCTTCCTTTTCTCCCTGATCAAGGGAAGGTTATTGATGTGGGGACTGGTGGAGGGCTCCCTGGGATAGTATGGGCTATATGTAGGCCCGATATACACGTAACTCTTCTTGATAGTGTGCGGAAGAAGTGCAAAGCCCTTGAAGAGCTTGTACAACTTTTGAGGTTAACCAATGTGGATATTGTTTGTGCCAGGGCCGAAGAGTATGCAAGAGAACAGAGGGAACGTTATATGTTAGCTGGCGCTCGGGCAGTAACAGGAACAGGGGTCCTTTTGGAATATCTATCTCCTTTTGTAGCAAAAGGAGGGGGGGTGCTTGCTTTTAAGGGGCCTCTTTACAAGGAAGAGATAGCCCCTTTAGAGGGGAAGTTTTTGCGATTAGGGCTTTCTGCAACAGACATTTCTCCGTATAGCATTAACAAAAAAGAACACTATCTTCTTAAATGGGAAAAAGTATTACCGTGCCCTAAAGAGTTTCCACGGAGATCTGGAATGGCAGAAAAAAAATTTTGGTGGAGGTGACACTGTGCTATCTATAGCTATTACCAACCAGAAAGGTGGAGTTGGGAAAACTACCACGTGCATCAATCTTGCGGCAGAATTAGGAAGCCTTGGCTATTCTGTTCTGGCAGTGGATATGGATCCGCAGGGAAACTGCACAAGCGGATTAGGAGTGGAGCCAGACACTATAAAGACGAGCCTTTATGATGTTCTTTTAGGGGGAGTCTCTATTCATGAAGCATTATCCCCTACCCCTTGGGAAGGCGTAACTCTGTTGCCAGCAACTATCGATTTAGCAGGAGCTGAGGTAGAATTGGCCTCCATTATTAGTCGAGAGACGTGTTTACGCCGTCACATGTCTCTCCTAAAAGATTTTGATGTGGCTATTATCGACTGCCCACCTTCCCTTGGCATGCTTACTATTAACGCTCTTGTTGCGGCGAACAAGCTGATAGTTCCTATACAATGTGAGTATTATGCCTTGGAAGGCGTTGGTCAATTAGCCCGTACCATCGGGCTTATTCGAGATTGTCTGAATCCTGATTTGAATATAGATGGAGTGCTCCTTACAATGTATGATTCCCGTACTCGTTTAGCGAATGATGTGGTAGAGGAAGTGAAGAAACAGTTCGGGGAGGTAGTTTTTTCTACGGTTGTTCCTCGAAACATTAAGCTTTCTGAGGCTCCAAGTCATGCGATGCCCATTGCATACTACGAACCCAACTGTTCTGGAGCCCAAGCGTATTCTACCTTTTCCAGGGAGGTTGCAAAAAGATGGCTGGAAGCAAAGGCAGAGCACTAGGACGGGGGTTAGGAGCCCTCTTGCCAGGGGCTAAGAATGTATCGTCCATCCATAACGATGAGCGGGAAGTACAAACACTTCCTCTCTCTCTTCTTCAACCAAATGATAAACAGCCACGTAAAAGTATGGATGAAAAGAATTTGCAGGCGCTGGCGGAATCCATTCGAACCCATGGAGTGATCCAACCGTTAGTGGTTCGTAAAGTGGGGGAAATGTATAACATTGTAGCTGGAGAGCGACGCTGGAGAGCGGCTCAGATAGCAGGCCTTAACGAAGTCCCAGTATGTTTTTTTAATGGGACAGATCAGGAAGTACAGGAGATCTCTCTTATTGAAAATATCCAGCGGGAAGACCTTTCACCCTTAGAAATAGCTAGAGCTATTCGAGAACTTATTGACATATTTTCTCTTACTCAAGAAGAAGTTGCTGAACGAATAGGATGGAGTCGCACCCTTCTAACAAATAAATTGCGTTTATTGCAATTACCTTCTTCTATTCAAAAAATGCTTGAAGAAGAAGATATTACAGAGGGCCATGCTCGAACATTGCTTGGCCTTCAATCTGAGGGACATATGCTGGTACTTGCACGGCGAGTACAGAAAGAGCATCTTTCTGTTCGGCAATTGGAATTGCTTGTGAAGCGATTTAAGGAGGGCTCTTGGGAGGAATCTAAGGAAAAGACTTCTTGTAAACAGAAATGTCCAGCTGTGTTCGAACACCTTGCAAAACAATATGGTCTTCAGGCACGGATTTCGGGAGATGGGGACGCATTACGTCTTTCTATTCGTGGTTTATCCATGGAACAGATAGAAAAATTGGGTTCTCTTCTTCAAGAATCAGCTGTCCAATTATTTCCCGGGAAATAGGGGAGGCGTTTTATATTGAAGGGACTAGAGGACCTTTTATTATTTGGAAAGGTTATTTCAACAGCCCTTCTTATAGCAGGTTATATATTCTTGGGCTATTGGATCGGGCGGTGGCTTTTTTCTAGAGGATACCCCGATACGGTTATTATAGGGTGTACATTATTAGGTGCCATTATTGGTTTATGGCAAGGATGGCTTTATTTAAAACAGATATGGCGTAAAAATAAAAGAAAGAGATAATTATTAATGTTTCACGTGAAACATATAGCGGAGGTGTGGCATCGTGGAAAGTATTTTTGCCCCATGGCGTATGGCTTATATCTCAAGTTCGACAGAAGAAAAAGAAGAGCATTGTATCTTTTGTGACTTTCCCAAAGAAGACCGAGATGAGGACCGTTTAATTTTGTTTAGGGGAGAAAGATGTTTTGTAATGTGTAATGCATTCCCTTACAATCCTGGACATTTAATGGTTGCTCCGTATCGACATACAGCGTTATATGAAAATCTTCTTGATGAAGAATTGTTGGAGATGCATCGCTTGGCTGGTCATTGTTTAAAAGTTTTAAAAAAAGTTATGGCACCACAAGGATTTAATCTCGGAGTAAATTTAGGCCGAGTTGGAGGGGCTGGTTTTGACGGCCATTTGCATTTGCATATAGTTCCTCGATGGAATGGAGATACTAACTTTATGCCAGTTTTAGCTGAGACTAGAGTGATCCCAGAAAGTCTTGAACAGACATATTGCAAAATAAAAGATGCATGGAGCCTTGAATGATTTCTGATTTTTTTTATGAACCTTTAAACAATGTAACGTACGAACTAAAAATAAAACGTTCTCTTTTCATTGCCCACGTAAGTGTTTCCAGAAGTGAGGAGATAGCCCGCCAGTTTATTTCAGATGTATCTCAAAAACATAAACAAGCAACCCATAACTGTTGGGCCTATAGGGTAGGAATTGATCCTATTATAGAATATTGTTCAGATGCAGGAGAGCCTTCAGGTACAGCTGGGAAACCTATATTAGGAGCAATTCAACGAGCGAACTTAACTTTTACGACTGTTGTCATAACGCGCTATTTTGGAGGTATTAAATTAGGCGTTCGAGGCCTTATTGAGGCGTATGGGAATGCAACAACCCAAGCACTTGAAAAAGCAGGGAAAAAAGAGGGTCGAATGGGCAAAAGAGGATATGTAGAATTTCCTTACTCTCTTTATAAAACAATAGTCTATCAGTTAAAAAATCGCGATGTTTCAGAAGAAAGTATGCTTCCTGCCTATGCTGAAACGATTACTCTATCTTTTTTTGTCCCCCTTTCTTCTGTTCCTTCTGTAGAATCTTATTTATCAGAAGAAGAGGCTTCCGGTATGATAAAAAAATGGGGATGGGAAGAAACGTCCAAAGATCAGTAATAGTCAATACCTATATACTCTTTAATATTAAGGAGAAGGGGCTTTACACCTCCCTATGTTAACCTATATAATAGTCTGGTTAACATAGGGAGGTGCTTTTTTGTGAGATTTTCTGTTCGTAGCATGGCGATTGTTTCTCTCTTTTCTGTTTTAACGGCAGTGAGTGCGCAAATACGCATTCCTTTTCCAATTGTACCTATGACATTGCATGTTTTTGTGGTTTTGTTAGCAGGAATGCTTTTGGGGCCTAAAAATGGCGCTTTATCTCAACTTCTCTATTTTTTGCTTGGTGTTCTTGGCCTCCCGTTTTTTGCTGGCGGAGGAGGCGTGCAAATTTTTTTGTCTCCTACGATTGGTTACTTAGTGGGCTTTGTTATTGCTTCGTGGGTAGCTGGAAGCATTGTTTGGAAAATAGATATTCCTAAGGAGAATATTTTTCTATATGGGATAGCTGCTTTTGTTGGTCTCTTTGTAATTTACTGTATGGGAATGGTTGGCCTATATGTAAATCTTAATTTAATAGCAGGAAAAGCTGTGAGTTGGTTCGGTGTATTTAAGATAGGAGTTATGCCTTTTCTTCTTTCTGATATTATAAAAGGAATAGGAGCTACATTTTTTGCGTGGAGAATTGTTCCTCTTCTTCAAAAATCTGGATTTATAACAATATAACTTAAAAAGTCAAGGAAAAGGGAGGCCCTTAAAAAATTTTTAGGGGGCCTCCCTTTTTATAATGTCCGCACTTGACTGGCAAAATAAGGGGGAATAGGGTTTGATTTTATTTGACCAATCATGGATTTAAAATCGTAACACTATCGATATAATGTTTCACGTGAAACTTTCGATACGCGCCTTTTTCATTCATATAGCGAATTTTCCCAAAGATAGGCCTTTCGGGCCAAGGTCTATCATGAACGCCGCCTATAGACCATGCTATGCCTGTATATCCATTGGGGTCTCGTCCATCTATTTCGTAATGGTCGTTTAAGTAGATTGCTCTTTTCAAGGCTTCTTCTGGAGAGGGGGACCATTCAAGGATTTTTTTCGCCCAATACATTCGAAGCCAACTGTGAAGTTTCCCATGAATGCACATGTCTTTCTGAGCCGCATTCCAGAGAGGATCATGTGTTTCTCCCTGTTCAAGTAATTCTAAGGAGTAAAAATATGGGCGAGGATCGAAACGGTGTTTGTTCAATGTGTTTTTTGCCCAATCAGGGAATGCATCGAATGTGTCATAGTTATCTGTATAAAAACAAAAATTATCGGCTAATTCTCTTCGAACAATAAGTTCTTCCAAAAAGTCTTCTCGTGATTGAGTGTCTATTTCTTCCTCCCCCTTATAAGATATGACTTCATAAGCTACTCGTTGAGGAGAAATATGCCCAAAATGCAGATAGGGGGAGAGGCCGGATAAGCAATCTACAGTGGGGTTATTTTTTTGTGTACTATATTGAGATATTTTTGTCTGTAGAAAAAATTCAAGTTTCTTCATCCCGTACGTTGTCCCAGGAGTCCATTGTAGGGATGGAATATTATTAAAATGAGGAAATACTTTTTCAACTACAGCCTGAAAGGGGTCTGTCTCTATAGTTTGTGAGTAAGGATGAAACAAAAGAGGAGGAATGTTTGTAAGAAAAGAGGGAAGTAACTTATTAATTTTAGATCGGAATGCCCTGGCAGTATATTCCCTTTTAGGGGAGGCTGTCCAACAAGGAATAATATTATGAGCATCCACTTCATAGAAAGGGATATGGATTTGTTCCGTTATTTGATAAATCCATTCTTTCTTAATGCGAAGGGGGTTAAAGTCTGTAAATAGCGCAGCGGCTTTAATGTCTTCTAATGTCTGTGGTAGGGAAAGAGGAGCTGCACCTGATAGTATGCATAAGGGGATGTTATAAGAAGCAAGTTCGTCTCTAACACGTTCAAGCCCGTGAATCATGAATGAATACATTGTTTTGTTTGCATGAAGATAGGATGGGGTTAAGCAGAATAGTACATGCAGAGGCTTCCTTTGTTCGAGGGCGTATTTTTGGGCAGCGAGCAAGGCCCAGTTGTCTCGAGCTCGTTGGTCTCTATTCATCCAATATACTACTGGACCTTCCCCAAGCTCTCCTTCTCTTATAATACGCATTCTTTTTTCCACGCCGATTCAGTCCTCTCTTTCCTAAAAGTCGTCCCCATTTATTTCCTGGGAAATAATAGTCATTTATCTTTTGAAAATATGTATAATGAAAAATATATCATTATTGCTTCTAGCCAGTATAAAGGGTAGGGTAAACGGATTTTTATAAGGGTGGGATTATAGATGTGGATTTCTTACATGGCTTTATTAGGCCGTATCATATTGCTTGGTTTTGAACGAATTGTAGTAAAGATGTTAGGAAACGATGCTAATCCTTCGGCAGCTTTGATGCTTTTTGTTGGATTGGCCACTCTTTTTCTTTCCCCTTTCGTTTGTTTTATTCTCATGTCAGAAAGTGTGGATTGGAGTTTTTTGAAATATGTAGCAGGAAGCAGCGTTATTTATTCCTTTGCTTTTCTCCTCTATATTAAGGCTTTAGCAGAAGGAGAAGTATCTCTTGTTTCTCCTCTCTATAATTTCAACATACTTTTTCTTCTTCTTCTTTCAGTTGTTTTTCTATCAGAATCATTATCTGTCATGAAGGGGGTAGGATTGTTTTTTTTGCTTTATGGGGCAACCTTCCTCAATCGTCAAAAGAACATCTATCAATCATTAAAAGCCTTGTTTGTCGATAGACCTTGCCAGATGATGATGGTGTCCTCTCTCCTTTTGGCTATTGGACGGGTAATTGATAAAGGAAATGTATCAACAACATCTCCTGTTCTTTATTCTTTTTTCCTTTATTTCTTTGTGACTTTATATCTCGGAGTTTGGCTGGTTATTACAGGGGCATTTAAAGAAGTGTTCTCGTTGTTTCATTGTCGTCCGTGGGTTTCTTTAGCCAGTGGATTTATAAATGCTTACGCTTATCTTTGTTTGCTTATTGCTTTCCAAAGCGTAGAAGTGAGCATTGCTGAACCTTTATCTATGTTGAGCATGGTGGTTACGTTATTGTTGTCAGTGATTGTTTTCAAGGAAAAGATACGCCAACGCATTACAGGTGTTTTACTCATGTTCGTCGGGGCGTGGTTTCTTTTTTCTTTTTGAGAAAAAATAGAGGAGAAACTCTTTTCTTTCCCTTACATGTTAGTAAATAAAACCCAATCAAATTTACTCGACTGGGTTTTATTTACCTTCTTACAGTGTTTTATCCCTTAATCTAACCATTTCTCTATATTTGTGAGATAGAGGGTGTGGAGACGTCGGGTTATTTCCCCAGGCTTACCATTCCCAATAACTTGATCTCCCACGCGTACAACAGGTACAACCTCTTTTACAGTTCCAGTAATAAAAGCTTCGTCAGCTTCTGAAAGTTCCGTGAGGAGAGGACACCTTTCCTCCACTTCTATTTGTTCTTTCCGGGCTATTTCTAAAATAATTTTTCGAGTTGTTCCTGAAAGAACGCGAGTCGTAGGGGCCGTAATAATTCGGTTATTTTTTACAAGAAAAAAGGTGCTGTGAGCCCCCTCTACTATTTCTCCTTCTGGACAATAAAGTATTTCGAAGGTCCCTTTAGCTGCTTTTTGCCCTGTAAAGGAGAGCATGTAATTAATACTCTTAGCGCTGGGAAGATATCGTTCAGCGTTAATGGGGTGAAGAGTGACTCCTTTTTCATATATTTCCTGGTTTGGTTTTTCAACAGTCTCAAAAAGTACAAAGAAACGAGGAGAATTGAAAAGCTGATTCTCTCCGAAAGAGTCGCCTCCAGTTATATATGGACGAATAAGGACTTCTGAGTCCATTTTTGCGATACCTTCTCTTATTATCTCTGCAATATGGTCTAGAGAGAGAGGCATAACCATTGACGAAGAAATAGCGGAACCTTCAAGGCGCTCAAGATGAGATCGAAGCATTAAAGGGCGCCGAGAGTGAGTACAAATTGTTTCAAAAACGCCTACACCTCGTTGAATAATAAGGTCTGTAACAGGGAGGGTCGCTTCCTCTAAAGGGAGATATTTTCCATTCATATAACATAGGTTCATAGCATTGTTCACCTCTTCATATTTTCGCTAGCTGCGATGGCTAGTATAACGTGAAAGGAAATATGATGCATCAGTTTTTCTTCTAACAGATAAGAATGGTATGATATTAAAATAAAGATCTAAAGGGGGCTGCTTTGTCCTGTTCTTCTGGCGCTTTTGCAATGATTTCATGTTTATAAAAATAGTGCAAAAATGGCCAAGACACTGTGAAAGATGCTTTCTTATAGTGTCATTGTTTTTGTTGTTCCTTT
The DNA here is from genome assembly GCF_002398115.1 of Aminobacterium sp. UBA4908. Taxonomy (NCBI): domain Bacteria; kingdom Thermotogati; phylum Synergistota; class Synergistia; order Synergistales; family Aminobacteriaceae; genus Aminobacterium; species Aminobacterium sp. UBA4908. The sequence continues at coordinate 242,044 of NZ_DHCG01000004.1, forward strand.
TCCCCTTGCCCATCTATGGAAAAACTTCAATCTCTCATGTTCCAACGCTACTCGTTTTGCATTCTTACCATGAAGGCTATCCTTGGTCTGATGGTTTAACCGATGGAATTATGAAAACTTTTTCTCAATGGAATAGTACAACAAGAATTTTTGTAGAATATCTTGATGCAAAACGCTCCGTTCCGGGCAAATATATAGCACACTTTGAAAATACTCTTCGGCTTAAGTATCAGAATATTCCTCTCGATGCCATCTTATGCTGTGATGATGAAGCTTTTTCTTTCCTCGCTCACTCTGGCAAAAGACTTTTCGGGGAAATACCTTTTATTTTCTGTGGGGTGAATAGCCGTAATTTTTCTCCCGATGAAATAGGGGCAAACACGACTGGAATTATAGAGCGAGTTGACATAGAAGGAACGCTGCGTTTGGCTTTAAGATTCTATCCTTATACGAGACACATTGCTGTTATTAGCGACTTGTCTCCCACTGCTATGAGTATTATCTCTCTTTTTCGTCAGAGTATAATTCCCTTCTCAGTTGAACTGGAAGAAATTGATCTTTTAGGGTTTTCGCACAAGGAATTAGAGAAAGCCCTAAAATCTCTTCCATCTCAGACCATCGTTCTTCTATTGCAATTTTCCAGCAATGGAGAGGAAGAATATATGTCTCCTACAGAGGTTATATCCTTTATTCAGCAAGCTACCGATTCTCCTATATTTAGCTTTTGGGATATTATGATAGAGGCAGGTGCCTTGGCTGGCAGTGTCTTACAGGCTAAAGAGCATGGCCGTGGAGCAGCTGCTTTGGCTATACAAGCATTGGAAGGCACGCCTCCTTCTGATATACCGATTCGTGAGGATTCTCCAATTTTTATGGTTAACTACCCTTCGCTGGAGTCGCGTTCCCTTTCTTTACGAGATGTTCCATACCTCGCTGTTTTTGTGAACGAACCTCAAAGTTTTTTATACAAGTATCGCAGAGTTATTGCTATAAGTGCAGCCATTACGACAATCCTTTTTATCCTCGCCCTCGCCCTTTTTTGGAATGATAGGCAGCTTAAAATAGAAATGGAGGCTCTTCGTTCTGAAACGGAACTTCTTGAGAAGCTTTTTGAAAACGCTCCTCATGGCACAATCCTTACAGATTGTAAAGGAAGGATTGTGAGGGCTAACAGGGTTTTTCTCAGAATGTTTGGATATAAACTAAAGGAAGTTTTAGGGCAAGATGCCGATCTTTTGCTTACCGATAGTCCTGATCTTTTAAAAAATGCCAGGGAGCTTTCAGCAGTAACAGTCAGAGGTGGCGTTATAAGTGAAAAAGAGACGTATAGAGTGAGAAAAAATGGGGTTCCTCTGCCAGTTCTTATTTCTACATACCCTTTGGTAGTAGATGGACTCTATCGAGGGTGTTACGGCATCTATTCAGATAATACCGCATCAAAAAAAAGAGAAGAAGCCGTTCGAGAACACTTACGAATGAAGGAAATAGTGGCATCTACATCAGCTCATCTTGTGAGTGAAGATCCTTTTGAGCAAACGGTTCTTGCCGTTCTTCATGAAGTTTGGCAGATTACAAAAACTCGCTATATGGCGTTTTTTTTCTTCGATACATCTGTTTTTGACAGAGGAATAGCCTATGTGCGGCATAGGGATGCAAAAGAGGGGGGTGGAGAATCTTTTCCATTGACTTTCGATGAAGTAGAGCCTTTAAAACGAGTCCTTTCGTCTCAGACCATGCTTTGTTTTGGTGAAGAGTATCCATTTTATTGGTCTTCTTTTGACAAAAATAGAATTTTTAAACCCTATCCTAAGGAATCGGTGTATATGCTCCCCATTCTTTGTGAAGATGAAGTTGCAGGATGTTTGACGTGTGCATCCTGTTGGGAGGGAGAGGCAAAAAATTCTGTAAAAAACCTTCTTGAAATCGTCGCTTTATTGCTTGGAGCTGCTTTATCGCGTAGGAAGACAAATCAATTATTTCGCGATAATATTTTATTGTTAGAAAAGACATTTCAGGAAACTTTTCATCTAATGGGACGATTACTGGAAATTAAAGATCCTTACACCGTAGGACATCAACAGAATGTAGCTATTTTAGCTCGGTTTATAGGGAGAGCCCTGCATTTATCTTCTTTCCAAGTTGACACTATTTATTATGCGGCTCTTGTGCACGATATAGGAAAAATCCCCATACCATCATCTATTCTCAGTAAACCCGGTAGCCTCAATGCGGCTGAATTTGCCATTATAAAAGAACATGCTCACTATGGAGCCGATATTCTTTCTTCTATTTGTTTTCCATGGCCGATTGCCGATATTGTGCGACAACATCATGAGCGTTTTGATGGATCAGGGTATCCTTGTGGATTAAAAGGGGATGAAATACGCCTTGAAGCCAGAATTATTTCAGTGGCGGATGTAGTGGAAGCAATGTCTTCTTTCCGTCCATACCGCCCCGCGTTGGGGGTAGATGCAGCTTTGCGAGAGATTCAAGAGCACCGTGGAGATTGGTTCGATCCTCAGGTTGTAGATACATGCATAGATGTTTTTGCGCGACATGGAAATACTATATGGGACAACGTATTACGTTCTTCTATTCATGTATAATGTGGTTCGACGAAAAGAAGGCGCACGTTCACTTGTCTGAAGGGGGGTACTTGCGTGTTTTTCCAAGTGTTGGCTATTAATCCTGGTTCTACAAGCACAAAGATTGCTTGGTTTCACGACGATGAGGAACAGTGGAGGGAAACCGTTCATCATGACCTCGAAATACTGGCCAAGTACGACCATATCGTCGATCAATTTGAATTTCGCTTGGCAACGATTCAAGAAGCGGCAACAGCTCATGGCGCATTTTTCCATTCTCTTAGTGCAGTAGTGGGTCGAGGAGGTCTTGTAGACCCCATCCCTGGAGGAACATATACTATGAGTGACGCTTTGTTAAGTAGACTTAAGCTGGGAAAGCCTTGGGAACATGCTTCAAACCTTGGTGGAATTCTTGCAGATGCTATAGCAAATCCTCTTCATATCCCCGCCTTTATTGTGGACCCTGTAGCTGTAGATGAAATGGATGAAGTAGCGAGGATTACAGGTCTTCCTGAATTGCCTAAAATATCTTTAGCTCATGCTTTAAACGTGAAAGCTACTGTGCGATTAGCTGCGCGAGATCTTGGTAAGCCTTGGGATAAGGTGAACTTTGTAGTGGCTCATATCGGTGGCGGCTCTACTGTTTGTGCCCATTGCCAAGGGCGTATGATAGATCTTAACAGCGGTAACGATTTTGGCCCATTTTCTCCAGAGCGAGCAGGGGGATTGCCTGCAGTAGATCTTGTACGCCTTTGTTTTAGTGGCCAGTATAGCCTTAAAGACATGCTCCGTAAGCTCGTAGGAAAAGGTGGTCTTATGGCCTATCTAGGGACGAGTGACATGAGGGAAGTAAAGAAAAGAATAGGGTCGGGAGATGCCAAGGCGAAGCTGGCTTATGAAGCGATGGCCTATCAATTTGCAAAAGAAATTGCTGCTCAGGCTACAGTTATGGCCGGTAAAGTAGACGCTATACTGATTACAGGAGGCGTTGCTTACGATAGTGATTTTGTTGCTTTGATACAGAACCGTGTTCAATGGATAGCACCAGTTTTAGTCTATCCTGGCGAAGACGAGATGAAAGCTTTGGCCGATGGAGCCCTTCGGGTTCTTAGGGGAGAAGAAAAAGCTAAAATATACGAACAAAGTCTTGTGGGAGGGAAAATAGAATGATGCACAACCTCGATTTTCTGATCGATATGTGTAAAAAGGGGCGACGTATGAACCTTGCCGTAGCCTGCCCCTACGGCGACGATGTTCTTGGGGCAGTATGTGAAGCCCACAAGTTAGGATTGATTAATGGACTCCTTATCGGTAACCCTAAAAACATTCGTGCTAAAGCAGAAGAACATGGTTTCGATCTTGCGGGACTTTCTCTTATCGAAGAGAAAGATGATTATTCCGCAACGGAAAAAGCTGTCCAGATGGTTTCATCAGGAGATGCGGACCTTTTGATGAAGGGGCTCATAAAAACTGCGACGTTGCTTCATGCTGTTTTGAACAAGGAGTGGGGGCTTCGAACTGGATCTCTTCTTTCCCACCTTTTCCTTTTTGAGATACCTCTTCTCCAGAAAAGAGTCATTGGTATCTCTGATGGGGGTATGAATATGTACCCAGATTTGAATGCTAAAGTTGCTATCGTAGAAAATGCGGTAAAGTGTTACCATAAAATTGGTGTTAGTAATCCCCTCATTGCAGCTCTAGGCGCTGTAGAGGTGGTTAATCCTGATATGCCTGCCACTCTCCATGCTGCGGCTCTTACCCAAATGAACCGCCGAGGTCAGATTACTGGATGTACTCTCGATGGGCCTTTTGCTCTTGATAATGCTGTAAGTATAGAGGCAGCGCAGATTAAAGGTATTGATTCGCCTGTAGCAGGACATGCTGACATGCTTTTAGTCCCTTCCATAGAGGCGGGTAACATGATAGGTAAAGTACTGTTGTATATGACTGGGGGGCGGGGGGCGGGTGTTATCCTTGGAGCTAAAAAACCAATAGTGCTCACTAGTCGTTTCGATTCTATGGAAACAAAATTGCTTTCTATAGCCCTTGGAGCTGTGGTAGCGAGTAAAGATTAGTTTTTTATTTTAAATTCTATCAATTCTATCAAGGAGGTCTTTAATTCTCATGGAACAGATTCGCTCTCTGACTCAACTACTTGAGTATGCAAAGAAAATTGGTTCGGAAAAAGGGCCCAAAAAGCTTTCTGTTGCAATGGCGGAAGACGCAGGTCTTCTCTCTGCCATTGAAGAGGCCAGAATTGCTGGTTTTGCTGAAGCCATATTGGTTGGACACAAGGAAAAGATAGAGGAGGCAGCGAAAGAAGCTAATATCGATTTAGCTCATTATGAAATAGTGGACGAGGTTAAAGGAGAGGCATTTATGGGCTTGACTGCCGTAGAAAAAGTTTCTTCCGGCAAAGCTGATATCTATATGAAAGGGCAGCTCCATACCAACCATTTCCTTCGCGGAATGTTGAACAAAGAGGTGGGGCTACGAAAGGGGAAAAATACCATCTCCCACTGCTATTTTCACTCTGTAGAAGGATACGATAGAGTTTTCTTTATTGCAGACGCAGCTTTTAATATGTATCCTGATCTGCAGGGCAAGGCAGATATTCTTCAAAATACAGTGAATTTTGCTCGAGCTTTTGGAGTTGCAGAACCTAAGGCAGCAGTATTGGCAGCTGTGGAAGTGGTTAATCCTGACATGCCTTGTACTATTGATGCTGCGGCATTGACTCAGATGAATCGTCGTGGTCAGATTAAAAATTGTATTGTTGACGGTCCTTTCGCTCTTGATAACGCAGTAAGTGAAGAGTCTGCTCGCACGAAGGGAATAATATCTCCAGTGGCGGGGCATGCCGATATCCTTCTGGTTCCAGATATTGAAGCTGGTAACATGATGGTCAAAGCTCTTGTCTATTTCTCGAAAAACGAAACAGCTGGTTTAATTCTCGGAGCGGCAGCACCAGTTATCTTGACGAGTCGTGCTGATTCGCCGAGAGCCAAACTTCTTTCCATAGCCGCAGCTGTTGTTCTTTCATCCTTCGAAGAATAACCCCTAATACAATTAAATATACCTCATGTAGAGAGGGCTTTTAAAGCCCTCTCTACAAAAGAGAAGGAGGAGCAATCGTGAGGATACTTGCCATAAACCCAGGCTCTACGAGTACTAAAATAGCTCTTTTCGATGACACATCTCAGGTTTGGGATGATGCACAAAGGTACCCGATCCATCAGATCCGACAGTTCCCCTCCATTTCAGCTCAGGAAGAATTCCGTTTTATAGAAATTAAAAAAATATTGGAAGTACATAATACAGACCCATCTTCTCTTGATGCTATAGTGGGAAGAGGCGGCCTTTTGAAACCCATTCCTGGCGGTACTTATATAATAAACGATGTAATGCTTGATGATCTTCGATCATGTCGATACGGTTCTCATGCCTGTAATCTTGGAGCCCCCCTGGCTTTTAGGCTGGCTCAGGAAAGTGGATGTGGGAAGGCTTATACTGTAGATCCAGTTGTTGTAGATGAGATGATTCCCGAAGCACGCCTTTCTGGATTGCCAGAAATAGAGCGTCGCTCTCTCTTCCATGCGCTTAATCAGAAGGCGGTTGCGCGTCATGCTTCTTCAGAACTAGGGAAAGAGTATAAGGAATGCTCTTTTATAGTAGCCCATATGGGTGGAGGTATATCTGTAGGAGCTCACGATCATGGGCGAGTCATAGATGTGAATAATGCTCTTGACGGAGAAGGACCATTTACCCCGGAACGATCTGGCTCTTTACCTGCAGGGACTCTTGTACACCTTGCCTTTAGCGGTCAATATGATTTGAATGGTCTTTTAAGGCGTTTAGTAGGGGAAGGCGGAATTGTCGCCTATCTTGGTACGAATGATTTGAGAGAAGTTTTACAAATGATCGAGGCCGGAGACGCAAAAGCGGCTCTTATTTTTGAAGCCCTAGCCTATCAGATTGCAAAAGAAATAGGGGCCTCGTCTGCGGTGTTGAAAGGTTTGGTAGATGGAATTATCCTCACAGGAGGCCTTGCGTATAGTGAAAGCCTTGTGGAAAAAATCCGAAAAAGGGTTTCTTTCATTGCTCCAGTTTTTGTCTACCCTGGAGAGGATGAGCTAAGAGCATTAGCAGAAGGAACGCTTCGTGTCCTTACAGGTCAGGAAAAACCGAGAGAATATCGTTAAATATGAAGAGAAAAAGGGCCCCATTCATGAGGGCCTTAGATTGCAGACACAGCCCCTCGGAAAAGTCTTTCCGAGGGGCTGTGTTCGTCTTTTCATAAAGATCTGGCGAAGTTTTATTTGCAAAAAAAAGAGAGAATGTTATGATTATTTTGGTTTCGTATAATAGATGAAAAATCCATGGAGTGAAACAAATAATGAAAAACCAGAGTCAAATTCGAGTTATAGATAGAGCTTTTACTCTCCTTTTTTTTATGGCCCATGAAAAGAGGCCTATGGGTGTTACAGAGATAGCTCGAGGTGTGAATCTCCCGAAAGCTACTGTATATCGAATTCTCGACAGTCTCGCAGTCCAGCGCATGGTGATTGAACGAGAAGGTTCGTATGAAATGGGACCGGCTACATTATTTTTAGCTGATGCCTATCGTTCTCAAGTAGCTTTTGCCGAGGTAGCCAGGCCTTTTTTAGAGAAGCTGAATAGAGGAACGAAAGAGACCGTTCATCTCTTTATCTTCGAAAAAGGGGAGTTATTTTACCTCGATAAACTTGAAAGTCCTTACCAAGTTCGTATGCATTCGAGAGTAGGAGTGAAAGGGTCTTTAACCCGCCTTTCAGCAGGACAAGCGATACTTTCCTGTCTTCCTAAAGAAGAAGTTATTCAATTTCTTGGAGAAGAGGCGACTCCTGGCCTTTTCTCTGAATTGCAAAAAATTCAAAATCGAGGATATGCCATTGATGATGAAGAAAACGAAAAAGGTCTTCGTTGCGTAGGGGCTGCAATTATGGATGCTCATGGAGACCCTGTAGGTGCGATTAGTATTTCAGCTCCAGTATATCGTTTAGATTTTCAGGTGATCTCTCAGTATGGAGAAGAGGTTTGTCAGACGGCAAAGTTTATTAGCGAGGCTTTAATACGCTATGAAAAAGAGAGGAACCAAAACACATAAAACTAAAGAAGCCCTTTATGGCTAAAGGAGGAGTAGGGTATGCTTCGAACACCTAAACTGGTTATGATCCCAGGGCCAACGCCTGTTGTTCGGTCTATTCAAGACCAAATGGGTCGGGAAACAGTTGCTTTTGGAGATCCCTTCTTTGTTCAGGATTATAAGGAAGTTCTGGCCGATCTGAAAGAGCTTTGGAAATGTAGTGGTGAAGTATTTGTAATTGCTGGTTCTGGAACATTAGCCATGGAAATGGCTATAGCCAACATTACAAAACAGGGGGACCATGTGTTGATTTGCTCGAATGGTTTTTTTGGCGACAGATTCATTGAGATGTGTCAGCGAAAAAGGCTTAATGTAGATGTCCTTTCAGCTCCTTGGGGTACGTCTGTTACAGCGGATGATGTAGAGAAAAAGTTGGTAGAGAAAAAATACGATGTTGTGACAGTTACTCACGTAGAAACTGCCACAGGGGTAGTAGCTCCCATAGAAGCAATTGGTAAAGTAGTAAAAGCTCATGGGGCTCTCTATGTTGTTGATGGCGTTGCTGCTACTGCTGGAGCAGCGCAATATGTGGACCCTATGGGGATTGATGTGTTGCTTTCCTGTTCGCAGAAGGCTTTTGGCGTTGCTCCCGGCCTTGCCATCCTTTGGGCAAGTAGAGAGGCTGTGGAGAAAAGAAAATCCTTAAATCCCATTCCCGAATCCTATATAGACTTCGAAAAATGGCTTCCTGTAATGCACGATCCCTCCAAATATTGGGGAACGCCGGCAATTAATCTGATCTGGGCGTTGAAAGAATCTCTGCAGATTATTAAAGAAGAAGGGATTGTTGAACGTTACGCTCGACATCTTCGTCAGGCTGCTTTTGCAGATGGGGCTCTTGAGGCCATAGGTTTTACTGTGGCAGCAGAAAAATTGTTCCGAGCACCCACTCTCTCTGTATATCTCTATCCTCAAGACGCCAATGTAGATGATTTACAGTTCCGAAAAATCCTTGCTGAGGAAGGAACTCAAACAGCTGGTTGCCTTGGCGAATATGCAGGAAAAGGTTTTCGAATGGGACATATGGGCAATATAGATAAACATACTCTCGTCTCGGCAGTAGCATCTGTTGAAAGGGCTGCCATGCGATGTGGTATGAATGTAGAACCTGGTACGGGGTTGAGCGTTCTACAACAAGGGCTTGTAGATGAGCATTAAACTCTTTCTCTTCAGGATGTTCTCGTTCTTAGCACGGGAAAGAGGGGTTTGCTCTGCATAGAGCTCCCTTTTCTTATATGGATGGGAGGAACGCAGGTATGGCTGGAATGGAAGGAATTTTTGCCCCAATAGCAACAGCTTTTGGAGATGATGAACGCATTGATCTGGCACGTTTTCAGGAAAATATAGAGAAGTTTAATGCCACGTCGTTAGAAGGTCTTGTTATCCTTGGCAGCAACGGAGAGTTCGTTCTTCTCTCCCAAGACGAAAAAGTATCTTTAGTTGCAGAAGCCAGGAAAAGACTTTCTCCACATAAAAAAGTAATAGCAGGAACAGGCTGTGAGTCTTTAAGGGAAACTATTGAGCTCACAAAAAGATGTGCAGATGCAGGAGCTAGCGCAGTTCTTATTGTCTCGCCATCCTACTATAAAAGCGATATGACTTTTGAAGCACTTGAAAAGTTTTTTACGGCAATAGCTGATGCATCTCCTCTTCCTGTCATGATCTATAACATGCCTCGAAACACAGGGATTAACATCCCTTCTTCTTTAACCGTAAAACTTGCCTATCATCCTAATATCACAGGCATAAAAGATAGCTCGGGGAATATTACTCAAATTGCTGAAGTTGTGGCAAAAGCTCCTGAGAACTTCTCTGTTTTTGCCGGTTCCGGAAGTTTCCTGTTAGCGACTCTTATGCTTGGTGGCGTAGGGGGAACTCTTGCTGTGGCCAACGTTGTTCCTAATTACTGTGTAACTATCTATAACGCATGGAAAGCTGGAGAAATAGAAAAAGCACGGAAATTACAGCTGGCTCTTCTCGACCTCAATGCGGCAGTAACGTCTCGTTTTGGTATAGGCGGCATGAAAGCTGCTATGGATATAGCAGGATTTTTTGGTGGAAGTGCCCGATTCCCCATCCTCAATGCATCAGAGGGAGCGAAAAAAGAAATCCGGGCAATTTATGAGAAAACTATCGCTGCTTATAAAGCTATCACAGGAGAAGAATATCTCGGGATTTCCTAGGATTGGAGAGGGAAGAGGCCTGCCTTTATTTTTGTCGTTTGGCCTCTTCCATAATTTCTATGCCAGAACTGGATCCGAAGATAGTGGCTCCTGCTGCTAGAAAATTATTTACGTGTTCAAGTTTTTTTACGCCACCTGAAACTTTAATACCCTTCAATCCTTTTAAGGTCTTGGAAATGCAGGAGACTTCGTCGATAGTGGTAGGTTTGCCGGCAAAGCCTGTTCCGGTCTTTATAAAATCAATCCCTTCGAATTCCATAGATAGAAGACAGACGTGCTCTATTTCTTCTTGGGTGAGGAGGGGAGTTTCGATAATAAGTTTCAATATTTTCCCTTCAGTGACGGAGGAGAGTTCTTGCATTTCAGTGTATAGAGAGTTCCAGGCCTTTGATTTCACTAAATTTATATTAAGAACAACATCAAAATCAGTAATAGCCGACCCCATATTACGATATGCTTCTATCTCCCGACATTTTAACAGGGTGGGGATATATCCAAGGGGAAAGCCTACTACAGCGGAAAAATGGCAGGAACGCCCTTCAACTCTGGATATAGCTTTTCCCAGAGCAAAGGGAGGAATGACCAGGCTTCTAAAACCATAAGGTACGCTTTTTTCGACGAAGGAAATAATTTCTGGCAGAGTTGCCGTCTGCTTTAATAACGTATTATCAATGCACTTTTCGAGGGAGGAATAGAGTTTCATAATGGCACCTCCTGATTCTTTTAAGGTTATTTACTATATTACCACCTTTAAAAAGAAGAATTTAAAGGGTAGAATGATCCCACGCTCTTCGAAAAGAGGGGCTACAAAAGGAGGGCCTCATGGTTCAAATAAAAAATGGAGACACTATATCGGTTCATTATAAGGGAACCCTTGAAGATGGAACAGTTTTTGATGCCTCTGAAGGCAGGGAGCCGCTAAAATTTAAAGTAGGATCTGGCCAGGTTATTGATGGTTTTGATAAAGCAGTTTTAGGCATGACCGTTGGGGAAGAGAAGACAATAAACGTTCCCCCCCAAAAAGCTTATGGCGAGTACGAAATGGAACTGACCATGGAAGTACCTGCCGAACATATTCCAGATGACCTCAACCCAAAGGTTGGAGAAGTACTGCAAGTTCAAACTCCAGACGGTAATACTTTCAATGCTTTAGTTGCAGATGTATCGGAAAAAGGGATGCTTCTCGATGCGAATCACCCGTTGGCGGGAAAAACTCTTATTTTCGATATAACCATAGTTGAAATCCACGAGTAAAAAGAAAACCTCCGAAGAGAAATAGATCCTTTCGGAGGTTTTCTTTCACAAAGGAACTTTTCTAGAAAAGGTCAACCTTTAAGGCACTTGTTACAAAACATATTCCAGTGTAAAGTAAGAACGAGAGATATAAAAACTCTCAAAAATCCACAGCCACAAGGAGTGATGTGCATATGCTGACGGAGAACATCGTTACGGTGGCCGGGACTCTGCATCATGTACAGGGGGATAAGGTTCTCGAGAACAGGTTAGGGAAATATGTGTCCTTTGCAGTGAGACAAGAGACCCCGTGGAGTGATGGGAGCACCCGGCGCGATTTTCTGCTTATGCGGGCGTATCATCCCGAGTTGCGAGAATGGGTTTTAAGTCGTGAAGAGGGCACGCCTTTGCGGGTAGAAGGAGATGTTCGTTCGTCGTTAGGTAGCGGAGAGATGTACGTCCATGTTCGTAAAATAGAGGAAATTTAAAGGGAGGGTTCTGTGCCTCCCTTTTTTCGTGGTTTGCCATATACCTTGGCGGAGCGTCCTGTTCGTGGTATATATGTTCTCCATACGAAGCCAGGAAAAAGGAGTTGGACGGTAGCAATGGTGGAAAATTTAGTAAAGATATCAGGAAAACTTCACTTTGTAGAGGGAGAAAGCTTCCAAGAAAGCCGCGTAGGAAAATATCTTGTTTTTTCCGTAAAACAGGAAACGCCATGGGAGGATGGCAGTATTCGCCGCGATTTCCTTCTCATGCGAGCCTTTGACCCAGCTATTCAGAGATGGGTTTTGGCAAGACAGGAAGATACTCCTGTCCGTATAGAAGGAAAACTGCGCTCCTCTTCGGGTAGTGGGAAGATGTATATCTCAGTGGAGACGATCGAAGAAGTTAAGGAGAACTAACTCAGTAAAAAAATAATAAGGCCGAAGTTTTCCCATGCTTCGGCCTTATTATTGTGATTAAATATCTGTGCAAGCTCCTCTTTTCAACACATGAAGGGAGTATATAGCTTTTACTTTCTTGTGAGTTGCTCAAGCGCCTTTATTGCTTTTTCATAGTTGGGTTCGTTGGTGGCCTCTGGAACGATTTCTACGTAGCGAATAGTATCATCCTTATCTACAACAAAAACAGCTCTGGCAAGAAGGCGGAGCTCTTTCAACAATACTCCCCAATTTGTTCCGAAAGAGGCATCGCGATAATCTGAAAGAGCAATAGCTCTGTCAATTCCTTTAGTAGCGCAAAAACGTTTTAGCGCGAAAGGGAGATCCATGGAGATATTTAATACAACCACATTATCTGGCTGTTTTGCTGCATCTTCATTGAACCAATGGATCTGAAGGTCGCAAACCGGAGTATCAAGAGAAGGTGTAACGGATATGACTTTAATTTTTCCTTGAAAATCTTTTAAAGTTTTTGGAGCTAAACCCTGATCAAAGACGGTAAAATCTGGAGCCGCATCTCCTAAGGAGAGTGCCGGCCCTATGAGGGTCAAAGGATTTCCTTTCATTGTAACGATTCCGGTTCTTTCCATGTTTATCTTCACCTCCATATACTTTATACCAGTATATTTATTTTATCATAAAAATGAAGCTCTTTTCTTTTAATTAAAAAGTGTAGTAGTATTTAAACTGAAAATGAGTAAAATAAATATAATCAAAATATAATAGAGAGTAAAAAATTTTTGTGGAGAAGGGATCGATGCTTTTTTAAATCGGGGGCGTTTTTATGAATCTAGCACGAAAAATTCCTGTGTGGGATATTCCTTGCTGCAGTGGAATGATCATGGAAGATGTTCTTTCACAGAAGGGAGCTTTATTGCTCCCCAAAGGAACGAGTCTTTCTAAAATGGGAGACTCCCGTTTGTCTCTTGCCCATTCTTTAGCAGATCAAGGAGTTCGATACGTTACTGTCCGAGAGGATGTAGAGTTCATACTCAGTGAAATTTTTGAAGTACTGGATGCTATGGAGGTCCCTTCAAATCCTGTAGATCGCCGCCTTACTCTCCAGACGATTCAAGAAATTCGAAGAAATTTCAGTGCTATTGCTTCTGGAGAAGTATCTCAGGTATGTCTCGTTCCTCTCCTTAGAATAGGGCGCCTCTTGGCGCTGACGATTACAAACAACCCCAGAATACTTCTTTCTCTCAGTAATGTTCGAGAACAGGATCAATATACTTTTGTTCATTCCTTTAACGTAGCGCTTCTCGGTGGTTTTTTAGCCTATCGCCTTGCTCCTGAAAACAATTCGTTGGTAGAGGCAGTTACAACTGGTGGTCTTCTCCATGATTTAGGAAAAGCTAGGCTTCCTCTTTCTATTTTAAACAAGCCCTCTAGGCTCACAGAAAAGGAATTCGATGAGGTAAAAAAACATCCTATTTATGGAGCAAGTATTGCAAAGCAACTTGGAGTGGATGACAAAGATATTCTTGCAGTTATAGAGGGTCACCATGAAAGAGTGGATGGAACCGGCTATCCGTATCATCTCTGTGGGGCTCATATTCCTCTTCCTGCTCGTATTGCCGCAGTAGCAGATGTCTTCGATGCATTAACTACAGTAAGGATATATAAAGAATCTGTGCCTCTTCATCGCGCTATTTCTATTATTATAGAGAATGCCGAGTATCATTTTGACAAAGCTGTAGTGTCGGCTTTTTTAGGGGCTGTTGGGATTTATCCGCCAGGTACAGTAGTGCAACTTTCGGACAATCGAATGGGTATTGTTATTGCGGCAGGAGAGAAAAGTATTCTCCGTCCCCGTGTCTTGCTTAAAACAGACGAAGAAGGGGAGCGATATGAGGAGCACGTGGTTTTGGATCTCTCTTCAGCTCCTCACCTCTTTGTTCGTTCCGCGCTTGATGATGTAGGGAAGCGAAAAGACTCGGTGATTCTGCGCGAATTTCACTAATCTCTCGTATGCTCAAGATAGTTATCAATAAGACGGCGAGAAATGCTGGCACGAGGTGGTATTTCCGGCATGGAATAAGGAGAATACCAGTCGGCAGCCTCAATCTCTTTCTCGTCAATTTGTATATTGCCTGCCTTCCACGAAGCAGTAAAACCTACCATAAGAGTATGGGGGAACGGCCAAGGCTGACTCCCAAAATAAGTTATATCTTGAATTTCTAACCCTACTTCCTCTTTTACCTCTCTGGCAACAGCTTCCTCAAGTTGTTCTCCTGGTTCTACAAAACCAGCAAGAATACTGTAACGGTTGGGAGGGAAATGAGGGCTGCGCGCCAAAAGAAGATGTCCATCTTTTTCTATGGCTACGGCGATTACAGGTGTAACAGGCGGATAGGTTATTGTATGGCAAACAGGACACTCTAAGGCTCTATCTATAACATGTTCTCGCAGTACTGAACCACAAGAAGCACAAAATTGAGTTGTCCGTCTCCAGTTCATGATTTGGTATGCTTGTCCAGCTACGTTAAAACCTCTCTCTCCTAAAAGATCGTAGAGGCTTCGAAGAGAGACAAATTTTGCTCCAGCAGGAGGATACGTATCTTCTGACACTTCCCCCCAGAAGTGACCTTCTCCCTTAGGAGATCCTACGCTTCCCTGCCGTATATAAGGTAAGGCTAGTTGAGTGCTTTCAGCAACAGAAAAGAAAGAAGAGGAAGGATTTTCTTTCAGCAGCAGATGGTCTTTCCGAAAAATGAACATAAATGATTCTTGCTTCATAGAAAATTTCAGCCCTTTCCCTATTCGAGTCCCCACTGAGCAGCTCGTTCCCATTCGGGGATACGCCATACCCTCTGATGAAGTTCTTTGAGCTGTTCGGGATCTCGCAGAAGTTCCATCTTTTCCTTTTGAGTTAAACTTTCGGGACCGTAAAGCAGCGCCTTCTCCTGAATGTCTTCCCGCCGACGACGTATGGAAGGAGATGCGATCCTGTGACGAAGAATTAAAGATGTATGGAGTGCCAGAACAGTAGGGTCCACTACAGCACGAACAAACCCCTGTTCTCGAGGAAGAGGAAACGGAGTATACGATAAAGGGGCTTCCATTTTTTCGTCGAGTATTTTCAATTCCAGCGGAAGGTTTTTTTCCTCTGGAGTAAGCAATATGCCATTACGTTTTAATGCTTTCCCAATACTGACCCGGCTCGTGAGCGCCGATATTGGGACTGAGAAGAACAAGGCTCCTAAAATAGGAGACATCCACCAAAAAAAAGAGGGGTTGAATTCGTACAGCAAAGTGCCCCACAAAGCGGCTAAAAGAGTTTGACCTATATGGTATTGAAAAGCATCTCCCCACGTTGTTCCGCGATCGTCTCGTGTTTGAGTCCCCCAGCCAGTGGCTCGTCCTGCCAGAGTCATTACTACGAAACGGCTGTGGAAAATCATGCGGATAGGTGCCAAAAGGGTAGAAAGTACAATTTCTATAAGAACACTGAAACAGAGTCGAATAAATCCGCCAAATTGGTGCGCTTTTTTTTCCACAAAGGTAATGTACAGGATGGTCAATACTTTGGGAAGAAAAAGGATAAGGACTGTAGATCCTAAAAGTGTGATAGCCCAATGAGGATACCAGACGGGCCATTCGGGGAAGAGGGCCAGTTCGGCAGAAGGGAAATATTGTGGTTCAATGATGACCTCTGTTATTGCTTCTATAGAACTTAAGACGAGGAACAACAGCCACAGGAACGCAGAACCATAAGACATAACGCCGTTTATAAAAAGAGCCCGATGAACAGGGAAAAGCCCTCTTGTAAAAATAAGTCGAAGATGCTGTAAATTCCCCTGGCACCACCGTCGGTCCCGTTTCAGTTCATCAAGGAGAGTAGGCGGGGTTTCTTCATAACTTCCTTCCATATCGTAAGCAAGCCATACGCCATATCCTGCACGGCGCATAAGAGCTGCCTCTACGAAATCATGACTCAAAATATCCCCGCTGAGAGGGCCTTTCCCGGGAAGACGAGGAAGTTGACAATGCTCCATAAAAGGTTCCACGCGAATAATAGCGTTATGGCCCCAGTACTGGGCATCTCCAAGAACCCAAAAGTGAAGGCCGGCAGCGAAGATAGGGCCGTAGGCTCGGTTTGCGAATTGTTGAACTCTGGATATAAGGGATTGCCGGTTTACTGCCGCTGGAGGCGTCTGTAAAATTCCTATATCAGGTCGCTGTTCCATAATTTGCACCATACGAACCATGGTAACGCCTGACATGATACTGTCTGCATCGAAAACAATCATGTATCGATAACTCTTCCCCCATCTGCGACAAAAATCTGCTACGTTTCCACTTTTCCTTTTCACGTTGCTTTTTCTGTGACGATAAAAGACAGACCCAAAAGCCTCTTCTTCACGACAAAGCTCATACCAGGCAGTTTCCTCATGAACCCAAACGTCAGGGTCTGTGGTATCGCTCAGAATAAAAATATGGAAATTCTGATCTTGTCCAGTGTTTCGAAGGGTCTGTAATGTTGTGCGTACGCCAGCCATAACCCGATGAACATCTTCATTGTAAATGGGCACTAAAATAGCAGTTTTTGCCTCTGGATCTTTTATATCCAAAGGAGTGTTCTTAATATCTGATGTTAATGAAAAGCTCTTTTTCTGTTTTAAAAGCACAAGAAATCCCAGCATAGCTGTCCAAAAGCCTATGGATATCCAAGCAAAAAGGATGGCAAATACCACCACGAGCCCTATTTCTAAGGGGGTTTCACCTTTATAGGGCAAGACTCCCGCCATGTAACGGCTGGCTGTAATGGTAGGGACTATAATAAGGCTAAGGAGAATAATCCTTCGCCAGCTTGCAGAACGTGTCCATTTGATCTCTCTATTCTCTTGAACGTTCATCCATACTTTTCTCCTTGAATTAACGTGTTCTCGATGGCCCGAAAAGGTCTCGTGTCCATCGATGAATAAAAATTTTAAGGGCTGTAAGCCATGGCGTTCGATCGAAATTTTTTGAAACCATAACGCCTCTGTTCATAGAAGGAATAGAGGCTATATGCTCTCCCTGCGCATCAAGAACACCTTTGTTGAGCCCTCGTTTCTCGATTGTATAAGCCAAGCTATTCATAGCCTCTTCTATGCTGTAGGTGTTTGCTTGTTTTAAAGACTCCAACGCAATCTCAAGCCCCTCAAAAGGAGGCAGATCCATAGCGCGAACATAAAGTAATACTCTGTCTCGCACAACTTGCCATGTTTCCATGTTTTTTTGTTGTAGTGTTGGCATAGGATTTCCCCTCCTTACCTAGGGACGAAAGTCATAGGTCCAGATTTCTGTAAGAGGTTCAGGGATATTTTCCCCTTTTTTAAGGAAAGCTGAAAGTTTGACAACAGGCTTGCGGTCTGGTACCACACTTTTTAACTTGTCGATGGGAACAGCTATTTGGAAGCTCAATCTCCATCCACCTGTTTCTGGATTTTTCAAAAGCTGCTTTCCCAGTAGAGTTCCGTCCCCTTCTATTTTAATATCGCTGGCCAGGCCAGTTTCAGCCGATATTTTATTAAGTTCCTCGCCTTCAAAATCAATAATAAAACGATATACTCCCTCTGCTTTTTCTGTAGCTGAACGTGTATGAGCAGCTAGGGCAGGTTTCTCTATCTTCAAAAGAGAGGAAGGGTACTCCCATTTCATGGTGTATGTAAATGTGAGCGGAATAGGGAGCTCTCCTTTCTTTCCACTTTGTTCTTTTGTATCGGAGTTTCCGATTTTCATTTCTGGAACCCAGAAAGCTACGATATTATCGTTTATTTCGCTGTCGGTAGGAATTTCTATAAGCTCTATATGCCCTTTTTTCCATTCCTCGCCGGGAATAATCCAGAGGCTTGGCCGTTTCTCATACCAGGCTTCAAGGTCTTGGTAATGATCGAAGTTTACATCACGCTGCATAAGGCCGAATCCCTTAACACCATATCCTTTATATTCAGAGATCAAGAGGCGGTTTGGATTTATGAGAGGGCGCCATATCCATCGGCCATCATCTGTTGCTACCAGAAGCCCATCAGAATCATGAACTTCTGGTCTGAAATCACCTGGTCGCCCATTAGAAGTCTCTCCATAGAAGAACATACTAGTGAGAGGAGCGATCCCTAGTTTTAGCGTGTCTTTGCGTTTAAATACAGTGCAGATCACATCCATGGTTGTTTCGTCTCCAGGGGTAATTGTAAATTTATAGGCTCCTGTACAGCTAGGACTATCGAGAAGAGCGTAAATAACCATGGATTGTGCATTAGCGGCAGGTTTTACGAGCCAGAACTCTTTAAACCAAGGGAACTCCTCACCTGAAGGAAGAGCTGTGTCAACAGCCAGTCCTCGCGCAGAAAGACCGTACTGCTGGTTGCGAGCCACAGCTCGGAAATAACTGGCCCCAAGGAAAACAGCAACTTCGTCGGAGTACTCTCTTGTATTGATAGGGTAATGAATTCTGAAGCCGGCAAAACCGAGGTCCGAAGGAAGAGATTTCTTATTCAAAACATTCTTCCCGTAATCGAATAAATCTGCGGAGAAAGAAAAATCTTCTACTTTTCCCCGATCCACTATGTGAACATGCACAGCTCGGTTGTAGATCATTCCAAGATGGAAAAATTGCACGGAGAATGATCGTTTCTCGCCCTTCCAAAGAGCCTTTTCAGGAATAAAACGAATATCGCGCCATTCATCGTAAGAGAGCTTTGCGAGTATTTCCGGAACGGTTCCTTGTGGGTCTATATATGGTCTGGAGGCGAGGTCCTGTGCTTGTTTTGCCACAGCCAAAAATCCAAAATTTTCTCCTGGGGAAGACGATGCGGCAAAGAGAGAGTATGGAAAAAAAAGAACGCAGAACAACAGTGTATATAAAGCAATATATCCGAATCGGATATTTCTGAACTTCCATGCTTTCATAGAGATCATCACTCCTTATTAAACAGAACGCTAAGTTCATCATTCTTCAACAACAAAGCATTAGATGCCATGCGGGAAATAAGATAAAAAGCGGTTGCTCTTTCTTCTGGACTCAAACCCTCTTGAATTTGAGAACTTAATTCTTTTAAGACCTTTTCCACGAATGGTAGCACATTTTCCCCTCGAGAAGTGAGGAAAACTTGATTGGCTCGTGCGTCATCTTTACAACGATGACGTTCTATAAAACCGAGATACTCTAATTTTTTAAGAGCCCTGGCAGTTGTCCCTTTATCGAAACGAAGAGTTCCTCTAAGAGCTTCTTGTGTTTGTCCATTTTGTTTCTTGAGAACGAGGAGAAAAGCATAGTTTCCACTTCCAAGCCCTACTGGTTCAAAGGCTCGATCTAGAAGACACTGCATTTGCCGATAGAGACACGAAAGCCACCTGCCAAGTTGTGGAGGAGCGTCATTGCTGGTCATATTAATAGCACACCGTCTTTCTTCATGGTTTAAGTATCTGATATTGTCGGAAAAAAAGTCTGGCTGTTATAAGAAAAGAGAGAATATCAGATACGGGAAAAGAAATCCATATCCCTTTTAAATGGAAAAAATGCGGCAGAATCATAAGAAGAGGAAGAAGGAAGAGAACCTGTCTGCTGAGGGAAAGAATAAGGGACGCCTTAGCTTTTCCCAATGCCTGAAACATTGATGAGCCTGTGATTTGGAATCCTACTAAAAAAGAAGCCAAAATAACGATTCGCAGAGCGTTGCTTGCCTCTCTCAGAAGATCAGGATCTGTAGTAAAAAGTCCGATAATTTCTTGAGGAAACAAAATACCGATGAGAAAAGTAGCTGAAGCCATAATACTTGCTGCAATAACGGCTAACTGCACTACTTTTCTGGCCCTGTCGAAATGGCCAGCTCCGTAATTAAAACCGAGAATAGGTTGAAGTCCTTGTGCAATGCCGACAATAGGCATAAATGAAAAAGACATGGCACGATTTAAAATGCCGTAAACAGCTACGGAAATATCGCTACCATAATATATCAAGCTGTTGTTGAGAAATACAATAATGGCACTGCCGGCAGCCATGCGAACGAAGTCAGATGCCCCGACACTTATTATGGCTTTCATATATGCCAATTGTGGAAAGAAGTATTTCAATGCGATGACAAGAGAGCTTTTTTGCGAGAAGAAAAAGTAATATATCATCCAGCACGCCATAGCGATTTGTGCAATAACGGTAGCTATGGCGGCGCCACGAATTCCCATGTGAAATACAAATATAAACAGGGGGTCAAGAACCATATTTAAAATAGCAGAAATAATCATGCTGATCATGGCTACCCTAGCATTTCCTTCAGAACGAGCCGCATGATTTGCGGCCATTCCAAAACCTACAAAAGGGAATCCGAGGAGAATAATTTGTAAATACTCCCTGGCGTAAGGCAGAATTGTCTCACTAGCTCCGAATATTCGCAGTAACTTTTCTTGTAGTAAAAGGCCGCTTACTAAAAGGGTTGTGCTGAAAAAGAGAGAGAGAAAAATCATATTTCCTAAAGCTTTGTAAGCTCGACGAAATTTTTTAGCACCTAAGCTCCGAGAAATAAGAGAAGCCCCTCCAGTTCCGATAGTAACAGCAAGAGATGAGGCTAGAAGCTGAATGGGAAAAACGATAGCTGTACCTGCGAGTCCCAGAGCTCCCACACCTCGTCCTATAAAAATAGCATCTACTATGTTATAAGAAGCTTGAACCAACATTCCTACAATAGCAGGTAAGGAAAGCTTCCACAGAAGGCGTCCAACCTTTTCATTTGCAAGTAAAGCATATCTATCCATACATATCCCTCCATATAAAAGCAAGGAAATAGTATAGACAGAAAACGTTGCATATGCAACTATCTTTCGCTATCAGCCATTTCTTTTTTTCGACGCGCTTTAAACTCGTACATTCTGGCGTCAGCCACTTTTACTGTTTCTTCCAGAGTTGGAGCATCAGAAGGACAATGAGCAACGCCATAGTCTGGAAAGACAGGGAAACCGGCGCTAGCGGCACTTCTCTGTACAATTTTTGTGTAAAGGCGATCCATAATTTTCCCGGCCTTTTTTAAGGGGAGATCAGCAAAATAGATGAGAAATTCGTCTCCTCCCGACCGAGCTACGTAGTCAGTCTGACGAAGACCTTTCCGAAGAAGGGCCGCAATTTCTGCCAAAGTTCGGTCTCCCCTATCGTGCCCGTATGTATCGTTAACTTTTTTGAAGTTTCCTAAATCAATAACTGCAATACAAGCGCTACCTGCGGTGTGTTGGATGCGAAACTCTTCTTCTCTAAGTCTTTTGACCATGTAACGACGATTCCAAAGTTCCGTGAGAGGATCGATCATGGCGTCATGTGCTGTTTTTTGAACGGCAGAGTTGAGAGCAATGTTCACTTCTTCCAGTTCCTTACTCTTCTTTTGTAGATCAGCGAGAATTTTTTTCCGGCGTTCATACTCTACAATGAATAAAATGCTACTAATAAGCAGTATGAAAATAATAATAATAGTTACAGTTTGAAAACGAGTTTTTATATGCAAATCTTGCTCTTGAAGAGAGAACAGAGGGACCATGGAAACAATTTTCCAGAAATAGTCGGAAGATGCATTGAGTGTCTTGTTTAAATCAAAGGGACGTATTGTTGTAAATGTAAAAAGGCCTCGTGGTGTTTTAAGCTGCCCGCGCTCTTGGGAATATATGAAAGAGGCTTCTTGCGGAAAGATTTCAGAGAAATTTTTATGCTGCTTGATGGCTTCTTCTATAAAAGGGTTTGTCTTTTGTAACCAATCTCCGTGGTGATTGAGTAACATAATAGTACTCATGGAAGAAGAGGCTCTCAAAAGAGTGAGAAGATCCTCAGTTGAATAATGGAAAATGAGGACGCCGATCCTGTTCCCTTCATGGGCAAAAACAGGAGTGGCAAGGCGAAGAATTGGCTCGACAAGAACATGATGGGGCTCTCCCTCTGTGTCTGGAGGAAAAACATATATTTGCCCTTTTCGCAGTTCCATAGTGGATTGGAAATAGTCGAGATTGAAAGTATCTTGCGAATCTGCAGTGGGCCGTGCTACTATGGGCGATCCATTGTTATGTTGAATAAAAATTTTTTTGCGACTTGACGTATCTAATAAGCAAATTTGGTTGTAGATATCTTTGCTTTTGGCAAAGGTAAGGAAAAGGCTTTCGAGGGCGCGCATCTGAGTTTCAGATAGCTCATCACCATGTTCTGCACTATTCTCGCATGCTTGAGCCAGGAAGAGGAGGTCTTGAGCGACCATATTTATATTTTGATGAACTATTTCAAGACGAGAAGCACAAAATTGCTGTTCTAGACTGGCGAGCAATTCGTTATGTTGGGATACTTCCAAAGCGTAGATTCGACCTATGAACCAAACCACAGTAAAAAGCACGGGAAGAATCCATATAAAATGGCGTAATACTTTTTTGAACTGTTCCCAACGAAGAGTTCTCTCTGGTCGAATAGGCAAAAGATCACACTCCTATAGTCGATATAGGTCATTTTATTATATCTATAAAGAATTGTACCTAAATAGAGGAGGTTCGAGAAGGGGCGGGAGTCTCTCCTTTCAATTTTATTTTAATGTTTGGAGGGAGTGTCGCTGCAGAATCTTTACAAAGACGTAGGAGAGACGTAATGTTGTTGAAGAAGGGGGCGAAGAAGTGTTTTTTGATGCCGATTTTTCTCGATATAAAAAAAATATTATTCTCATACTTCTTACATATTTTTCAATTTTTGCTTATTCTCATGTTTTCTTTATGCTCCCCCCGTTTCTCCTTCAGAGGGGATTTCAGCCCCAGAGCATTGGGTGGGTTATGAGCGCGTTTTATTTAGCTGCAACTATGACTAGGCCCACTGCGGGGTGGTTTCTTTCCCAATTTGGAATTCGGAAGACCATGCTTTTTGCCGGAAGTGTCTGTTTCGCAGGGGCTTGCCTTTTTGCTTGTATCCCCTTGACTCCCCATGCTCTTTGGGGACTTCGTTTTTTTATGGGTGCTGGATTTAGTGTGTTTGTGGTAGCGACTACAACCTATCAAACCCTTGTTATTCCTGCTGCTATTCGAGGCCCAGCTTTTTCCATAACAAGTATTGGCGGTGTTTTGACTTCTTTTTCCATTATTCCTCTGGCGGAGTTTTTTATTAAAGGAGGGCATAGCACATACTATCTTTTTATGGCGTCTTTAGCTTCTCTTGTTTCTATGTGCGTAGCTTCTTTTTTGCCTCCTGTAGAGAAGAATATTGTCAGTGAAGGGAATCATCATGTTTCTTATCTTTCTCTTTTCAAGGAAACGCCTATAAAATATTTACTTATTTCTTGTCTCTTTCTTGGACTGACAGACTCCTCTATTGCCTACGCCTCAAGTTTAGCTATTGGACGAGGGCTGAACTCTTCCATCTTTTTGATGGCTATCTCTTCTGGCGCAGTTATTGTACGACTTTTTGGAGGGGGCCTTTATAAGAAAGTTTCGCGCATGGTGATAGCTGCCCCGGCTATTGGGCTTATGGGTGGAGCACTTATGGGAGCATCTTTTGCTGGAAGTAATAGCTCTATAGCCCTTTGGGGATTTCTTTATGGTGTGGCGGTGGGGTATGGGTACCCTACCCATCTGGCTCTTATTGGCGATATGATCCCCGAATATTTCAGGGGGCATGCTTCTTCCATGGTCTATTTTGCCATGGATATAAGCTGGACTCTTTTGCCTATTTATATAGGATATGCCTCTGCTTTGACGAATGTCTCCTGGGCTTTCCGCGGTTTTTCCCTTTTTGCCTGTGTGGCTTCAGTATTAGTGTATATTTTTGTTTGGAAGAGGATCCGCAAGAACAAGTGAGTACATTTCCATGGTCATACTGTCTCCAGCAATCGTACGAGCAGTCTCCATCATATCGATGTTGTATTCTTCGTGCATAGGAAATTGGAGTTCTGGCAGATGGCATCGAGCTTGGGGCATAAGACACTGTTCTTCAGCACAGAGAGGACAGCGAATTGGAAGTTTAAAAATAATGGTTTCTCCAAGTCTTTTTTCCCAAAGCTTTTCTAGCTCTTTAAGCCCTAGCCATAAGGTTTTTCGATGGTCTCTCTTGTTTCCCCGCTCCTCTTTTTTGAGGATCGGCGAGCAAATAAGAAAAACTTTTTTGTAACGCTGGATATATTGATGACTTTCAAGAATTGTTTTTTGGGAAAAATAGCCACTGCTCAATGGACAGGTGCGGTTTAAATTCCCAGGACAGTCCCCGCACCACTGTCGAGTCCCTTCCTTTATCACAATATCTTCAAAAGATGCAGAGAGAACCCGAAGACCAAGACAGTGAACAAGCTGTTCCTCTTCGGGGGAAAGAGGCAACGGTATCCCTTCCCCGTGAGAAGGTTCTGGTGGGATCCCTTTTTTGAGCGCGCAGCGAAGTACTGAGGAAACGTCGCCAGGTCCGTGACTATAGTAGATGAGGGGATAATGTAGCTTTTTGCGAAAGTTGGCGGCATGATGGGTAGAAAGGGCGCTTCCTCCGCAAATAACAGGTATATTTCGAACTGAAGCAATGGAAAGAAGAGAGAACAATTCACTCAAGCATTCTTCGTCTGGGCATGAGAAAGCAAGAACATCTGGCGTATTTGCTTTCAGAAAAGAAAGCAAATGACATTCTTTGAATTTTTCTCCTAGATTGATAATAAAGGCCCCTTCTTCTTCCAATACCTGTGTAATGAGATGTTTCCCGAGAAAATCGAGGGAAGGGGCCACTGTTGCGAATGCTATTTTTACCACAGCCATCCCCCTATTTTTATCCAGATCCAGCAAATCAGAAGAGATGTGAGCGTTACAGGAATCCCTACCCGGGCATGTTCTTCCCAAGAGATGAAGAGGCCTAAATTTCGGGCTCCATTTACTACGATGATATTTGCAATGCTGCCGACGACGATGAGGTTCCCTGCAAAAGTACTGCTCAACGCAAGAATAGGGCCTGCAAGAGCTCCTTGGGCCATAGGCAATAGCAACATAGTTGCTGGAACGTTAGAGACGAGATTAGACAAGACGACAGTAATTGTAAAAAGCCAAAAATCTTTCCCTATCGATATCCCCATGACGTGGAGGATGCTCTCGATGGAAGTGAGTCCTCCTGCCCGAGCAAAGGCTCCGTTGACAATGAAGAGGCCGATAAAAAGAAGAATCAATTGCCAATCGATGAGAGCGAGCATCTTTTGAGATGTCATCGTCCTGCTTATAAGTAAAATACCGGCAGCTCCTATTGCTATCATATCTCGCGGGAAGGGTGAAAAAAGGAAAAGAGACACGACACCTGCAAGGACTCCCATTCCTTTTGCTGTTTGCCACAGATCAAAAGGGATCTCCGGCATTGTCGGCATCTTCTCTACGTGGCAATGCCAGTTGTTTCTAAAAATATAGGCTATGATAGCCCATAGAGCTATCAGTGAGAGTGTGACTGGTACAAGGGAAAAAAGAAAATAGCGAGAAAAAGAGAGATGAAGTTGTTGCCCTATAAGCATGTTTTGGGGGTTCCCTATAAGAGTAAGAGCCGAACCTATATTCGAAGAACAAGCTAAGGCAAGAAGAAAGGGTAAAGGGTAAAGTTTTTTCTTCACACATCCTTGTCCTAAAATAGGAGTCATGGCCAAGCAGACAATATCATTAGAGAGCAGTGAGGAGAGGGTTGCAGATAAGATTATGACAAGGGCCAGGAACTGGAGAGGGGAAAGGGGAAGCGAGGCCGCAAATTGTGTTACTAGAGTATAAAAGCCGCTCTGTCTGAACTGGGCAGATATAACCATAAAGCCGAAAAGAAGTAAGATAGTGGAAGAATCTATGTCGAGAAGACTCGCCATGCCTAACTTCTCGACACCAACAAACAGCGTAATAGCCCCAAGAAGAACAATGCCGGTGCGGTCAAGAGCTAAACGGGGAAGACGGCCGGCAACCATCCCTAAATAGACGATTATAAATATAATATAGATGAAACCTTTAGCTACAGAAATATCGACCATAAACATGAGTCTATCAGATTGAATGGAATTGTCTATGTTCTATAAAGGGCATATGCTTCCAAGCAAATAATGTATATGAAGGGAGAAAAAAATGAGGCTTCAAAGAGAGTTCCGTTTCCTGCATTGTGCAGATCTTCATCTAGATAGTCCTTTTAGAGGAGTTTCTCGCTATTCAGCATTTGTTGCTGAAAGGTTGCGGGAAGCAGCCTTTCAGGCTTTTGAAAAAGTGGTAGATCTGGCACTTCAAGAAGAAGTAGATTGTGTGCTTATAGCAGGGGACCTTTACAATGACGCAGATCGAAGCCTTAGGGCCCAGCTGGAATTGCAGCGCCAGCTTGTTCGTCTCAGTGAAGCCGGGGTCTACGTATATGTAACTCACGGAAACCACGATCCACTCTTAGGTGAAAGTGCTGATCTAAAACTACCAGACAAGGTCTTCTGTTTTGAAAGTTCGGTAGGTATCTTTCCCCTTTTGGCCAGGGGAGGAGAAAGGGTTGGTTCTATATGGGGCTACAGTTATCCGGTGAGGGATGTAGCTGATAATATAGCAGTTCAAATGATCCCTTCTCAAGAAGATCGAGAACATGGACTTTGTCTTGCGATGCTCCATTGTAATGTAGGCGGAATAGAGGGGCATGAAAACTATGCTCCCTGCTCTCTTGACGATTTAAAAAAATCAGGGATGGATTATTGGGCTCTCGGCCATATCCACCGTCCCATGATTTTAGAAAAAGGAGCCCCTTGGGTTGTCTATTCTGGTACTATTCAAGGACGCAGCATAAAGGAAACTGGACCTCATGGATGCAGTGTAGTACGTGTTTCAGAACAAGGACATATCTCATCTCTTTTTTGTCCCACAGATATTGTTCGGTGGAAGAACACTTCTCTAGATATATCTTCTTTCAGAACAGACCAAGACATATTGAACGCTTTCGATATGCTGAAATCTGAGCTAAGAGAAGCAGCGGAAGAGAGAGGCCTTATAGTGCGAGTTGCTATTAAGGGGCGAAGCCCTCTCCACCGCTCTTTAACCAGAGATGGATATCTTGATGATCTTACCGCGGAACTGAACTGCGAAGAAGAGCGTTCTGATTTTGTATGGATTGAAGGATGTATTGATGAAAGCAATCCTGACTATAATCTGGATAATCTCAAAAAAACCCAAACTTTTGTAGGGGACTTTTTAAGAGAAGTGGAATACGTAACTTCTCATATATCCAACAAAGAAGAGCTTTTTGAAACTATTGACGGAGCTTTGGGGTCTTCTCGCTGGCGTCGTCGAGACCTTGAGTTCCTTTTAGAAACTTTTACTATAAAAGATGTAGCCGATATTGTAAAAGAAGTGGAAATAATAGGCGCAGATGGCCTTATGGGGGAGGAAGACGATCCGTGCGGTTCGTAGAGTTCTACATTCGTCAATTTGGTCTTTTGAGGGAGGTAGGAGGTTCTTTCTCTCCAGGATTGTCTCTCATCGTCGGGGAGAACGAAAGTGGCAAAACCACGCTGATGAATTTTTTCCGTTACTGCCTTTTCAACTTCCCTCATGGCCGCTCCAATCGTAATTTTTATCTCCCTCCGGACGGGAGAGCACAACAAGGCCAGCTCATAGTGGAGACTACAAATGGAGTCTCTCTTGCCTTTGAAATGAATGGGCGGAAAATCAATGTTTCTGGACAAGGCGAAGAGATAAATGTAGATGCTCTTCTCGGTTATCTTGACAGAGAAACATATGAGAGGGTTTTTGCAGTTGGTCTTGAAGATATGCAACAGATCAAAACTCTTAACGACCAAACAATTCAAAGTCGTTTCTTTGCGGCTGGGGCAGGGTTGGGCACAGCTTCTCTTCCATGCTTGGTAGAAACGCTCTCTTCCAAACAGAAAAAACTCTACCACCCAGAAGCTCGAAGCAGAAATTCAGCGATAATCAATGGCCTTTTGCAAAAGTTGCGTCAAATAGATGAAGAAATCAAGGTGTTGCAACAACAAAAGTTTGAGTTCATTAAAATGCAAACAATGTTGAGAGACCAAGAGAAGCGCATAGAATCTGTGCGAAAAGAATTGGAAGAAAAACGCTCCACACTCTCTCTTTACGAATGGATTGAAAAAGCAAGGGCTCCATGGATAGAGATGGGGGAGTCTCAGAAAAAACTTCATGCCCTTGGTGAATTTTCGTCTTTTCCAAAAGACGGACTAACGCGTCTTGCCGCTATAACAGAAGAAATCAAGAATAAAGAGCAAGAGTGCAGAGAGCTTCAAAATGAGGAAGAGCACTTTCTTGAAGTTCTTCAATCTCTGGAAAGAAAGCCTTTTAGAGGAGTTCTAGAGAAAAAAGGAGAGATCAGATCCGCAGTTCAAAACCGGGGAAGAATAGAGAGAGAAGAGGAGGCATTACGTACTCTAGAAGGAGAAATTGCCAGCATGAGACATGAGCTGGAAAAAGAACTCAGTAACCTCTATCAGGGGTGGTCCTTGGAACATCTTTATAATATAGATCTTTCTTTTAATGTATGTAAATATGCTCACGATTTGCAAAACCGTCAAGAGGAAATTCGATCTCAAATAGCAGCTCGACAAGAAGCTCTCATTCAGGCTCGGCTTGAAATGGAGAAAGCGGCGGATACAGAAAGAGAGCTCTATAAAAAGACAGAAGAGGCTTGTTTGAGTACCCCCCCCTTTTCAGAGGAAACTCTTCGAGAGGAACGCGGACATTTACGGCAAACCTTTTTATGCTGTAATCAAGCCCGTCTTGCTTTGCAAGAGCTTCAGACATCATCGCGCTCTTCCCAGCCAGTTTCAAAACAATGGGTGTTAAGCGCTGTTGTTACGGGGGTTATGCTTTTTTTAGGAGTAGCTTTTTTATGGAAAGGGTTTGGGGAGAAAGTTCCTTTCGAAATGATTATAGGTGGAGCTCTTTGTTTTTTAGGAACGGCAGCGTTCTTGGGGAATTGCTATGATAGAAATGTGAAGGAAAAAGAAAAGAGATCGTATCGCTTGAAACTTCAGGAAGAGTGGGAGGAAAGCAAGGAGATTTTAAACGGTATTCTCCAAAACCTCCATATAAAAGAACCTTTGGAATCATACGCTCAACTTGAGAATATAGAAGCCCTTATAGACAGCTATCTAGACTGTTTAAAGCAAAAAGATCAATGTGTTGCTGATTGGGAGGCGGCCCAAAAGGCGAGGGAACGGAGGCAGCTTCTTTATGACGAGGGAGAGAAGGCGCTTAAAGGTTTTTTAGTGCTTCAAGAAGGAATAAAAGAGGCTTGGCAAGAGCTTGTAGAAAGCTCAAAACTCCCTCCTTCTCTGGAACTCTGTCACTTTGTCGAATTTGAAGGGCGTGTGAAACAGCTTCGGCAACATGGCGATCGCATAAAAGAGGCAGAAAAAAAGCTTTCTTTTGCTGCTTCATACCTTGAAAGTCGCCTTATAGAAATAAAAGAACTTTGCCTGGGAATTGCTCCAGAGAAAAACGAAATTTCAACTTACAGAGAGATAGTCCCAACAATAGATTTTCTTTCATCCAAATTGGATGAAAGCATGAATCTTCAGGAGAAATTCAGCAGATTGCACGAAAACAAGGAGCAATGTTCCAGACGTCGCAAAAGTGCGGAAGAGGAGCTACAACAGTATATTTCAAGAAAGGAAACTCTCTTAAGGGAAGCTGATGCGTGTAATGAAGAGGTTTTTTATCAAAAAGGTATTCGATGGCAGGAATCTCAGAAATTAAAATATGCCATAGAAAATTATTGCCTCTCTTTACTTACTATAGCTGGTGGGGAGGGGAATCTGCCCCTTCTCATAAAAGAACTTGAAGAGAGGACGCCGGCAGAATCTCATACCCTTTATATGGAGTCGAAGGAAAAAGAGCGTACTCTTTCTTTGTTACTTGAGGAGTTGAATGAAGAGCTTGGTACCATAAAAAGTCGTATGCAGAAGCTCGAGAAGGATAAAGAATTAAGTGCCATTCTTTTCCAAAAAGAATGTTTTATAGAACAGAGTAAGCAAAATCTCAAAAAATGGATGTCTACAGTTCTTTGTCGATACATCGTGGAGCAGACGAGACGGAAACACGAGAAAGAGCGGCAACCGGAAGTTATACGAAAAGCCAGCGATTCTCTTCAGCTTATGACTCATGGACGATACTCTCTCATCTCTTCTTTGTCAGGACAAGGTGGCTTTTCCATAGAATTGGAGGAAGAAAAAAAATGGCGGAAAACGGAAGAAATATGGAGCAATGGTCTGGCCGATCAAGTATATCTTGCCCTTCGTTTAGCCCTTTCGGATCTTTATGGTAAGCGTTCAGAGCCTCTTCCCCTTATTCTGGATGATGTGCTTGTCCGTTTTGACGAAAAGAGGCAGTTGGGGGCTGCAAAAGCTCTTTTAGATGCAGCGTGTAAAACGCAGATTCTTCTGTTTTCCTGTCGCAAGGAGTTGATTAGAATTTTTCACGAGCTTGATGGACAAAAGAACAATTTTGTGAAAGTGTTCAGTTTAGCAGAAGGGAGATTGCAATGTTTGATATAATTTAAAAATAATATGAAAAACATTCAGATTGTTCTCTACGACCCTGATCTAGTTGATCTCCCGCAATCTTGCAATATTATTGTCTCTGTTCAAGGTTTTAAGTTGGCAGGGCATGCCAGGTCTTTGTGCGAGCTAGAAAAACTACTCAGGTGCCATTCCGTTCAGCTTGTAATTGCAGAGCCCTTTGGAGAAGAAGAGCGTTTTGAAGAGATCCTTGATTTTCTTTATTCAGTGCGGCCTGAGTTTGACATTCTTGTTGTCTCTAAGCAAAACGATGGGAAATTCATCGCTCGTGCTTTCCGGTCGGGAGTCTTCGATTATATTGTGAAGCCTTTTAAGTGTGAACGCTATCGGGAAAGTTTAATTCGATTTCGATGTTATTATTCTCTTTTAGAAAGTGCCCCTCCTCAATGGCCTCAGTCTATTGCAGACAGAATAAAACGGGTCCGGGTCTCTTCTCAATTTTCCAATCAAGGGTTGCCGAAAGGATTGCATCAGAAAACTCTCGATCTAGTTCGAAGTGTCCTTAGAGAATCGCTCTCTTTTGCTTCAGCCTCTGAGATCGCCGAGAAAGCAGGGTTAGCAAGATCTACCGTTTGGCGATACCTTGAATATTTATGCCGCATGGGAGAGGCGGTGAGCGTGAATCAATATCGGTCGCAAGGCCGACCCACTCGTTGTTATCTTTCTATCCATTGAAAGCATAAAAACAAAAAGGACAAAACTCGGACATAAAAGTCAAAAATTGCATTTCATTCCTCTATCTGGTTCAATCGTAACTCGTTGTCTTTTTAATCATAGGAATTCTTAAGGAGGAACAAAGGTGCATTTTAACAGGTTAGGCACTCGTATAGCGGTGCTTGTTTTGTGCTCTCTCATTGTGGCCGTAGGTGTAGTGGCCTTCATCTCCACGAAAATTAGTGGTCAGGGATTGACTCGTATGTCTATTAACTACGAACTCTCTGTAGCCGGAGAGAATGCGGAGAATATTAATGGAATTTTCACAAGATATTCTCAAGTAGTCACAGACATTCGAAATGATGTGTCGGCTCGCTTCGACACACTTCGACAAGACGAAATTACGTCAAATTGGTCTGATTTCAAGACAAAAATTCTTCCCATACTTGATTATCTAGGGCAGGATTTCTCGTCAGTTCGGCAGGTTTTTATTACCTTGAACCCAGAAATTTTTGGGAAAGGCGCTCTTTATGACCTGACGCTTTCCCGGCAAGATGGTCGCTCGTCTTTTCAAATGATCCAAGATGACTTCAATTCTGCAGAACAGTTACTTGATCGTAATAACGTTGAGTCAGCTTGGTTTTGGAAGGTCTTAGATCGGCGAGATACCGTTTGGAGTGACCCGCAAAAGACAAACGGAATGTACCTCATGACTCTTTCGGAGCCTGTCTTTAAAGATGGGAAAATTGTAGCGGTTGTAGGTATGGATTTCGATGCAAACTTTATACCGGAGAAGCTCAGAGCTCAAAAAATTTACGATAGCGGATATGTCTGGCTCCTCAACGAAGCAGGGCACTTTCTCTACCATCCGGTAGACGAGTTTATTGGCGAAAGGCTTGATCAAATAGAAGAGGGTCATTACTCCCAATATTGGGAACAAATACAGAGAGAGCCAGTGGGGCGGTTTATTTCCGATTTACGGGGAGACGTTATTTCTGTCTCCTATAAGACCCTTCCAAATGGCATGATTTTAGGCACTCAGGCATGGAAATCAGAGGCTTTTTCCTCTGTAGAAGAGATAAAAAGAACAGTGGCTATTACCACAGTTCTCATCTTAGCTGCTGCGCTGCTGATAACATTTTTGTCTGTACGAAAGATGACGGAGCCCCTGAAAAACGTAGCTATGAAAGCTCGCTATATATCAGAGAATAACGATTTGACTGTCCGCCTCCAATCAAGGTCACAAGTGGCAGAGATTAAAGCACTTGTAGAGTCTATTAATGGGATGATAGACAGTATTTCACAAGTGGCGGGATCTATTCTCCATAGCTCTCAAGCTGTCCTCGAGAAAGCTGAAGATATGAGCGCAGCTTCAGAGGAGTCGGCCGCGGCTATTGAGCAAGTTACAGAGTTGTCCCGCCAGGCTGGCCTTAAAACCCAGGATTCCGCGGCAGCGCTGCAACAGGCAAATGCCGGTATTCAGGAGGTAGCGGCAGCTGCGCAATCTGGGGCTAAAGCTGCTGCTGAAGCTGGCGAAAACGCCGCAGATATTACAGAGGCGGCTCATCGTGGTGGAGAAGCGGTAGGAAAAATGAGCAACCTTATTGGTGAAACTTCCGATGCTGGTGGGAAGGTAGGAAAAGCCATTCGCCTTCTGGCAGACTCTGTGGAGAAAATTTCAGGTTTCGTCAACGCTATTACATCTATTGCTGATCAGACAAATCTCTTGGCATTAAATGCTGCTATAGAGGCAGCGAGAGCAGGAGATGCAGGTCGGGGTTTTGCTGTTGTTGCAGAAGAAGTGCGGAAATTAGCGGAAGAATCGGCAAAGGCCGCTGATGAGGTCAATAGTGTTATTGAGGAAATTAGCGGGAGAAGCCAGGCAGCTTTGGTAGATCAGAATAATGCGGAAGAACATATGGTACAACTTGTAGCAGTGGCTAAAGATACCCGTTCAATAATAGAAAAAGTTGTGGAAAGTGTTGCGGTTGTTTCTGACCACGTTCAGAGCATT
The DNA here is from genome assembly GCF_002398115.1 of Aminobacterium sp. UBA4908. Classification (NCBI taxonomy): domain Bacteria; kingdom Thermotogati; phylum Synergistota; class Synergistia; order Synergistales; family Aminobacteriaceae; genus Aminobacterium; species Aminobacterium sp. UBA4908. Next base: position 275,336 of record NZ_DHCG01000004.1, read on the forward strand.
GCTGCTACCATGGAAGAGCAATCAGCGAGTGCTCAAGAGATGACGGCAGGTATGGATAGTGTTGCTCGTTCTGGCCAGGAGATGGCTGATCAAATGAATCAGATATCCCAATCTATGGATGACCAGGCGAAGGTTACTGAATCGATAGCCCGTTCTTCAGAAGAATTGGTACAGCTTAGCCAAGCCATGGAGAAGGTCGTAGCTACCTTTAAACTTCAGGAAGATGAAGAGCAGAAAAGGGCTTTGATACAAGCCTGACTTTAAGAGAATTTTTCTCTGCTTAAACTATAAAAGGGCCTCTCAGGGGAAACCCTCGAGAGGCCCTTTTTGTGGATCAGATAAGACTGATTATTGTTTTTTATCCGTATACACGAAATAATTTATAAAAACAGCCTTTTTACTATGGTATTATAAGGTTAAATTATCTATGGAGGTGGTTTTTGTGAGTGAACCTTTAAAAACGACGCTAGAAAAAGGAAGGACAATGGACAAGAAAGGAACATTAAGTGTGTTACTCGGAGCTGCCTTCCTGATGGCCACTTCTGCCATAGGACCTGGCTTTTTAACTCAGTCAGCTGTTTTTACAGAAAAGCTGGGCGCCTCTTTTGCTTTCGCCATTCTGCTTTCCCTTATCCTTTGCTTTATTGTTCAAATTAATATTTGGCGAATATTAGCTGTATCCGGTATGCGAGCTCAGGATGTAGCCAACAAGGTCCTTCCTGGCTTAGGATACTTTTTGGCTTTTGCTGTGGCTTTAGGTGGCCTTGTTTTCAACATTGGCAATATGGGCGGGGCTGCGCTGGGACTTAATGTATTGGCTCAAGTTCCTTTACCTGTAGGAGCTATTGTAAGTGCTGTCATAGCCATCCTTATTTTCTCGCGAAAAGAGCTTGGCAAGGCTATGGACTCTTTCACTAAGATACTTGGTTTTATGATGATAGCTTTAGTTTTATATATGGTTTTTAATACGCACCCCCCTGTAGGATCAGCTCTTAAAGAGACCATACTCCCCTCTAAAATTGATTGGATGATTGTTCTCACTCTTATAGGTGGGACAGTAGGTGGATATATTACCTTTGCCGGAGCTCACCGTATTATCGATGCAGGTATTGTAGGGAGAGACAATCTTGATTCCATTACTCGGGGAGCCTCTCAAGCCATAGGTATTACGGGGATTATGCGAATCCTTCTTTTTCTTGCGGTGCTAGGTGTTATAACTATGGGACATACTCTTGACCCAGCGAACCCTCCTGCATCAGCTTTTCGGCTTGGTGCTGGAGAACTTGGCTACAAGATTTTCGGAATCGTTATTTGGGCTGCAGGAATAACATCGGTTATTGGGGCATCCTACACCTCTATTTCTTTTCTCCGTACTCTTTTCAAAACGGTAGAAACCCGACTTCGTTGGTGGATGATCGGGTTTATCATTATTTCTACAACAATTTTTATAACCGTTGGTCAACCGGTGAAGCTCCTTATTTTTGCGGGATCCATCAATGGTCTTATATTGCCCCTTTCCCTTGTATCTGTACTTTTGGCAGCTTATAAAAAAGATGTTGTAGGAGATTATCATCACCCTGTATGGTTAACTGTTGCGGGGTACATAGTGGCAGCCTTCACTTTATGGATGGGCATTACGTCTTTTACTAAAATATTCACTATTTTCTCTTAAAAATATATCTGTTGCCAGATGTTTTGGAGGTGAATCTCGTTTTGACAGAACAAGAATGGCCCAAGCTTCTTTGCGCAGGAGACAGTTGTATCGTTGTTGAGTTTGGTAATTCTATTTCTCTTGATGTAAATGCCAGGGTTCAGGCTTTAAGGCATGTCTTGGAAGCTAAAAATATTTCAGGTATTCAGGAGCTTGTTCCGACCTATCGGTCTCTTGCCGTGTATTTTGATCCTGTTAAGGCGGAACCATCTCGATTCCGTTCTCTTTTAGAACGTTTGGCTTCTACGACTGACGTAGGGCTCAGTTCTGAAAAGGGGAAAGTTATTGTTATTCCTGTCTGTTACGGTGGCGAATTTGGCCCGGACCTTCAAAACGTTGTGAAACATACTGGTCTGGCGGAGGAAGAGGTCATTAAACGTCACAGCGCTCCTGACTACTATTGCTATATGCTGGGGTTTACGCCGGGGTTTTCATATCTTGGAGGCATGGATGAGACAATAGCCACTCCTCGCCTCTCTGAACCGCGGGAACGCATCCCTGCTGGTAGTGTAGGTATTGCAGGTAAGCAGACGGGGATATACCCTATCGACAGTCCAGGCGGATGGCAGCTTATAGGACGAACTCCGCTCCCCATGTTCGATGCGAACCGTGAGTCACCTACATTAGTAGATGCAGGCTTCTGGATTCGTTTCCACCCGATTTCTCCTGAGGAGTACCGCAGCATAGAAGAAAAGATTTTTCATGGAAACTATACCTTAGAATTTCACGAAAAAGGGGAGATGCCGGCATGAAGCTGAAGGTTATGCAGCCTGGCATGCTTACCACAGTTCAAGATGAGGGCCGGTGGGGGTTTCAGGGCAAGGGGATGCCTGTTGCCGGAGCCATGGATCTTTTTGCTCTCAGAAGTGGAAATATTATGGTAGGTAATGATGAAGGGGCAGCTGGGCTTGAAGTGACAGTTCTTGGCCCAACTTTATCTGTAGTAGATGGGTGTGGAACCGCAGTGGTTACCGGGGCAGATCTCGATTTTTCCGTAAATGGGGAGTGTTTCCCGTGTAATGTTGTGGTAGAAGTGAAAGAAGGGGACCACCTCTCTTTTTCCGGTGTTAAGGGAAATGGGTGCAGGGCTTATCTCATTTTCTCAGGAGGAATTGATGTCCCTGTAATTATGGGGAGCCGCTCTACCTATCTTCGAGCCCATCTTGGCGGCCTGGAAGGCCGAGCCTTGAAAAAAGGCGACACTTTTTCTACCGGAGAACCTCATGTTCTTTGGGAGCGCTTTATTGGTTTTTCCTGTCCGGCCTCGTTTTTGCCTGGCCGACAGCTGGATCAACCTCTTAGAGTGGTTATGGGGCCTCAGGATGACGCCTTTACTGATCGTGGGATTGAGACTTTTCTCTCTCAGACCTACACTATTTCTGACTCTGCTGATCGTATGGGCTATCGACTAGAGGGACCTGTTATTGAACACAGCGGGGCAGCGGATATTATTTCTGATGCAATTCCTCTTGGGACCATTCAAATACCTGGCCATGGACAGCCTATAGCTATGCTTGCTGATCGCCAAACTACAGGGGGGTATACTAAAATTGCTGTTCTTTGTACTCCTGATATCGGCGCATTAGCTCAGCGATTGCCTGGCCAAAAAGTTCGGTTTCAGAAAATATCTTTTGAGGATGCCGTTGCCGCAACTCGCAAAGAACGCTCTCTTTTAGATGGAATCCATCAGCTTGTCGCGACTTGGATTACGCCTATCGCTTCTTCAACTCAAACAACTTCAACGATTCTTGAAGATACTCCTCGCTCTGGAATGTGGCGTCTCTCTATCGATGGAACCGGCCATACTGTTCATTGGGAACGTCTCGATTAAAGGGGGCTCAATGGAATGTTCAAAGTAGATTTAAATAGTGACCTTGGAGAAAGTTTCGGAACATATGTATTAGGGCATGATGGCGATGTAATGGCAAGTATTACTTCAGCGAATGTGGCTTGTGGCTTTCATGCAGGAGACCCTGAAGTCATGGTTAAAACTGTTAAAAGTGCAATGGAAAAAGGAGTGGCTATAGGGGCTCATCCAGGCTATCCTGATCTTTTAGGGTTTGGGCGGAGAAATATGAGCTGCTCCCCTGATGAGGTCTATAGTTACTGCCTTTATCAGATCGGAGCGCTCTCAGCTGTCTGCCGAGCCCACAGGGTGTCTTTACAGCATGTGAAACCTCATGGTGCTATGTATAATCAAGCGGCAAAAGATCAAAGGTTGGCCGAAGCTATTGTTTCAGCAGTAAAAGATGGTGGAGATCATCTCATTCTTTTAGGGCTGGCCGGCTCCTGTTTTGAGAAAGCAGCGCTAGAGGCTGGGGTTTTATTTGCAGCGGAAGCCTTTGCTGACCGGGCCTACCAAGAAGATGGTTCTCTTGTACCAAGAAAACAGCCTGGAGCTGTAATTCATGATGTACATCTGGCGGCAGATCGAGTTATTAAGATGGTCAGAGAAGGCACGATTGAGACCATAAATGGCGCAGAAATACATTTGAGGCCCCATTCCATCTGTCTCCATGGCGATACACCTGGCGCAGTATCAATGGCACGGGCTATTCGTGAAGCCCTTTCACAAGCGGGGGTAACAGTTTCCTGTCTTAAGGAGGTGTTGGAATAATGAAAGGTGCTGATTTTGCCCTCATGTCCCCTGGAGAGGCTCGAAGGCTTATTCGGTCGGGGGAGTATGCTTCCCCGACTCCGGGCATGGCTAGAGGCTACGTGCAGGCAAACTTAGTAGTTTTGCCCAAGGATTGGGCATATGATTTCCTCGTTTTTGCTCAACGTAACCCTAAACCTTGTCCGCTCCTCGATGTAACGGAACCGGGAGATCCTGAGCCCAAGCTTATAGCTCCTGGCGCAGATTTGCGAACGGATTTGCCTAAATATAAAGTATGGGAACATGGTAGGTGCATTGATGAGCCTACTGATGTAATGAAATACTGGCGGGATGATCTTGTCGGGTTCCTGCTTGGCTGCTCTTTTACCTTTGAAAGCGCTCTTCTTGATGCTGATGTCCCAATTCGTCATATTGAAATGGGACGAAATGTTCCCATGTATGTAACGAATATCCAATGCATTCCTTCTGGGGCTCTTTCTGGTCCTATGGTTGTGAGTATGCGACCTATCCCTTATTCTTTAGTGCCTAAAGCCGTTCTTACGACAGGACGATTTCCAGCGGTGCACGGTTCTCCTGTCCACATCGGCGACCCTAAAGTCATTGGAATCAGCGACATTGGGAAACCTGATTTTGGAGATTCCGTACCTATTCATGAGGAAGAAGTTCCCGTATTCTGGGCATGTGGCGTGACTCCCCAAGCTGCATTAATGGCGAGCAAACCGCCCTTTGCCATTACTCACGCACCAGGACATATGTTTATTGCATCTGTAAAAGATTCCAATTACGCTATCTTCTAAAAATCATGGGGAAGAATTCTTCGAAGGACCTTTGCTTTTTTCTGGACCAGATGAACGAGTTCTTCCCCACTCTTTCCTAAATGCCTCGTGGAAGAGCTTCTTGTCCCATAAAGAACAGAATATCCCGTATGGTTCTTTTTGAGGGCGTACCCATAATATCCCATAGAGAGAAGGGCCAGTTGGCTATCATAGTCTTCTATAGGAACTTCTATGTGCTCGTGAATGCATACCTTTGGAAGAGCTTGAAGGTCTTTGTGGAGGATGAAGCGAAGATATCCTCCATATTTTTCTTTGAGATCCACTACAAGAAATCCAGATCGCAGCATATTTCTTAAACTGTAATTATTGAGAGGGGAAATAGTAGTATGAAGATGGTAGCGATAAGGGTAGAGGAGGTTTTCCGCTTTTAAGAACGTGAAGTGTTGAATGTAATTCCCTCGAAAAGCTTTCTCTGTTATGCAAAAGTCCATAACAGCAATACGATTCCGTTCCTTATCGGGAAGGCGGAGATCTGCCAGGGCTTCTTCCACATATTTAGAATCAAAAGAAACTGCTCGCATGGCGATAAGAACTTCTTCTGCAAAAATTCCAATAACAAAACCTTGTCCTAATATACTTTCTTCAATAGTGTGTTCAGCACAAAAAATGTTCTCGTCACCAATTTCTTTTGCGATCTTTTTATGGAGGCTCAAAGCGAGGGAAATATCTTCTTTTCTCAAGAGCCTCATTTTACATAAAACATTACATCGAAAACCATGACTTTTCTTTACCAAGAAAAAGGTCTCTTTAAAAGTTCGTCTCATGCAGTCACCTCTTCCTATTTTTGGTAATATAAAAAACAAAGGGCAGAAAAGATATACTTCATTGAAATATGAAGTTATTATACACAAAAAATAAAAGTTTGCATGAGATATGGGGATCCCTATGGCTGAACGTAAAAAAACAAAGAATAAGCGATTTGACCAATATTGACATATAACCCTCAAACAGTATAATTTTATTGGTCACTAAAGGTCAGTGCGATTGGAGGGGTGAGAAATGAGAAAAGCAGTTGGTATTGATCTTGGAACTACAAACTCCGTTATAGCTATCATAGAGGGTGGTATGCCTTCTATTATTGCCAATGCTGAAGGTGGTCGAACGACACCATCTGTTGTGGCTTTTACCAAAGACGGAGAGCGTTTAGTTGGTACTATGGCAAAGCGCCAGGCAACCTTAAATCCTGATGGAACTCTTTACTCTGTAAAACGTTTTATTGGGCGTACGTACGACGAAGTAACGTCGGAAATGAAGATTGTCCCCTATAAAGTGAAAGAAGGGCCCAATCGAGCTGTGCGTTTTGAGGTATGGGGAAAAGAATATGCGCCAGAAGAGATTAGCGCCCAGGTATTAAGGAAACTCGTAAATGATGCGAGCTCTTATTTGGGAGAGAGCATTACTGATGTGGTTATTACAATTCCTGCATATTTTAATGATGCCCAACGCCAGGCTACAAGAGATGCAGCCCTTATTGCTGGGTTAAACGTGCTGCGTATTATTAATGAACCTACAGCCGCTGCTCTTGCTTATGGTTTAGATAAAAACAAGGAGCAGAAGATTCTTGTCTTCGATCTTGGCGGTGGAACCTTCGATGTGTCAATTCTGGATATAGGAGAAGGGGTGGTGGAGGTATTGGCCACTTCAGGTGACACTCATTTAGGTGGGGACGATTTCGATAAAGTATTAGTAGATTATATTGCCGATGAGTTTAAAAAAGAAAATGGTATTGATTTACGGAAGGACAGGCAAGCTTTGCAGCGATTATATGAGGCGGCAGAAAAAGCTAAGTGTGAACTGTCTGGTCGTACCTCAACAGAGGTGAATCTTCCTTTTATTACTGCTGATGATACGGGCCCTAAACATCTTACTATGACTATTACCAGAGCCAAATTCGATCAGTTGACGGAGCATCTTGTAAAACGCTGTCTCAAGCCCATGGAAGATGCATTGTCATCGGCTAAATTACAACAGGCTGATATAGATGAAGTAGTGATGGTAGGGGGAGCTACTCGAATACCTGCAGTACAGGACCTTGTGCGGAATTTTACTGGAGGTAGAAATCCCAATATGTCAGTGAACCCTGATGAAGTTGTGGCCATGGGAGCTGCTATCCAGGCGGGTATTTTAAAGGGAGAAATGAAAGATGTTCTTTTGTTGGACATAATTCCTCTCTCTCTTGGCGTGGAGACTATGGGGGGAGTTATGACGAAGCTTATAGAGAAAAATACTACGATCCCATATAAGAAAACAGAAATTTTTACCACCGCTGAAGATAATCAACCTGCTGTGGATGTTGTTGTTTTGCAAGGCGAGCGAGAGATGGCAGCAGATAATAGAATTCTGGGGAACTTTAAGCTTGAAGGTATCCGTAAAGCTCCTCGTGGTATTCCTCAAATTGAAGTAACTTTCGACGTAGACGCAAATGGAATATTAAAAGTCTCAGCTCGAGATAAGGATACTAGTAAAGAACAGCAGATCACTATTGCTGGGTCCACGAACCTCGATAAAAAAGAGGTAGAGCGAATGGTTCAAGAAGCTCAGGAACATTCAGCGGAAGATCGAAAGAAGCGGGAAAAGGCCGATGCTCGTAACGAACTAGAATCTCTTTCTTATCAGTTGGAGAAGACTTTGAAAGAGAAGGAAAGTATGCTTGAAGAGACACAGAAAGTCAGGGTTCGTAACGCTCTTGAGGAAGCAAAGGCCCTTGCTAAAAATAGCGATGCCACTCTTGAAAATTTGCGAGTATCCATATCAGAACTTCAACAGACGTTTCAAACTGTTATGGCTGCTAAGACTCCTGGTACGAGCGGAGGAGAAGAAAAAGGTTCATCGAAAGAAGATGTGGTAGACGCCGAGTTTATTGATCCAGATGAAAAAAACGAAAGCTGACATATTGAGGATATTGAAAGTAGAAAGGGCCGGAACTCTTAGTTTCGGCCCTTTTCATCTCTTACTACTATTAACGGTATAATACATAGGTGTTATAGAGTTAGAGGGCTATAAAAGCACAAAAGAGGTGAGAGTTTTGGCGTTAAGCTTTGTTCCTTTATCCCTGAATTGTCGTGATGACTATATCGATCTCTTTTCCAAATCGTGTCAGAGAGCATCAGATTACAGTTTTATCAACATTTGGGCCTGGGCTGATGAAAGGGATTTTGAGTGGGCCTTTGATGAGGATCTTTGTTGGCTCCGGACAATGTCTCCCTCTCCCGCTCTTTGGGCACCTATTGGGCTTTGGAAAAATAAAGATTGGCGGAAAGTGTTAGAGAGCTATTTCCCGGCGGGGGCAGTTTTTTACAGGGTTCCAGAAATGTTGGCTCTTCAATGGCAAAAGGAGTTAGGAGATAGTGTAAAAATAGAAGAGGAACGAAGCGAGTGGGAATATATCTATCGTGTTTCGGAACTCATCTCTCTTTCTGGGAACCGCTTCCATAAGAAGAAAAATCTCTTGCAGCAATTTTTGCGAAGTTACGCATATACCTATGAACCTATTACTTCAAAAAATATCCCCTATATCTTAGAAATGCAGGAAAAATGGTGTAAGTGGAGAAATTGTGATGACTCCCCGGGCTTAAAGGCTGAAAGCGAAGCTGTTCATCGCATTCTGGAGCAGTGGCAGGTTATGCCCAACATTATGGGAGGAGTTCTTAAAGTAGATGGGCAAATGGTAGCTTATACTGTGGCTGAAAGTAGTGGAGAAGACACAGTAATTATTCATTTTGAAAAAGGACTAACAGATTATAAGGGGGTTTACCAAGCTATCAATCAAATGTTTTTGGAAAGGTCTGCTCATTCTTTTACGTGGGTGAATAGAGAGCAAGATATGGGAATTGAGGGGATCCGAAAGGCTAAGATATCGTATAATCCAGTATATTTTCTTAAAAAATTTATTGTTACATGGGATAGATAGTTTTTTACACAATATACCTTAGGAGGGACTATATATGCTCGATAAGGCAATAGATGGGCTTAAAGATGAACTCATAGCCGCAGTACAGGAATCGGTGCGTATTCCCAGTGTTGCAGGGGTTCCTGAAGAGGGTGCCCCCTTTGGGAGAAATGTGAAACTGGCACTTGATCATGCATTGAATGTAGCGTCTCAGCTCGGTTTTCGTGTTAAAAACGTGGATAATATGGCCGGGTACGGGGAATGGGGCGATGGGAAGGAGATCGTCGCCATATTGGGGCATCTTGATGTAGTTCCTGAGGGGACAGGATGGAAGTATCCTCCTTTTGGAGGAGAGATTCAAAATGGCATTATTTGGGGACGAGGGGTTCTTGACGATAAGGGGCCTACTATTGGTGCTCTTTTCGCATTAAAGGCTATTAAAGATCTCAATATCTCACTGAAACGACGGATTCGTATAATTTTTGGAACGAATGAAGAGTCGGGAAGCCAGTGTATGGCTCGTTATATACAAACAGAGGAACTGCCGGCAGCCGGATTTACTCCTGACGCAGAGTATCCTATTATTTACGCGGAAAAAGGGGTTCTAACCTTAACGTGTCATTTTCCCTTCTCTGGTGACGGTCCTGTAAAAATTGTTTCCTTTAAGGGAGGGGTTGCTCCTAATGTAGTAGCGGCTACGGCTCAAGTCGTTATTCGCGCTTCTGCAGAAGAGAGGAGACGAATTGCTTCAATAGTGGATGCATGGAATGGGCCGGAGCGGAGTGGCTTTAAAATAGTAGAGGATGGAGTAAAGGGAACAATTACTATTGAGGTGCAAGGAGTTCCCGCCCATGGAAGCACGCCTCACCTTGGTGTCAATGCCATTCTCTGTCTTGTGGATATTCTTTCATCCATGGACCTCATGAAGAGTCAAAAACAGTTTATTCACGCCCTTTCATCCCTTATAGGAATGGAAACTGATGGAACATCGCTGGGAATAGCCATGAATGATGATATATCTGGAGCTCTTACCCTGTGCTTAGGCACAATAGACGGGAATGAGTCTGATGTCCATTTTACTTTAAATATCCGTTACCCAGTGACAAAAAAAGATTCTCTCGTTCTTGACCCATTGAGAGAAGCTTTGGAAAAAGAGGGAATAGCCGTTACAGATGTTCGACATGCAGCTCCCTTGTATATGGACCCAGAGTCTCCCCTGATTCGCACTCTCCAGAAGGTTTACAAAGAACAGACAGGTTTAAATCCTGATCTTTTAGCTATTGGTGGAGGGACGTATGCCAAATCCGTGCCTAATGTGGTGGCCTTTGGCCCTATTTTCCCAGGGCAAAAGTATACTATCCATGAGGAGAATGAGTGTTGGTCCATAGAAGACCTCATGAAAAACGTAAAAATCATGGCCCATGCTATGGTGGAACTAGCACGGTGATGTAAAGAAAGTTTGAACGGGGAACCGAGTTATGACGACGGTAGGGAGAGGCGACTTGACTCTCTGGCACTATGCTAGGTCCTATATGAGCGGATCACTTTGTTGGCGGTGCTGAAGGAGGTAGCCCTGATGAAGCGAGAGAGGATTGTCATTATTGGGGGCGATGCAGCTGGAATGTCAGCTGCAGGACAAGTGAGGAAACGCCGTCCTCACGCAGAAATTCTTGTCTACGAACGATCCCCTCATACATCTTATTCAGCTTGCGGTATACCTTACTACGTGGCGGGTCTTGTTGATAATGAGCAAAAACTTATTGTTCGTACTCCTAAAGAGTTTATGCAGAAGCAGAATATTCAGGCTCGGATTTCACATGAGGTTCTCTCTGTGGATTTTCATAACCGCGCCATCTCGGTTCTTAACCATCAAACGGGAGAGATATTTACAGATACATACGATCAGCTTCTTTTTGCCACTGGAACTCAGCCCATCCTCCCGCCCATCCCTGATTTAGAGGGAAAGGGCGTTTTTGCCCTCAGCGTTCTTGAAGACGGTCTCAATCTTCAGCGTTACATAGAAGAGAAAGGACCTCGAAATGTGGTGGTAGTGGGTGGCGGGTATATAGGCCTTGAAATGGCGGAAGCTTTTTGTATCAGACAAATGAATGTCTGCCTTGTAGACCGCTCGTACCAGGTTATGAATACTTTCGATATGGATATGGCGGATCTCATAGCTGAAGCTATTCGTTATGTAGGAACCACTCTCTATCTTGGCGAAACCATGAAAGGAGTGGAGCGAGAAAAGGGAAATATCAAAGCTGTAATTACCGATCAGCGAACTATCCCTGCTGATTTAGTGGTCCTTGGCCTGGGAGTTCGACCGAATTCAAAATTGGCGAAGGAAGCAGGGTTACCTCTTGGGTACAAAGATTCTATTCGAGTAGACGAGTTTCTGCAGACGGAAGAGGAGGGTGTATGGGCAGCTGGTGACTGCTCACAAACGTGGCATAGAGTAGCGAACCGCCCTTTTTGGGTTCCCCTCGGATCTGTAGCTAATAAAACTGGTCGAGTGGCTGGCATGAATATGGGGGGAGAACGTGAACGTTTCCCTGGGGTAGTGGGGACAGCCGTGAGCAAGCATTGCGATCTAGAAGTGGCTCGAACAGGCCTTTCAGAAAAAGAACTGGAAGACCTGGGGATGCGCTATGAAACAGTAACAATTAGAAGTCATGTTCGAGCTGGATATTATCCAGAGCCAGGAACTATTAATGTGAAGATGATCGCGGAAGTTCCCGGAGGGCGGATTCTAGGAGCGCAAATTGTTGGTACCCATGGTTCAGCAAAGCGAATCGATGTAGTAGCTGCGGCTCTTTCTGTCGGTATGACTGCCCGTGAACTTGTAAACCTTGATCTGGGATATGCTCCCCCTTTTTCTCTTCCCTGGGATCCTATTCAGATAGCAGCTCGTCAGTTCCTTTAGTAAAGAAGTGCACCCCGAAAGGTGGACATAGAATCCAGCATTTGGAGGTGCACTTCAAAAAACTATTTAGATGGGTTGACTCTATTCAGTTGCTGTTCGAACGTCCAACGAGTCAATTCTTGGCGGAGAGAAAGAATTTTTTCATGAAGAGCTGTTGCTTTGTTCCGATCGACTTGAGGCTCAGATAGTTCGAGCTGGAGTTGAAGATGGGACCTTCTCATTTCATTCCACTTGTTTTGTATTTCTTGGGGGATATTGGCAGCGTTCGGGCGATTTCCGTTAGGAGATATCCATCGAGTGCCTTCTCTCATGTTGCCTTCCATAAAGTGATGCCCGTACATAGTCCCCCTACAGGAGTACCCATCAAATCCGTGTCGGTCCCCCCAGCCTCCATGAGCCCAAGCAATTCCTGTTGCCATAACAGCTATCAACCCGGCAAGAACAACTATTTTCTTCATCTCTAAATGCCTCCTCCTTGCTTTTTAATAGGAGTATAAAACCCCCAGGGAGTTTAGAGATCGTAGAAAACTACATGGTTTTGTTACGCATATTTACTTATTTTAAGACAGCGTCATTTTTTACGGCCACGCCAGAGTTCCCCCTTCTGGAATGAAGAGCTTCCACAACCTCCATGCCAATAAGCCCTCCACCTTATCACCACAGTTTTTTACAGATCCGCCATCAATAGATGCTCGCATTGCCAAGGTATCGGACATTGTCCATAACGTAAACACTCTCTCCAAATTCGCCCCCTGCCTCTGCCGCCTCCATTGGGGGGGGGCTATATGTAACATGGGTATATTGATGTTGGAGAGAGCCTATGTCTCCTCTATTTGGTGAAAGCTGGCAACATCTATCTTTTTTTTCTCTATAATATGACGAATGCTCTCTTCTTTATCGCAGGGATAGCTACATGCTAATCCACAGCTTGCCGAAAGTTGCCGCGGAACGGGAATTATTTTTACATCCAGTCCTTCTTTCCTACAGATCTTCTCGAACATAAGTGCCATACTTGTGACATGGAAAGTAGCCAAGCATTTCATGATTTTTCTCAGACACCTCCCCAAAATAGAATGATACATAGAGAGTATATCTTCTTTAGAGAAAAATTTATTGTACAATTTCTCGCGTTGTTATGGATTAAAAATGATATTATTGTTGTCTAATGATACATTTGATCAGAATTCCTTGACGATAGGTAAAAATCATGGTATGAAAGGGTAAATTTTCAGAAAGAGGCGGAGTCTTTTATGAATTTGTCTTTATTTATCAGTTTTGTTTTTTCCTTTTTCTTTTTTGCTTTTTGGTATCGACGCGGGGGGGCTTTCTGAGCCGACCGGCGCAGGTCTTCTTTTGGCGCTTAGGCCAGGACCCCCAGAAAAGGGGTCCTGGCCTTTTTTTATTTTTATAGCCCGAGAAAGGAGGAGAGGGATAGGGCTTTGAAATCAATATTTTTTTAGCATTTATTTAGAGGAGGTACAATTATGGATGCGGTGAGTGCTCTTTTAGTCATAGCACTGGTATATGCGGTGGGAGACGTTGTCGCCCAAAAAACAAAAGCTATATGTTCCATGCTCTTTGTATCAGGCATTGTCTTCATGGTTGGGTTTTGGTTGGGGATTCCCACCACTCTTTTTGAGGATGCAGTCATTGTAAAGTTCTCTTTAGCTCTCATTCCCATGCTCATGGTTCATATGGGAACGTTAATGAAATTGAGAGATTTAAAAGATGAGTGGAAAACTGTTCTTATCGCGTTGGCTGCCATTGTAGCAGCAGCTATTGCCTTGTTCTTTTTAGCAGCTCCTATTATTGGTAAACAATATGCTCTTACGGCAGCGGGGCCCATCTCCGGAGGGGTTGTAGCTACTCTTATTATGAGTGAGGCGGCAAAAGCCAAGGGATTGGAGTCTGTACTGGTTTTTGTGACCCTTTTGTTGGTTCTTCAGAATTTTGTTGGTCTTCCTATAGCTTCTATTTGTCTTTCCAGAGAAGGACGACGTTTGCGAGATATTTTCCGAAAAGGAGAGCAAGGACAGGCAAATCTGCATGCTCAAGTGAAAAGTGATCCAGAACAGCCCACATGGAGATTGTTCCCCGCAACGCCAAAAGATCTTCGTACGCCTTTTATCCTTCTTATGAAAGCCATGTTAGTAGGGTGGCTCGCAGTTTGGTTTGCAAAGGTTCTTGGTGGAGTAATCAATCAGTTTGTTATGGCTCTTATTTTCGGCATTATTTTTTATGAGATAGGGTTTCTTGAACATAAGATTCTTGATAAGGCAAATTCCACGGGGTTGGCTCTTTTTGCTCTTTTGGTTCCTATCTTTATGAGCCTCAACAAAGCAACCCCTCAAATGGTGGCTTCTCTTATAATACCTATTGTAGTAGCCTTTGCTATATCGGTTGTAGGAATAGTAGCAGTGGCCTTTCTTTCTGCCAAGATCTTTGGTTATTCTTGGGAGATGAGCCTTGCTATAGGTGTTTGTTGCCTTTTTGGTTTCCCGGGTACTTTTATCGTCTCTCAAGAAGTAGCGAATGCGGTAGGGGAGACATCAGAGGAAAGAGATTTTATTTTGACGGGGATCCTTCCTAAAATGCTAGTCTCTGGGTTTACAACCGTTACGATCGCTTCTGTATTTTTAGCTGGATTTTTAGTCAAATTCATATAAGAAGGTGCTTGTTTTATGATTTATGCTCAAATTGCTGTGTGTGCCGAGGAAATAGAACAAAAAGTAATAGAACTGCGACGGGATTTCCATGCTTATCCGGAACTTCCCTGGAAAGAAGTAGAAACATCTAAAAAAATAGAAGAAAATCTTCGATCTCTTGGATATGAAAATATTCGTCGAGGTTTTGGCGGAACAGAGAGCGGGGTAGTGGCGGATATAACGGGAAAAGCGGATGGGCCTACCCTCGCTCTTCGTGCAGATATTGATGCCCTTCCCCTCCAGGAGGATGTGGATGTACCATGGAGATCTACTTGTGATGGAGTAATGCATGCCTGTGGTCATGATGCTCATGCTGCCATTCTTTTGGGTGTCGCCCATATATTGGCCTCCTTGAAAGAGCAAATCCCTGGTCGAGTCCGGCTCATATTTCAGCCTGCAGAAGAATCAGGAGTCCGATCTGGTGCCAAGCAGCTTATTGAAGAAGGGGCCCTTGATGGCGTAGATGCTATTGGAGGTCTTCATGTCTGGAGTCCCTTACAGATGGGGAAGGTTGGTTTTCGAAAAGGGGCTATGATGGCTTCTGCGGATATTTGGGATATTTATGTGAAGGGGCGAGGTGGTCATGGTTCCAGACCTCACGAAGCAGTAGATCCCACCATTGCTGCCGCTACGATGATATCCACTGTCCAGACGATCGTGAGCAGGGAGATTGACCCTCTTGAGACAGTGGTAGTAAGTGTCGGGAAGCTGGAGTCGGGAACAGCTCCTAATATTATTCCCGAAACGGCTCATATCCAGGGGAATATACGCACAACCAGTCCTGTTATTCGAGATAGTATGGAAGGGCGGCTTCGGCGAATTGCGGGCGGCATAGCTTCAGCCCTTCGTTGTGAGGCGAAGGTCGCCTTTACTCCCGTATACCCTGTGACGGTGAATAATGATGCTATGGCAGACATGCTTCTTGACGTCGTGAAAAAGGTAAAGGGAGAAGAGAGTTATGAAGAAGTTGCCATTGTTATGGGATCTGAAGATTTTAGCTTTTATCAGCAGAAGGTGCCTGGGGTCTTTTGCTTTCTAGGTATGGGAGATCCAGCAAAAGGGAGTGACGCACAACATCACTCACCCCAGTTTCAAGTTAACGAGGATGTGTTGAAGGATGGTGTGATTCTCCTTTCTTCTTTTGCCTTTCACTTCTTCCAGGCATCATCGTGCTAAGTAAGGCAAAAAATTCTTGATTATGGTACATTTAACCATAGCGGCATAATCAAGAACAGAATAGAGGTGGAGAAAGATTATGAAGTCTCTACGGGAACCTTATAGAGGCTGCCAGGTTGCAGATCTCGATACTCCTTCTCTCTTGGTAGATCTTAATGTGATGGAGA
Source organism: Aminobacterium sp. UBA4908 (assembly GCF_002398115.1). Classification (NCBI taxonomy): domain Bacteria; kingdom Thermotogati; phylum Synergistota; class Synergistia; order Synergistales; family Aminobacteriaceae; genus Aminobacterium; species Aminobacterium sp. UBA4908. The sequence goes on from NZ_DHCG01000004.1 coordinate 291,360, forward strand.
GAAATATCCGATGGATGCAGGAAAAAGCTAACATATCGGGAGTGAAGCTTCGGCCTCATGTGAAAACCCATAGAACTCCCGATCTGGCTAAAAAACAGGTAATGGCTGGGGCGCAAGGAATTACTGTGGCAAAGCTCGGAGAAGCGGAGGTTATGGCCTCTGCTGGCATTAATGACATTTTTGTAGCCAACGAAATTGTTGGTGATATTAAAATGGAACGGCTTCTTGCCTTAAGCCGAAGAGTTCGGATTGCTGTGGGTGTGGATAGCGCGGAACACATAAAAATGTTGGCTGAAGCCTTTGATGGAGAAGCCCGTCCTTTGGATGTCATGATCGATATAGATACAGGAGATCATCGAACAGGCGTAGCTCCTGGAGAAGAAGTTTTGGAACTGGCACGTCTTATTCTTTATCGGGATTCCGTGAGGCTGAGGGGTCTTTTTACCCACGATGGTCATAGCTATGAAGCGAATGATTTGGCAGAAATCAGAGCCATCTCTTTAAAAAGCCAACAAGATGTGATCGAAACAGCGACGTTATTAAGAAGAGAAGGCATTGCTGTAGAGGAATTAAGTGTCGGCTCTACTCCGTCCCTCTTGGTTTCAGATATTGTACCTGGTGTTACAGAAATTCGTCCAGGTACCTATATCTTTATGGATGGAGACCAAGCGCAGGTTATTGGTTCATATCAACACTGTGCCCTTTCGGTCTTGGCGACAGTTATAAGTTGCCCGTCACCTGACAGAGTGGTTCTTGACAGTGGTACGAAAGCCCTCACTTACTTTGTACAGCGTCATGGCATAACACGAAGTAGGGGGTTTGGTGTTCTTAAAGAGCGGTCATCTGTTTATCTTTATAGTTTATCTGATGAGCACGGCCTTTTCGCCCCGCCTCAAGATATGTCTTTTCATATTGGAGATAAGGTTGAGATTATTCCTAACCACGCTTGCCCTACATGTAATTTATATTCGGTTATGTATGGGGTCAGAAATGGAGAGGTGCAAGAAGAGTTCAAAATTTTAGCAAGGGGAATGTCACGATAAAAAAGCCCGTCTTCAAACGAAGTACACCCCAAATGCTGGATTCCTGTCCGGCTTTTGGGGTGCACTTCATTCATCAAAAAGAAGAGCTTTCCTGGTTTTAGATGTTTTTGTCTATCTGGCGCAGTATTTCTTCTCGCAATTTATTGAGAGGAATGCCGGTCTCCCTGGAGATGCGCTTCAGGTCATCGTATTCAGGATTGACACGAAGGCGCTCCTTTCCCCACCAAGCTTCTTTAATGCGGACAAGGCCAAAAGTTGTCTCAATTGGAGTAATGTGATGATGTAGCTTTATTCGATCCACTTTATATCGACGAAGTCCTAAGGTTGTTGTTCCTTTGAGGATTATTTCGGCAGCCTTCTCTTCCATATTCTCCGACACGAGGCAGCAAAGCCGAATAGCGGGGCGGCCTTTCTTCATGATAATAGGATCAAGCCATACATCCATAGCCCCAGCAGAGAAAAGACGCTCCATTACTGGCTCGTAATATTGGGGATTCATGTCATCGATATTTGTTTCTAACACGATCCCCTCATCTCGTAAAAAAGGTTCTTCCTTAGTAGCGGTGGAAGATTTTCCTTCGTTCTCTCTTTCAAGAAGAATGGCTCGCAGGAAGTTAGGAAGATCACTTTCCCGTTCTCCAAGGCCTCGTCCACTGCGAAGAATAATTCCCTCAGGTATGTTCCCAAATTCGTGGGCAAACATTTTTACGAGCAGAGCTCCCGTGGGTGTAACTCGCTCCATAGGACTTCCCGCAGAATAAATAGGAATGCCCGCCAAAAGCTGTTCCGTTGCTGGAGCTGGCACAGGAAGGATTCCATGTGCACATTCCACGGTGCCACTCCCAACGTTAAGAGGAGAACATACAATTTTATCTGGAGAGAGCATCTCTATAAGTACACAGGCCCCCACTATATCCATAATGGAGTCGACAGCCCCTACCTCGTGAAAGTGTACCTTTTCTGGCGGAAGGCCGTGAACCTTCCCTTCCGCTGTGGCCAAAAGGAGAAAAGCCTTTTTACTCTTGTCTTTTACTTCTTGGGAAAGACTGCTTTTATCGATAATCTCCCATATGTCCATGAGACCTCGATGGGGGTGATCTTCGCTACTTTCTATCTTCACGCTGATGCCGGAAAACCCTTTCCGAACTACATCAGAAACGAGAATGTTATACCCTTCGCCCTGATGGTGGACATGTTCATGCCCATGGTCGTGATAATGTCCATGAGGAATGTGCAGTGTGCTCATCTTCCTCAAAAACTCGTCTCTATCTAGGCCGAGGTCGAGAAGAGCTCCGAGAAACATGTCTCCTGAAATGCCGGAGAAGCAGTCTAAGTAAAGAATTTTCATTGGCTGTCCATCCTTCCTATTCTGTTCATTCTACAATCCATTTTCGCCCCCACTCGTATCCTTCCAGATCGAGTAAGATTTGTTTAAAACCTGCATCTCTTATTATCCCTATAACCTCTTCCCTTTTGGACAAAATCTGCTCAAGTTGAGGCAGTGGAACCTGTAGGCAGGCTATATCTTTAAAAACTCGTATTCGAACTTGGCGAAATCCTGCCTTTCGTAGATTCCATTCCCCCTTAGCTACCTGGGCACATTCCCAAGCTTGCAGTTCATGCCCTTCCGGAAATCTTGTGGCCAGACAAGCTGTTGGTTCCTCGTTCCACCATGATATTCTTAAATCCCTAGCGAGTTCGCGTACTTTTTGTTTCGTTATGTTTGATTGCGCTAAAGGCGAGAATATCTGGGGTATGCCCTGTAAGACTTTTGTTCCCAAACGGGAAGGATCTTTCAGGTCATCGGCGTTGGAACCTTCAAGGATAAGGTCTGCTTTAAGAGAGCGGGCTACGTCTAAAAGTTCTGTGGCACGGGCTTTTTTACAGTACCCGCATCGCTCCGCGCTGTTTTTCATAACCTCTTCTATATAAAGTTCTGGGCCTGGGAGAGGCTTTAGCGTGACCCCGAGACTGTGACAATATTGAATGCCTCGTTCCATTTCTTCCGCAAAATGGAGGAAGGACCTGAACATAACGGCGTGTATTTTTTGTGGGGGGATGAGAGACGCCATAATGCCCACAAGAACTGAGCTATCAATTCCCCCTGAAAATGAGATGACACAACAACGACTCTTCTCCAGTTTCTCCAAAATGTCCTTTTTTAGGTATTTGCTTATAACATCACGACTCAAATCTCTCACCTGCTCTCTCAATTACATTTCATGATTGTACCATCCAGAAATGAAAAAAATCTAAAAGGGGAGAATAGATAAAAACTCTTCCTCGTCGCCTAGGGATGTTAAGGGGGGATCTATGGCCGAAATATCGAATTAATGAGGGAGAGGCTTCGTCAGCTCTTTATAAAAGCAGACAAAGCCCCTCAGAAAAACTTTTCCAAGGAGCTTTGTCTGCAATCTGAGGCGACGATTCCATCGTCTTTCTCTCGCTTTAAGAATACCCTGTGTTATGAATTTTAGATTCTAGCAACTCCTGTTTTTCTCGCGGCTCGGGCAACTGCTTCCGCTACAGCGGAGGCGACGCGAGGGTCCAGAGCTTCAGGAATAATGCGTTCTGGAGAAAGTTCATCATCAGAAATAAGGGCTGCTATGGCATGACTGGCAGCCAGTTTCATTTCCTCGTTAATCTCCTTTGCTCGAACGTCAAGAGCGCCACGGAAAATACCGGGGAATCCGAGGCAGTTGTTGATTTGGTTGGGGAAATCACTGCGTCCTGTGGCTATAATAGCGGCTCCTCCGGCTTTGGCCTCGTCGGGATAGATTTCGGGAGTGGGGTTGGCCATAGCGAAGATAATAGAATCTTGAGCCATGGTTTTTACCATCTCAGTGGTAATAACGCCAGGAGCGGAGATACCAAGGAAAATATCGGCATTTTTAAGGACATCAGCCAGATTCCCTTTCTCTTTTGAAGGGTTTGTGTGCTGAGCGATTTCTTCTTTGGCCCAGTTCATATTATTGGGTCGTCCTTCGTAAATAGCACCGCCGCGATCGCAGAGAATAACATTTTGCGCTCCAGCAGAGAGAAGGAACCGGCAGATAGCGATTCCCGCTGCTCCAGCACCACTCATTACGATCTTTACGTCCTCTATCTTTTTCTTCACTATCTTCAAGGCATTGATGATACCTGCAAGAACAATAACAGCGGTACCATGCTGATCATCATGGAAAACAGGGATGTCACATATTTCTTTAAGACGCCGTTCAATTTCAAAACAGCGTGGAGCTGAAATATCCTCGAGGTTTATGCCGCCAAAAGAAGAAGTGATAAGAGCTGTTGTTTGTACTATCTCATCAGGATCTTGAGATTTAATGCAGATGGGGAAAGCGTCAACTCCGGCAAATCGCTTGAAGAGCACGGCTTTGCCCTCCATAACGGGAAGAGCTGCTTCTGGCCCAATATTTCCCAGCCCTAAAACTGCAGACCCATCGGTAACAACGGCAACCATATTTCCTTTGGAGGTTACTTCATAAACAGCGTCGGGATTCCGTTTAATTTCGTTGCAAGGTTCCGCAACGCCAGGAGTGTAGGCAATGGATAGATCGGCCATACTTTCCACGGGAAGTTTGCTCGTGATTGCTACTTTTCCTCTCGTCCGACGATGTGCTTCCAGTGCTTGTGCATAGATTTCTTCTTTTCTCATTGTGTCCTCCTTGTAGGTGTTCTTTGTGAGAGAAAGTTACAAAACTCGACGAATAGTGTCGATGATCTCCCCATCTCAATATTCTACTTGTCCAACCACCTTTTCGTCTCGGGTTAATGGGACAGGATTTCCCGTAATCTTTCTTGATATTTGCTGTAATTCGTGAGCATCCCTCTACAGGAGGGTTTGCTTTTTCTAAACGTTCCTGTAGATCTCCCCGAAAAGGATTAACAGCCATTACCCGATCAGTTAAGTTACAGGAACATCCTCTGTTTCCCCGGGCTCCTTTTTGTCTTTAAAATCTCCGTGATACAATTATCGAAAGAGCTTTTACGGAGGTGACATGGTGGTCGGCAACAAAAGAAAAATTATACTTCTGTGCTCTTTCATTCTTATTCTCGCACACATTCCAGCTTTTGCTTCGGGACGGGATGAAATTGTGTTTGAGCATCTTTCCTTGGAGAAAGGCTTATCACAGACCACCGTGAATGCCATTTTGAAAGACCACCGTGGATACATGTGGTTTGGAACTGATGGTGGGTTGAACCGCTACGATGGTTATACATTTCGGGTGTTTCGACATGAGCCCTTTTCCACTACATCCCTGTCGAACAATATTGTAACGTCTTTATATGAAGATGCAGAGGGTTTTTTATGGGTGGGAACTTTCGGTGGTGGGCTGAATCGTTTTGATCCTGTTACCGAAACTTTTCGTGTGTATCATTATCCACCTAACTCGAAAACGTTTCCTCCTATAGACCTGATCTCTAAAGTAATTGGAGACAAAAAAGGAAATATTTGGGTAGGAACATTCCAAAAGGGGCTTGCACGTTTCAATCCTTCAAACAACACGTGGAGTATCTTTAAAAGTGACGATGAATCAGGGCTGGGCGGGAATAAGATCACTGCTTTTTTTGTTGATACAACAGGAACGTTGTGGGTAGGGACTGATGGAGGGCTGAGTGAGTATAAAGGGAATGATATTTTCCAGACCTATCGACCGACTGTCTTTCCCTACGTTGCCATTACGGCTATTACTGATGGGCGAAAGGGGAATCTCTGGATTGGGACGGAGTCTGGTCAACTCTATCTCCTCCACACGCGGGAAAAATGGTTTGAGTATATTCCTCTTGTAGATGAAAACAACAGAGTTGTTTCTTCAAGTACCATTACGGGTTTATATCAAGATATCTTTGAAGACCTGTGGATTGTCACAGATGGAGGGGGACTTCTTCGGTATGACCGAGGAACGAAGCAGGTCCTGACCTATCAGATAGAAAGAGACAACCCTCATTCCTTGCGGGATAATAAGATCCGGGCCATTTATGGCGATAGAAAAGATACGATCTTTCTGGGAGATCTTACAGGTATCGTGTGGCTGGGCACCCATTCCGGAGGGGTAGAGAAATTTCATCTGAAGCGCCCCTTCCAACGATACAATGGCAAGTCTTTTCTTATCCGTCAAGTGTCGGGTGATAATGTGTATGCGGTCTATAAAGAGGGGTACGATTCTTTATGGGTAGGTACCTATGGAAATGGGATCAAGGTTATCATGAATAATGGAACCGTTCAGCATTATCGCCATAATCCAGATAATTCTCAAAGCGTATCCAGCGATCGAGTGCTTGCCTTTTTCCGCGATAGAGAGGGAACAATGTGGGTTGGAACAGATAATGGCCTTTGTCGTTTCAACAGATCAAATCAAGACTTTACTCTCTTTCTGAATCAGCTTTCTGAATCCTCTCTTAGTGGAAGTAACAAAATAACTTCCATATTGGAAGATTCAAACGGTACTTTCTGGGTTGGCACAATGGAAGGTTTGTATCGTTTCCTTCAGGAAGAAGGTCTTTTTTATTCTATCCCATGGTCGTCTCCCATAGCAGATGTTTTAAAGAAAGATCTTATTTCCTGCTTATTTGAAGATAGCCAAAAGACCTTGTGGATAGGGACTGTAAGCAATGGTTTTTATTGCATTGATCTTCAAAATAACAGTGTAAAACACTATTTCTATGATCCCACCAATTCTCAAAGCTTTCCGGGGAATAGAGTTTTTTCTATTTATGAAGACCGTGACAGGACTTTTTGGATAGCGACAGCTGAGGGACTCTGTCGTTTCGATAGGAAGTATGAGACCTTTTCCCTCCTCACATCAAAAGATGGCTTTGTGAGCGACTCCATTCGAGGAATCTTGGAAGATAATTATAAAAATTTGTGGATCAGCACTGGAAACGGTCTTTCCCAATATGATATTAAGACAGGCGCTGTTCGAAATTACAATCTGGGGGATGGGCTCCAGGCAAAGGAATTTAACGCAACTGCTACTTTTAAAGATTCTTTCGGCCGCATGTATTTTGGGGGCATTAATGGCTGTAACAGCTTTTTCCCCACTGATGTCTGGGAAAACTCCCACATTCCTCCTATTGTCATCAACAGAGTATTGGTTATGAATAAACCGCTTCAGCCCTACCGTACGAAAGATGGGAAGCCGTGGGCTATCCTCAGCTATAGAGATAACTTCCTTTCCATAGATTTTTCAGCTCTTGACTACACCCATCCTGAGTCGAATCAGTACCGCTATAAACTGGAAGGTTTTGATATGGACTGGGTTTCGGCAGGGAATCGACATTATGCTCATTACACCAATCTTCCTCCTGGAAGGTATACGTTTAAAGTTATGGGTTCAAATAATAATGATGTTTGGAACAAAGAGGGAACATCATTGCTTTTGTATGTAGTTCCGCCGCCGTGGAAGACTCCGTTGGCCTATGTTGGATATATGTTTCTGACCGTTATTCTCTTCTGGTTTGTACAGAAATATCTCAAGAACCGACAAGAGAAGGAGACGGAACGAAGGTTGCGGCTTGTTACGGAAAAAAATAATGAACAGCTTCGTTGTATTAATACGAAACTTGAAAAGGCTCGTTTGCAGGAGGAGGCATATCGCGATCAATTAAGGGGCTTAGCTTCAGCCCTTTCTATGGCAGAGGAGAAAGAACGTCGACGTATTGCAGAAGAGGTACATGATTCTATCGGTCAAAATCTGGCTTTAACAAAGATTCGACTTGCCTTACTCTCAGAGTGTGTAGAAGAGAGGCAGATAAAAGATGATATTAATGGTATTTTACAAACACTTGAGGGCTCTATTCAAAGTACGAGAACGTTGACCTTTGAGTTAGGTTCACCAGTGCTCTACCGTTTAGGTTTTCCAGCCTCTGTGGAATGGCTTGCTGAAAAGATGGAAGAAAACTATGGCCTCCAGGTATCGTACGAAAACCGCGGCCTTCCCGAAAAAATGAATGATGACTTAAAAGCCTTTCTTTTCAGGGCACTACGAGAGCTTCTTATGAATGTAGTGAAGCATTCCGGAGTTCGGCAGGCTCATGTTAAAACGTCTTGTTCTGCCGGAACCATTTGTCTCACGGTGTCTGATTCGGGAAAAGGATTCGATGCTCACTCAATTGATGACGGGATCTCTAAAAAACAAACTTTTGGTCTCTTCAGCTTGAGAGAGCGCCTTTGTTCTCTGGGTGGGCACTTGGTCATCACCTCGAAGGAAGGGAAAGGCGTCCGTATAACTATATTTGTGCCAGTTAATTCCTTTAAATAACGAGAGGAGTGTACGGCATGACAATTCGCATCTTACTTGCCGATGATCATCAAATAGTGCGGGAAGGATTACGTCTTCTCATTGAACGGCAACCAGATATTTCTGTTGTTGCCGAAGCTGGGGATGGTTTTGAAGCAGTGGCTTTGGCAGAGTCGTTTCGCCCTGATATTGTAGTTATGGACATAAAAATGCCTGGAATGGATGGAATCGAGGCAACAGAAGAGCTTCAGATTCGGGCTCCTGAAACGAAAGTGGTAGCTCTTTCTATGTATGCAGATCGCAACTTTATTTCTGAAATGCTTCGGGCAGGAGCGAAAGCGTTTCTTCTAAAAGATTGTGCCTCTACCGAGTTGGTTGAAGCCATAAGGACAGTCTATGAAGGACGAATATACCTTGGACCAAGCGTATCGAAAATAGTAGCGCGCATGTACGTGCATTTTGTACAGCAGGGAACGTCTCCGGGAGAGGAAAAACTTACAGCCAGAGAGCGGGAGGTATTAATACATCTAGCAGAGGGGAAGACCAATAGAGAGATAGCAGATCTTCTCCACCTGAGCGTAAAAACCATCGGCACCCATCGGCAAAACATCATGCGAAAACTTGGCTTTGAGACCATAGCAGATTTAGTGAAATATGCTATTAGAGAAGGTCTTATTTCCTCAGATCAACAGTAGTTAAAGCTTGTGAGGGGAAGGGTGAAGCGAAGGATGTTATACAGAGAAACTTCCGAAGGACAAGAAGAGTACAGATCCGAAGCGAAGGCAGGAGCATTTGGGAAAGAAAATTTCATTATAGGGAGTCGTGTCCATTTGCGACAAGGGGTTCGGTTATGACTCTTCACAGAGACGCGAAAAATATTGTTCAGTATGCTATCGACGCTGTTTTACCAGAGCGTGCGGTACGGGAGCAGCTTCGGAAGAAACCTTGTAAGGGGCGAATTATTCTTGTTTCTATAGGGAAGGCTGCCTGGCGCATGGCAAAAGCCGCTGTAGATGAGGTAGGGGATCAGATAGAAAGAGGTATCGTCATTACAAAGTATCATCACAGCCGTGGCCCTCTTGCTAACCTCTCTATTTGGGAAGCGGGGCACCCTCTGCCAGATGAAAATTCTTTAAAGGCTACATCAGAAGCGCTGAAAATTACCAAAAACCTTTCTGCAGACCATCAGGTACTCTTTCTTGTTTCTGGAGGTGGTTCCGCTCTTTTTGAGAAACCTAAAGAAGGAGTAACCCTTGAAGATTTTATAGAAATTACAGATCAAATGCTCCGTTGTGGCGCCAATATTGTGGAAATAAATGCAATTCGTAAACGTCTTTCCGCTGTAAAAGGTGGGCAATTTGCCCAATGGGTAGCTCCAGCTCATATTTACTCTATTGTCCTTTCTGATGTTTTAGGAGATCGCCTCGATAGCATCGCTTCTGGTCCGGCTTATCCTGATGCCACTACGTCTAGACAAGCTTTAGAAATTGTTTCTCGTTACAATCTCTCCATGAAACCTTGTTTCTTTAAGATCCTTGAAGAGGAGACGCCGAAAAAAGTAAGCAATGTAGAAACATTTATTTCAGGGAGCGTAAAAACCCTCTGTGAAAAGGCTGCGGAGAAGGCTCATGATCTCGGATATAAAACTTTTATTTTGACGACAACACTTAACTGCGAAGCAAGAGAAGCGGGGACTTTTTTAGCTTCGATAGCGAGAGAAGAAAGAGCCTATTCTCGTCCGCTTGAGCCTCCTTGCGCCATTATATTGGGTGGAGAGACAATTGTTCACTTGAAAGGGAAGGGGAAAGGGGGCCGTAACCAAGAACTGGCTTTGGCTGCGGCTTTGGAGATACAGAATATGCCTGGCGTTGCTCTTATTTCTGTTGGATCTGATGGCACCGATGGGCCTACTGATGCTGCTGGAGGTATAGTGGATGGGAAGACAGTTGAAAAAATATATCATAGAGGAGCAGATCCCTACACCCTACTTGAAAACAACAATGCCTACCACGCCTTACACATGGCGAACAGCCTCATAAAAACAGGTCCAACTGGCACGAATGTGAACGATCTTACAGTGTTGCTCGTAAAGAAGCTGTAACGGGCTGACCAGGTACGTATTTCCCCTCTTTTGTTTCATCCTTTTTTTGATAAAATGTTTTCTTGTAGAAATGTTCCCAGGTTTTTTAAGAGAAAAATTTATAATTTAAAACATGTAACTATAGAGACCCTACAATGATATCTAGGTCTAAAGTATCATCTTGATCTTCCTGATTTACTGAGAAACATCATCCTTTGTAGCGTTTAAAGGATGTATTTTCAGCTATTTGCTGATAGTACTCTATGGTGGCTGTACCTAAAATGTGATGTTGGCAGTACAATAACGAAGGAGGGTGCAGTCGAATGCAAGAAAAGAAAAAAAAGCTCGGTCTTCTTCCACGTCTCATTATTGCAATTGTTTTAGGAATAGTGTTTGGGGCTTATATGCCGGAAGTAGTAGTTAGAAGTCTAGCTACTTTTAATGGTATTTTTGGGAACTTCCTCGGTTTTGTTATTCCTCTCATTATCGTCGGATTTGTGGCCCCAGGCATTGGAGATCTCGGAAACAACGCAGGGAAGATCCTCTTCCTTACGGTGGTGATTGCGTATGTTTCTACCCTTATTTCAGGGACTGTTGCATATACAGTAGATACGGCGATTTTCCCTAGAATTATACAGGAAGGCAGCATGTTGGCTTCAGCGACAAATCCTGAGGAGGCGTTGTTGGCACCGTACTTCAAAATCGATATGCCACCTCTGATGGGTGTTATGAGTGCCTTGCTCATTGCCTTTATTCTTGGCATCGGAATGGCCGTTATCAATAGCAAAAGCCTCAACAGCGTTATGCACGAATTTCAGTCGATAGTAGAGAAACTGATCAGTGCTGTTATCATCCCCCTGCTCCCAGTCCATATTTGTGGTATTTTTGCTAACATGACCCATGCTGGTGAAGTTCAGATGATTATGTCGGTGTTCTTGAAAGTGTATGTCGTTATCATTGCTCTTCATTTTGCGATTATTCTTTTCCAGTACACTGTTGCTGGAGCAGTAGCGAAAGTAAATCCCTTTAAAGCTATTAGAAATATGATTCCAGCGTACCTTACAGCTATAGGAACTCAGTCTTCTGCTGCTACAATCCCTGTAACCCTGCGTCAGACACTAGAAAATAAGGTCTCTCCCCGGGTAGCACAGTTTGTTATTCCCTTGTGCGCCACTATCCACTTGTCGGGCAGCACTATTACCCTTACGAGTTGTGCCATTGCCGTTATGATGCTTCACGGAATGCAGTTCTCTTTTGCTTCCATGTTTCCTTTTATCATTATGCTGGGTATCACCATGGTCGCAGCTCCTGGCGTACCTGGCGGAGCTGTTATGGCAGCCCTTGGTGTGTTGGAGTCCATGTTGCATTTCGATCCTAATATGCTGACCCTCATGATCGCTCTCTATTTGGCCCAAGATAGCTTTGGCACAGCATGTAATATTACAGGTGACGGAGCCATCGCTTTGATTGTAGACAAAATGACAGGCAGCTCATCAACATCAACGTCGTCAACAACTACGTCGTCAACAACTACGACGTCAACAACTACGACGTCAGAGGCTTATACACATTAGCATAAAGAGGAGGACCTCTTCGGAGGTCCTCCATATTTTTGGAAAAATGTTTTCCGCAGTAAATTGTGAAGGGGGCATGGGTAGTGAAAAATATTTTAGTTACAGGTTGTTTAGGTCAGATAGGAACAGAATTGGTAAAAAAACTTCGTAAGGGATATGGTGCTGACCATGTTATTGGTTCTGATGTAAAGACAACTGGCGTAGAAAAGCTAGGCGATGGCCCTTTCGAAATACTTGATGTTCGAGAAAGCCAAACTATTGCAGGGCTTGTTGAAAAATATAATATCGATACAATTATGCATCTGGCGGGTTTGCTTTCAGCTGTGGGTGAAATGAAGCCCCAGCTCGCTTGGCAGATCAATGCAGGTGGACTTTTTAATGTTCTTGAAGTGGCGCGAGAGAAGAGAACGGCCATATTTTTCCCAAGTTCTATCGCGGCTTTTGGTCCAGGAACGCCTTTAGACCATACTCCCCAGGATACGATCCAGCGCCCAGCCACTATGTATGGGATTACAAAGGTAACAGGAGAGCTGTTGTGCGATTACTACCATCTGAAATATGGCCTTGATACTCGAGGTGTTCGTTTCCCAGGACTCATCTCTTATGAAACAGAGCCCGGCGGTGGTACGACTGATTATGCAGTGGATATCTATTATAAGGCTATTACAGATGGTCATTATGATTCTTTTATCGCGGCAGGAACATATATGGATATGATGTACATGCCAGATGCCATCAATGCTGTGGTTCAGCTCATGGAAGCTGATGGCGCGAAGTTAAAGCACCGCAATGCTTTCAACATTTCCGCCATGAGTTTTGAGCCGGAAGAAATTGCGGCCTCCATTCGAAAATTCATGCCCAATTTCACTATGGGCTATAAAGTAGATCCGGTACGACAGGCTATTGCTGAGTCGTGGCCCAATTCTCTGGATGTACGTGCGGCAAAAGAGGAGTGGGGATTCAATCCTCAGTATGACCTCGATAAAATGACAGAGGATATGTTAAAGCACCTGAAAGAAAAACTGCTTAAAAAATAAAAATTTGGGATTTATTTTTTGTGTCACAAGGCTGTTAGTCGCCCCATAGTAATTTCATCCAGTATAGCCAGTAATGGTGGGCCCTGTAATGGGAGATGTATTCCCCATATGAGAAAAAACAGGGGGCGGCAATAAAGAGGAGTGTTCCAATTTTATAAAGGGGGAAGAGATATGACTGTGAAGAAAACATTTATTACAGAAGAATTGGCCCGACTTAAACAAGAGGGACTTTACACAAATATTCCTGTAATTTCCAGCCCTCAGGGAGCATGGGTTGAAATTGGCGGTAAAAAATATCTTTCCTGCTGTTCTAACAACTATTTGGGTTTTTGTAATGATCCATCTCTCATAGAGAAAGTAAAAAAATATGTAGATACGTGGGGAGTTGGTCCTGGAGCTGTCCGGACCATTGCGGGAACTTTGGCTATTCACGTCGAACTTGAGAAGAAACTCGCTCAGTTTAAAGGGGCTGAGGCAGCGATGCTGGTCCAGTCCGGCTTTTGCGCTAATCTTTCTGCCATACCACCCCTTGTAGGGAAAGAAGATTTGATTTTTAGCGATGAGTTGAACCATGCTTCTATTATTGATGGGTGCCGCCTGAGTCGCGCTGAAGTCGTGCGCTTTAAGCATGCGAGCCCATCAGACTTGGATGCTCAGCTCTCTCTCTATGACGATCATAATTGCCGGAAACTTGTTATTACTGACGGGGTCTTTTCCATGGATGGAGATATAGCCCCACTGCCTCAGCTTGTAGAGGTAGCCGAAAAGCATGGTGCCATGGTTATGGTGGACGATGCTCATGGCGAAGGGGTATTAGGGCGTGGCGGTCGAGGAATTGTAGACCACTTTAATCTCCATGGCCGTGTTGATGTAGAAGTGGGAACCCTCTCCAAAGCTTTCGGTGTTGTCGGTGGCTTCGTTGCCGGCAGTGTGGAACTTATAGACTATTTGCGTCAGAAAGCCCGTCCAAATCTTTTCAGCAGCGCTATGACTGTTCCTGATATAGCTGCTAACCTTGCGGCTCTTGAGGAACTGTCTGTCAGCGAAGAGAGAGTCAATCGTCTTTGGGAGAATGGGCGTTACCTTAAAAAAGGTTTGAAAAATCTTGGATTTAATATAGGGCATAGCGAAACTCCAATTACTCCTGTTATCATCGGCGAGGCCTTGGACGCAAAGCGTTTCAGTGCCAGACTTTTCGACGAGGGAGTTTTTGCAGGAGCTATTACGTTCCCCACTGTCCCCATGGGTACCGCTCGGATTCGTGTTATGGTCTCTGCTGCCCACACTCAGGAAGATCTTGATTTTGCTTTGGAGAAATTCCAGATGGTAGGCGAGGAAATGAAAATTATTTCATCACGCAAGTAGCACCAGAGAGAAAGGAGAGGTTTCTATGTTTGAGAAGTCATGGGAAGTGTTGGTAAAGACAGACCCAGCTATAGCCGATATCATAGCCCGC